>JBBTTM010000140.1:0-13740 GCA_038064255.1 Patescibacteria group bacterium | reverse complement strand
TTTTTTATTTCCTGAATATGTATATCCGGACAATATTCTCCGAGTACATCCAGAAGAATTTTCGTATACTGACCCACTCCCCTGTCGCTATGTTGATTCGTTAACGGAGATGTATCTATTGCTATATTCATGGGGAAATAAATTTACTCGATTTCTCAAATCGCTTCCTTATTATAATCAATAAAGCCAAGACGCACAAAGAAAAAAATGAAATCAGATACGCGATTTTCTGATCGAGAGTACCCGTAAGCTTTACCACTATCGTATGGATTCCTGCCGGAACTTTAAACCGTATATCTCCTTTAGAATAGTCGATCTCCTCTCTGCGTTCGTCGACATACACACTCCATCCGGGATAATACGAAATATGAACGACTATGGTATCGCCCTTTGTGGCATTCACAGTAAATGTATACCTGTCTGGTGACAGCGTAATCCCTGAAATTGTAGTTTCACTACTCAATGACTCTATCTTTTGCGCTACCCTCGCACTTTGCCATGGTAACCAGCGGGTAGAGAAAGAATTTCCAAGAGAAGACGTACCATCTGTAAATTCTTTCCTCGTGAGATAGTGCGAGTCTTCCCGTTTCTCATACTGCACCGGCCGGGCATACGAATACGATAGTAAAATCGGTACGACAATAAAAAACAGCATGCTGAACCAATGAAATTTTCGAGTATGGAGAATATATGCAGCACAAAATCCTGTTATGACTGGTACAAAAGACAACAATCTCCACGGATACTGAATATTTGAAAGAAATGGAAAATAATTCCAAAAAACTAATGAGTACTCCGTCATCAAAAATACACTGACTACGAATAGAATACCAAATACCGAAAACAGCAAATCTATCCGTTCGCGCACTCTGTTTTTAATCCATACAAGAAAACTCCAACCGATAACAAAGAGTGAAAATATCCCGATCTGAAACGACATCTGATTAAAGACATACCCATTTCCGGAAAATCCGGTCCCCCAGGACGGAATCAACAGCTGGATGAGAGTGAGAAAATGATCCCTGAAATCTACGCTATTAAGCCCCAATACAAATTGCCGTTCATACAGAGCCGGTAGCCAGAACCAGCTGGTCAATCCAATGCCCAAAAATACGTAGACCATGAGGAGAGGAGAGGTAATATATGCATAAAAAAATGCGACCGGAATGAAAAGCATCGCCAAAATATTGTGACTTAAAATAAGTAACGCTGAAGAGATAGCAATGAGTACGCCCTTTTTACCTGCAATCGCGTATAAAAGCAGAGTAAAACATCCCATCGCTAGACTCTCACCTACCGACCCACGGATAAATATATCGACGAACCAATACGGGACAGATGCGTATGCGAGAGTTCCAAGAACTGAAGGTATAAATGAATATATTTTCCGGAGCCATAAAAAACAGAAAAAAACACCGACTACATACCCGAGTCCCGATATATACTTTACAGAGTCTACAAAACTCAGTCCCAGTCCGTGGAAAATAAGCGACAGGTAATTTGGCAGAGGATAAAAAAACGTGAAGAGCGGTACCCCAAAGCCACTGTTCAGATCCGGCGCAAACCTGGGAAACCACGAGTGTCCATGCATAAAACTTTCATAAAACTGGGCAAAACGTATGATGTGGTACTCACCATCATGAGTGGGTATAAATGTATCCTGAAATAACGGAACTACCACGTACAGAATCCAGATGATAAGTACACAAAAAGATCCAAATCCCAAATACTGTATGTATTTATTTTGTTCTTTTCCCATAAAATTTTAGACTCAAAAATCGATATATCAATCCAAATACCAGCGGCGTCCAGGTGAAAATCATTCGAAGCATGGGTCCGGTTCCGCCGTACTCACGCGTCATGACATATGGCAGGTGGCGCAGGAGTAATCCCGCAGAAAAAAACGCACCCATCCACCGCAGTTCATCGCCTATTTTGCCATCTATGAACGGTAAAAACACCATAAACCATACGGCGTACCACGGATACATCTCTTCCCGAAGTGGTGTGAGTAAAAATACCATAAGCATACATGCGGCATACAAAATATATCGAAATTTCGGATACCATCGCGTAAAGAAAACTGCCGGAAGCAACACGACCGTTGCACCCTTTATCAATACGGATGCACCAAGAATTGCGTATCCCAAGGTCTTCCGAAGTATATTCGAAGCTTCTATAAAATATATTCCAAGCAATGCCAGTGCCATCATTACAGCATCATTGTGTCCGTTCACTAAAATTTCTGAGAGTACGAGAGGATTAAAGGCAAAAAACGCTACGCGACTTAGATTCTTTGTTTTCTTCCATATGACAATAAGAATAGTCATGTAAGCAACGAATCCTATGAATTTAAACCAGAAGAGTGC
This sequence comes from Patescibacteria group bacterium, assembly GCA_038064255.1. Taxonomy (GTDB): domain Bacteria; phylum Patescibacteriota; class Microgenomatia; order UBA10105; family UBA927; genus JACREM01. Next base: position 11,371 of record JBBTTM010000140.1, on the reverse strand, counting down.
TGCCCAAGTACTACCCATACTCAAAAAATACGGAACACTACTGATGCCAAGCCATACCGGACCATAGAGCGCCACCTTGTTTGCCGCCCTGGTAAAAGAGAGCATCGGCTCACCTACAAACTCTATCGGCATCGTAATATACGGATTTTCCCGGTACCAATAGAGGACTTTGCCCGTGAGCACATAGTTAAAAATGTCATAAGAAAAAAGAGGAAATGAAATAAGAAGGATGACTGCGTCTGCGACTATGAGAAAAAATATGTTCTTCTTTGCAGCAGCAACTTTTGAACTACGCAGAATAAAACCATAAAACATATATGCCAGAACAAAAAACACGATAAATAAAACTGTTCCTGTCAATTTATCGTCATACAAAAACCGACTGACCGGAAGCCCGAGAGTATAAAGCAAGGGGCTCACGCGGGCGAAAGCAATATCTACATACCCATACGAGTACCAAAGAAATAAAAATGAGGCGAGGATTGGAAACAGTATTATCATAGTACGCAAATTATAACCTGTCATTGCGAGGATCCCGCCAGTAAGGCGGGAGACGCGGCAATCTATTTATAAGAAAGATCGCCCACGCTTCATAGTCTCGCGATGACATAATTACGTAACTCCTGTCGCAATTGTATTGCTATAGTATGAAAATCATTCAAATTGATGACTCGGGGAGCTTGTCTTTCTTCTGTCCACTCTATGCTGTCCGGAGTTTCGGAAAACATACGGGTAAGGACTTCGACATGAGACTTCATCTGTTCATCTACGTTTTTTACTATTTCCGGATTACTTTTCTTTTCCTCTATTAAACGCGAGAGAAGTGGTGATATCTGTACGACCTCGGAATTACTTTTTACCAAAGCCCTGACTCCCAGAGCATATTGTTTATATTCAAACAGCGTTTTAGCTTCCACCAGATGCTTATCAGACATCTCCTGTACATATTTCAATTGTGTCAGTGTCCCAAAATACCAATATTTTTTTATACCATCTATAAATTCACTTACCTTGTACAATTTATTTCCGGGGAGATACGACGGATACGGTAAAACGTATGCCGCTTCCGCGACTTGGGATACAAACAAAAAAATACCGATCAAACAGGCCGTTGATATAAAATTCTTCATGCGTGTTTTTCTCTTTGAAGTAACAGGAGATACTTTTTATACGAGACAGCGAAGTGCAATCCGGAAAACAGGGCAAATAAAAATCCGGGGTACCCGTCGACAAATCCTTTATGACGGAAATATATGAGTGCAAACGTACTCACGGGTTTAACAAAAAAATATGTCAGGTACGAAAAGAACGTAACCGAAATTTTTTGTTTCAATAGTTCCCCAGCAGAAAGATCTGTATATGTTTCCGCTTTCCTCCAGTACTCTCCCACCGAGTCGTACGTGTAATGCAGGATGGGATGTTTTAGCTTCCCTATGATACCGTCTATCTCTATCTGTTCGTGCACGCTTTTACAAGGCAGCCTTCCCTTCCCATGTTGAAATAACCGTACGACATAATCAGGATACTGACCTCCTTTAGAAAGCCACCTTCCCATGAAAAAATTCTTTCTCGGAATACTGAAACCCTGAAATTCCACTTTCCCTTTCTCCCGCGTAACTTCAGATATCTCCTTTATTAATCCGGCACTTAGGCACTCATCTGCGTCCAGCTGCAGTATCCAGGGCTTCGAAGCCAACTCTATGGCCTTCTGCTTATTTATATGAAACATGAGCGGGTTTTTTTCTATAATCACTTTTGCACCAAACTCTTTAGCGATTGTCGCGGTATTGTCCGTTGAACCGCCATCCACCACGATTATTTCACCCGCAAAATCCGCAACAGAAGACAAACAGTTTTTGATATGTTTCTCTTCGTTATATGTCGCGATAGCGATGGTTATGTTTTCCATATTTTTTTACGGAAAATTACCGTACTTAAAAAAATCAAAACTCCTATGAGTGTAATAAATACTGAGGCCTGCCGTATTTTTGTATCAGTAAATACAACAGAAACGTGCGAGTTCCCGGGAGGGACATAGAAAGTCATAACCCCTCGGTTGGACTGGTCCTGATATTCGACAAGCGTCTCTTTGCCATTTACAAATACATGCCAACCTGGAAAATAGACAGTATTTTCCCGGAGCTGTGCGGTATTTACTGCTACAACATCATATTCATGACGCGTAGACGTACGTATGGTAGGCTGTATTGTAGCCTCGCCTCCTATGATCTCTATCACCCTGTCACGGTCCGGACGCTTTTCCATAAACCGAATCGACCAGATGGGACTGCTTTCACCTGTGTCTGTCGTACTGTCATAGGTTGTAGAAAAAAATTCAGATTTTTTCTCGAGATACTCGCGTGCTCTCCACATAGGGAATGTACTTATCAAAGTTAAGCCTACGAGAACCATGGAAACAAAGAACTGTTTTTTCTTTTCTACTACCGCTACGGCGGTTGCCCCTATGACTGAAAACACGCATACCGTCACAGACAATAATCTCCAGGGAAATTGAAATTTTTGTAATACACTGATATTTTCCCAGAAAAAACGGGAAGTTGAAGTCATAAAAAAGAGAGAAATCAGTGCAAGAACAATTAAACTTCCCGAGAAAATTTTGAATATTTTATCTTTTGATCTGTAAAGAAAAAAAAGCACAAAGACTCCCGCGAGAAGCTGAGGAAACCCGAGCATTTTGGAAAGCGTATCGCTCCCGCCGTAACTCCACGGAGAATATATAAATTGAAACGGCTCTACGAATCGATTTTCTGTCACTCCCCGCGTCACGAGATCGCGAAGCGTATATTTCCCTTCGAAAAATGCAGGTACCCAGAAAAAAGCAGAGAGAAGAAATCCGATTGCGAACGCACTTGAAGCTTTCACAATAAATTTTTTGCCGAGATTTTCCTTCCAATAGAGATACAGTGCATACAGTATGGCCAACGGGAAAAACATGAGAGACAATGCATTGTGTGAGAGGATGAGCGCTCCGGTCGAAAGCGCTACAATTACCCATCCTCTTGTATCATCCTTCCTTGAGAGACGCAGTGTCCCAAGACAAAGCAGAGGGAAAAATACGAAGGCAAGATGCTCCCCTATGGCACCCCTCACATACAGATCCACAAACCGGTACGGGCTAAATCCATACAACACTGCTCCCGTAAAAGCGGGTAAGTCGCCAAATTCTTCCCGAAGCCAATAATACATGGCGAGTACACTTGCAAGAAACGAAAGAGCAAATACGAGTTTAAAGCTATCAACAAAACTTACACCCAATAAAATAAAAACGCTTGCGATGTAAGACGGCAACGGATACAAAAACATGAGGATGGGATGTCCGTATCCCCAGTTGAGGTTGCCTGCCCATCGTGGTACAAAATTTCCTTCTTTTAGCGACGTATAAAAATTTGCAATTCTCGCTATATGATCCTGCCCATCATGTGTCAGGGGAAATCCCGGGTGCAGGAGATCTACAAGGGCAAGAATCGAGAATAATATAAGAAGCAGAACAAAAATATTTTTTTTAAAAAACTTCATACTATCTATCAGCCACAACAAACGCACTCTTCGAGTCTAAATATCGTATAATCTCAATCCCGGATGATATTTCTTTTGGTGTTCCTATGTACAAAGTCTTTCCGTCCTTTATCTCGCTATCCCAGTGTATCTCCCGGAATTCATATTTACCAAAACTATTCTGATTTTCCTTAAACCCACCGGATTTTGTACCCCCGGCTTTGAGATACTCTTCCGGCGGATACTTTAAAAAATACAGGAAAAACATGTGAGGCTGTTCGAGCTTTATCGAGACTACAAATTTATCGTACCTGTCGTAATTGTCTTTCGTATACTGTACTGCCTCCTTGTACCCGTACTGCCAGGAAGCCGAGTATTCAGAATTCATATGCACAAAATACATGTGCAAAAAGAATAAAATGTTTAAAGCAAAAAGTAAAACAAATGTTCCCGACAACATATACCGCAGAACTTTAGAAAACCTATAGATATACTCATACGATTCCAATAATCCTACTGCGACAAACACCTGAAAGGTCGGAAGAAAAACAAGAGTTCGTATGGCATGAGGAAGTTCCGTAGTTACAGACGCTGCTATGGGTGCCACAAAAAACCACGGCAACAGAAGACTTCTTAGTATTGATGGACGCCTAGCAGTCCAATATAAACCGATCAGAAGAAACGGAAGTTCAAAAAGATACAAAAGTCCCATACCCGGAGCATGATGGCGCTGATTGTCTCCGGTGATAAATAGCCAGCGGAGAGAAAAATGAGAAAGGTATCCACCTGCTACTGTCTGAAGCCAGACGATACGTCTGTTGTCAAAAATCTGACCCAACGTGTTTCCGGCGTGTAGATCGTCTTCAATTTTACCAACGCTTCTGGCAAGCAGTCCCGTCTGGTCTGCCAAGGCACTCGTCCCCTGTAGCCTGGTCAGAGTCGTTTTATCTGTAAAAATAGGAATAAGTGGAGCGGTGACGGCAAATCCTACAACTATAAAAAGCAAAAATGAAACACCCATTTTTTTTATATCCCTAAAAAATATTATGAAAAGTATGACGCCGAGAAGTGGCACAAAAAGCCGTTCGCTATGGTATGCATAGAGAGCAAGACCAAATGCTACTGCAGACAGTGAAAGAAAGAGCTTACTTTTCATTCCCCTGACAAAAAAATATACACCAAAAATATTAAGCGTGACTCCCAGGTTTGCTTCAAATGCTATACGCGAAAACTGAATATGCCATGGAGACAGAGCAAGTAAAAATGCTGATACAAACGGGAGCTTTTCCCAAAATACCCTTAATACCTTGAAAGTTTTCTTTCGATCAAACCGGAGGATATCATATCTCAGTAATTCCTGAACCAATAAAAAAGTGCCTATGACTGCCAAGACACCTGCAACTACCGACGGAAGACGGACTACCCAGGTATCAAGACCAAGAAATGCAACAAAAGGAATAGCTACATACACGTATAACGGTGGCTTATAATCGTCAAAGGACCGAATAGTTAACGGAAGAAAATTACCGTATTCATCGCGCCCAGTCTTTAGTATTGAGTATGCATTGTACCCGAGAGCTGTCTCATCCCAATCCGGGCTTGGAGGTGTATTCCCAAGATCCCAAACACGCAAGAAAACGGCAATAAGCACAATGCACCCAAGAACGATTATATTTTTAAGTTTATGGGTCATATTTCAAAAACTGTCAATACTTTTTTCCCGTTTAATAACAAAATATCTTTCAATACATGTGCAGACGCAGGAACATCTTGTGGACGCAGGATATACAGTGTATTCGATTCAAGCTTTTCTATACCGCTTCTAGTAAATATGTACTTACCCAGACTTTTTACGTTATAAAAACCGGCCTCATCAAATGAAGAAATTATGGTATTCCTGTGTTCTGACGGGTCCATTTTGGTGTAAAACGACACATACATGTATGGTCTCCCGATCTCATCAGAGAGGACTATGTGGGAATATTTAGACTTAACACTTTCTGCAAAAAGAATTGCGTCTTTATACCCATATTGCCATTCTCCTGAAAATTCTTTCGGATAATGGACAAAATAATTATGAAGAAAATACGAAAAAAATAGTACGTACAAAGTTGCCAAAGAAATACCTTTTATCATCCCCGATCTTTTTAGAAACACGGGACTCACAAATGCAAATACTCCGACCGAGACGAAAAAATAAAATACAGGCAGACTATTTTCTATACGTAGAGCATGCGGCGTCTCACGGGCGACTCCTGCAGGCAGAAGCGAAGCGATGAGCCACAATACAAAAAATACTGAAATACGGGACCGAAACGTAAACGCCTTATATATTCCGTAAAGTAAAAGTATCGATTCAAATATATACAACTGTCCTACATCCTGGAGTGAAAATTTCGGATTTCCGTCTCCTTTCACAAACAAAAACCAAGGTTCCAGATTGTCAAAAAAATGCATGAGATACGACCTGGCATATCCAATTCTTCTGTTGTCAAATATCTTTGAAACCATAGAATTACCATCATGTTCCATCCTCGAATTTGACGTCTCAACTACTGAAGTGTCAGTAAAAATATTCACTTCTTTGAAGCGGAGCCGTGCTTCTGGAGACAATAAATGAGGCAGTATCGGAAGTACGGAAATAAAACAAATCATGGCACCCATAAGCACATATTTTTTTGCCGCTATAACCTGCTTTAAAAATAAGAAAATAAAACTTCCCAGTATGAGTGGAGATGCGTACCTCGCACTATTAAACGTATACAGTGTCAAAACAAATGGAATCATGCTCACAATCCAAAGCTTCGAATTTTTTAAAGATAAAAATAAGAGATACACACCAAGTAAAATAAGCGTCGTCGCAATATTTGCCTCCCAGCCTGCACGGGAAAGCTGAATATGCCATGGAGATAACGATAAAACACCGGCAGCTATAAGTGCGAAGATGCTTCGCTCTTTAAATCCGAAATTGTCTTTTGAAAAATATGACGAAACTTCGAAGAGCAAAAGAGAGAACAAGAGAACTGCAAGAGTACCAAATACAACTGACGGAAGACGCACGGAAATTTCATTTAATCCGAACATGAATACAAACGGGACTGTAAGATAGACCGGCAGGGTCGGTTTGTAATCCCCATAGGATACAAATGTATCCAACGGGAAATATTTTCCATGTTCATCTCTTCCGGTCTTAAGAATACTCCATGCGTTATACCCGATCGAGACCTCATCCCATGATAGGGCCGGGGGAACTGATGAGACCCGGTAAAAACGAATGGCAAATGCAAAAATACAGATGAGAATAAACCCTACGATATATTTTAATTTCATGCTTTACTTTGCTCATCATTCTTTTTCATAAAAGACAGAATAAATAATTGAGCGAGAAATACGACATGACTGTTATTAAAATATCGACTAAAGTACCACACGACAGCAAGAGTCATAGCATACCCGAAAAATAAACGCCAGACAGAAGGCTTGCGGAGATAGTACCAGACTCCTCCGGCTATAACAGGTACACCAATTGCCAATTGTAAGAGTACAAACGGAAAATATGCATGAGATTCTTGTATAAATCCAAATTGACGCAACACCATACCAAATCCGTATCCTGAAATGGGATATCCGTTTGCAGTCCCACCGCTTACATATAATATGACGCTATTGATAAATGCACCGGCGTCCCAGAGGAAAAACGGAGTCACCAATACTAAACAAGTCAAACAAAGAACGAAGATATACCAATAAAATCTTCTGAGGCTGTGTTTGTGTTCATACCATAAAGCAACAAGATAAAACGGGGCACTAAACCAGATGGTCTGTTTTGACATGAGGGAAAGTCCGTATATGACAGCAGACAGAAAAAACTTTTTCTTTTCCAGAAGAAAGATACTCAGAAGAAACCAGAACAGCGCAAATATATCGCTTCTGCCTTCGATAAGGTAGTCTACCCCGGAAGGAAGAAGCAACACCATGGCGATAGTGAGTCTCGCAAATTCTTGCGATTTAAACCATTTCAGTAGTAACACGATGATACCGACGATACAAAAAACAAGCGCGAGTCTTCCGTCAAAAAAACCAAAAAGAGGTATTGAGAATATATAGATACTAAATGGAAACAGAAGATACCACGGAGGCATGACAAAATGATAGAGCGCCGGATTTATCACTTCTTTTCCGTCTTCTGCATAATGCCACTTTTCAAGCGGTGTGCCAAAATATGTTTCCTTATACGGATTTTTTCCTTCAAGCACATATCTCATGGCTGCTTCCTGTTGGAGGATGATATCGTGTACAGAATAAAAATCCGAGGTAGTCTTTCTGTCCACTATGGCTGTATACATGACGGTAAAAAGCGTAACGGCAAGAAGACTCAAAAAAACTATGGTTTTTACTCTGTCCCCGATTTTTTTTAGCCGATGAGAAAATAAAGAGAGAAGCACCATGCCAAGCATAAGCAAAAAGTATAAGGCAAAAAGGAGATATGGAGTTCCTTCCATGGGGAATATCTTATATTTTAACGGGAGAGGGAGGGCAAGAAGTACTGTGACAATGAGATCAAATCCGGGAACCATATATTGACTATTTTACTACAAATTCACCTCTGATTGGAAACTGCCGGGATATTCTGTATTATTAACTACAATGAAATCTAAAATCGCTGTACTTCTTGTCTTCGTAGTTTTGTCCATCCTTTATACCTGGCCTCTCGTCCTTCATCTTCCAAATGCGGTGACAAACTCCGGTGACCCGTTATTTTACGCATGGAATCTTTCCCATAATCTTTCTTCATTTTCATCGGGAATAGACAAGATTATGAATACAAATATCTTCTACCCGACGACGAATACTCTCGCTTTTTCAGACACGCTCTTTACCCAATCCCTGCTCACTTTTCCGCTTCTTTTGCTCACCGGAAATCCTATTCTTATTCAAAATATCTACATCATTTTCTCTTTTATACTTGCAGGCATAGGTGTATATATCCTTGCTTTAGAATTAAACGTATCTGCTATAGGAGCGCTCGTTTCCGCCATCCTTTTTGCGTTTTCATATCCAAGACTCGGTCAGCTGTCCCATATATCCATAGCAAGTTCGTTTCTTCTCCCGTTTTTTTTCTTGCACATGATAAAATTTTTCTCAAAAGCAACAATTCTCAATGCAGTGCTTTGTGTACTCACATTTCTTCTTCTTCTCGGTTCCACCATATACCTGGGTATTATCGCAGGATTTGGCGCTGTAATTTTTATAGGCGTCATGCTTATACAAAATAAAAACTATAGAAATGTACTTTGGAGTAAAAAAATTCTCCTTACCATAAGCTTAATCGCGACACTTATCATGTCCTTGGTCATTCTCTACCCGTATATAATTCTCCGGGTAGAACATCCTGAAATTCAGAGAACATACGATGAAATTTCTTCCCGCGGTGCTTATCAAAAAGATTTCTCAAGCGTTCTGCCAACGAGCTTAATACTCTCCCGTATACTTCCCTCAGGAGAAGGTGAAAGAAGTCTCTACCCCACTCTTGCTGCACTTATTCTTGCACTCTTTGGACTATATACATATACAAGAACTAAGAATCAATTACTACTAGCGTTTCTCATCGTCGGCGCTTCCGGATTCCTGTTATCATTTGGTCCAGCCCGACCATTTACTTTCGGACCCTTTGATACAGGATACATTTCACTTCCGTATGCATTCTTTCTCAAAATATTGCCGATACTCTATATCATCCGGGTTCCCTCCCGCTTTATCATCCTTTTTACACTCGCGCTCTCGGTATTTGCAGGTATGGGATTTGATTTTTACAAGAAAAAATCACTTCTTTTAGTCTCACTGCTGGTTCTATTATTTTTTGTGGAAACCATTCAAAAGCCGCTTCCGCTTATACCTGTACCGACAGAAACTGAAATTCCCGCAGTATATGCTTCCATAAAAAATGATCCATCCGTCAGGACGATAATTGAACTGCCTATCGTAGAAGAGAGAGACCGCGTAGGACAACTGCCGATACAGGAACAAGTGAAACTCCGGTTTGATGAAGTTTCAATCCATACACCGCTCGCACTCGAAACATACAGAACATATTTCTCACTTTTTCATAAAAAGCAGATGATAAACGGATATAGCGGTTTTGTCCCGCAGAGCTTCCATGATGCGGTGGAAGAAATGAGGTATTTCCCTGAAGAGAGAGCTATCTCATACCTCAAGCGCAAAAAAGTATCCCATGTCATAATTCACTTCTGGCAATACAGTAAAGATCAGAAAAATTCACTTATACAAAAACTCTCGTCCCTAAACCCATCTCCTCTATATAATGACTACGGTGAGGATAGGATATATACAGTCAGTTCCCTCTAATTATTTGGGCGAAAAGTACCATTCCTCTGTAGACTTATATACATCGGAAGGATTTACCCGAAACCAATCTTTTATTAATTTTGAGTCAAGTACCTCTGACCGTAGATCCAAAAATTCATACCCTGCTACAGTACCAATAACTGCATCCTCTGATGCAACAGCTGATGAAGGAGAAGCTACCCTAATTCCGACCGGAATTCCATCTTCGGAGATTAAATCCTTATACGATAAATATGATGATAACGGAAGACTGAACCCGGAAGTTTTATATGTAAAATCATGGAGGGAAAATTTCTCTCCCGGAAATACATCAACGAGAGTTGCAGTACCTGAGATCACGTCCGCATAAAGAGTATTCGTTTTAGTAGAAAACTCCGGTGCCGAAGCACCTATGAGACTTACAAAAATAACAACAAAGACTATGTATCCAATCATTTTTTTCCAAGCTACAAGCCAAAAAATCGCATACGCCGTAGAGAGAATAACAAATGGGTGAATAAAAACAAAATAGCTGTCATATAGCGGTGTTTTAATGTATCGGATAATAATAAACATGCCGGCTATACTTATGTTTATAATTCCTATAAAACTGATGCGTTTCTTTACTTTTTCATACACAGAGACAGCAAAGGAAAAAATGTACACACATACACCCACTACGTTGTTTCCCGTACTGATCCTTCCTATCTGATATGGTATGAGGTCGGATAAATATGTAAACCACCGTCTGCCGAGTACTTCATATGAAATAGTATTTTTTTCAATAAACAGATACCGAAACATGTGGTTCATGTTGTAAAAATTATGATGGATATCATAGTATGCAAGAGGAAATAACGAACATACTCCTCCGAGGATACATCCAATAATGCTCACTCTTCTGAGGATCCCGGAGAAAAAAATAAATACTAAACCAAAAACCATAACAAGCGCCCCTGATAGATGGATCATTGGAGCAAGTACAACAAATAATCCAAAAAAGAACGCTGATACAAACGATTTAGTGGATAGATACCGATACCCAGCCCATAAAGACAAGAGCGATACAAGTGCCAATGGCGATTGATTTGTAAGGTGTACGGACTGGGAAAGCTGAGCGGGAGAGAGTAATGCCAGTATGCCTGCAATCAATGAGAACCTATATCCATACATCTCGTAGGCAAGCTTCATAATAACGAACACAAACACTACTGACCAGAGTGCCATAAATATCCACGGTCCATAAAACACAGAGGGAAAAAGCGCCATGCCGGTCATGACAATCCAATACCATTGCCCTCCCGTCTGAAACGGACCGGCGGAGGAAAAGGGGCCGACGAGGGGAATTTTACGCGCTTCTAATGCATAGTGGGCTACAAGATAATCATGCGCCTGATCATATGCAAATCCTCACCGGTTCTGGAAATTATACAGTCTCAAAAATAATGCTACAAGAATAATGAGTCCAAAAAATAAAGTATATTTTTTATTCATGGATATTATTTTACCG
>JBBTTM010000139.1:0-2157 GCA_038064255.1 Patescibacteria group bacterium | reverse complement strand
TAGATTCAATAGACGAGGAAAAAGGCAAAATCAAAGTCCTGGTCTCCATCTTTGGACGCGAAACCCCAGTCGAACTCGACTTTCTCCAGGTAGGAAAATTATAAAATCGATTGCTAATTTTGTTTTTACATCAACAATAATATACTTTTAATATGGTTGAGTCGCCAGTTGGAGAACCACAAGTAACTTTTGAAAAGCACGCTACTATATTAAATGCTGGGAAAGTCGTGACAATAACACCTACTGAAGAACGTAATCTTGCTGTATCACGTGAACAACAACTCCTTGAAGCCTCTGCAAAAAATTCAGACTGGAAAAGACCAGCGGGATCATACACTACTGTACCAAATCCAAAAAACCCAGATGGGCCTGGAATTATAGTAGAAGTTCAAGAAGAAGAAGATTTTGTGGGTCATCCTCCATTTAAATCTCATCAGGATGATTCAAATGCTGATTAGGAATTTGAACCGATTAATGCACTTTGTTTTCACTTGTTTCATTCTAGTTTCATCCTTTACGAACTCAACTGACACTGATATAATCCTTTTACCTCGCCAAAAGTGAGGGAGAAACTGATACGAGGTTTCGAAAAGTATTCTTCTTTCTTTCCTCGTTCCCATTTTCTCAATATTTTATTTGTATATTTGACTATTTGTTTATTTGTATATTTGTCTCGCGAAGCGAGATCCTGCTCCGCAGGATTTATTCTTTAAGGTATGGCTGTAAAAAAAGTAAAAACGATTATCAAACTCAACCTCCCTGCAGGGGTCGCCACTGCGGCTCCGCCGGTAGGGCCGGCGCTTGGGCAACATGGACTTCCGATCATGGAGTTTATCAAATCGTATAACGAGCGCACCGCAAAACTCAAAGGCGAGATTATCCCTGCTGTCATCACCGTCTACGAGGACCGGACATTTTCCTTTGTCACCAAGCTTCCTCCGGTAGCCGCCATGATCACCAAAGTGCTTGGAATTGAAAAAGGCAGCGGAAAGCCGGGGAAAGAATCTGCCGGAAAACTGACAAAAGCGCAAGCCGAACAGATTGCCAAAACAAAACTTCCGGATTTAAATACGACAGATGTACAGGCCGCCATGAAAGTCGTGGCAGGGACAGCCCGAAGCATGGGAATACAGATAGAATCATAATGTCATTGCGAGGATCCCGCCTGCGAGGCGGGTGACGCGGCAATCTATAAAAAAGATCGCCACGCCGTCAGAACGGACTCGCGATGACAAATAAAATACTATGGGTAAAATCAGAGTCGCTACCCTCGGAGACGAGGATCAAGAAAAAGAGCTCAAACGAAAGGCTGACGCTCGCCGTGAGACAAAAAAGAGCAAAAAGTCTGTCGAGAATCTCGACGAGGGACTTGAGGTGAGCGCGGGAGAAGCACCCTCTGCGGAAGAATCCCTCGCAGAAGGTGAAAAGAAACCAAAACAGAAAAAACAAAAAGATCCGTCTGAAATAAAACCAAAAACACGGTCCAAACGCTACAAAGAAGTCGCGGGCATGGTAGACAAGACCAAACTCTACCCTCTATCTGAAGCAGTCGCCTTAGTCAAAAAAACGAGTCTCACAAAATTTGACGGAAGCGTTGAGGTTCATATAAACCTAAACGTCAACGTCCTCGGAGAGAAAAAGGATGTCCGGGGTACGGTATCTCTCCCCCATGGAACGGGAAAAACAGTGAATGTCGTCATTGCCGACGAAAAAATCATCGCAGAGATAGCGGAGGGGAAATTTAATTTTGATATTTTGGTTGCACATCCAAGCATGATGCCAAAACTAGCTAGAGTTGCACGTGTCTTAGGTCCAAAGGGACTGATGCCCAATCCAAAAAATGGCACAGTGACCACAGATCCTGAGAAAAAAACAAAAGAGCTGTCTCAGGGTCAGGTAAACTATAAATCCGAACCGGAAAACCCGATCATCCACCAGAGTGTCGGAAAAGTGTCGTTTGAAGAAAAAATGCTCGTAGAAAACATCAATGCCTTTCTTGCAAGTGTCGGACACGAAAAAATCTCCCGTGTCACGATTGCCTCCACCATGGGGCCTGGGGTAAAGGTATTGATTGTTTAAGTGACTTTACGTATAATATAAAAACCTAAAGACAGTGAGTGAGGCGGAATTGCTTCATAAATCTCACCGAGGGACTAG
>JBBTTM010000138.1:0-10115 GCA_038064255.1 Patescibacteria group bacterium | reverse complement strand
GAGAGAACTTCTCGCTGGAGTTTATCCCGAATCTTTTCGAGGGACTCGAAGAATAAAGAATTGTATCCGGAGTCTGAACAGTTACCTATATACACTATAGGTTGCAAATAAACCTATAGTGTGGTATACTCCCCTCTATAAATTCCTACTATGGTCACACCTGAAGCAATTGAAATTGAGTCACAATCTAACGTTTCTCCCCATGCTCCTGAACAACTTGTTCACAATTTCGCTCATGTCGTCGGAACCACAATTATTCTTGAAGAAAATCAGAACGGATATATAAAACCTCTCGATCCTGAAACAGGAGCGACATTTTCCGGATTTATGGTTACAAAGTTTGAAACACACAGTCCAGAAGCGAATTTTGGCGACCACGGAACAAGAACATGGCTTCGACCTTTAGATAGGGACGGTGCGCACATCCTCCTCGCTGACCAAAAATTAACCGCACTGCTAACGACTCGAGACGATCTTCGAACAGAAGCTATGGATAGAATCAACGCCCAAAATGAGATCGACCGACACATACAAGCTCTCTTAGGAAAACATGCTTGGGTATGCTTCACTGGTCTCTCCCCAAGAGTACGGGATTCTACTGACCCAGACGATTTTCACAACGCTCAGCACATAGGCATCCCGCAATGGACCAAAGAGAAACGTACCGGGATCAGGATTCTCCCCCCAGGCATCTACCCTCTAAATTACCCTGAGCGTATCACTTCTGGAGCCGCACAATTACCGCAGGGTACGCTGGATATACTCACGTTAAACCGCGAACACGCCTTTGTCACTCTCGCCTATGATTCATGGTACCGAGAGGACAGATCGTGGATAGCTTCTCATGGCGGAAAGGATACACTCATCAGTTTCCCGGGAGGACGACTAAAAGACAAAGGAGGCAAACCGCACGAAACAATACGACATATCGTACAGAAAAATATAGACAGTATCACGATTTTCCTTGCGAAAGTCTACAATGCGTATTTTGATTTCGAAAAAGGCATTATTTTCGTGACAGATCAAGCTAATATAGGGCTTATCAAAGGAGCACAATCAGTACAGATTCAGGAATTGACCGATATAGCCGTCCAGGCATACGCGCGAGAATTTTACCATGGAGATGAAACGGAAGCCAGAAAAGATCTTGCCAAGAAATGGCGTCAGAAAAAATCAGATCAGCTCAGAATTGATGTCCAAGTACATACCCCCACAACGACACAGGGAATCGAAGCACTTGGGAAAGTTTTTGGCATACAGCTGACAGACTGGAAAAGACCGATCACTAAAGATGACCAGATGACCTATAGGCAAGCTGAAGACGCTCTCTTTCAGGTAATTTTAGACCAAGGCTATTCTGCCAAACCAGACTTCACTTCTCCAGATGCATATCCGTATAAAAATGTCACCGTCACCGAAGGTGACTTAACTGGTGAATATGGACCTACTGATGGATTAAGTCTAGAAGATTTAAAAATAGTAGAAAATATCGCCATTACGACCCAAACAGACGGTCAGACGAAACTCTTTCGACTCCATATTTTAGGCATTGAAGATGATGGAATTGTAAAAGTCGCGGGCATCGTCACAACACAGGCAGGAGAGGAAGCAACTGAACTTTTTTGCGTAGGCAGAATACGACTCGAGACTGATACCCTACAAAACGGTACAGATCTTCGATTCCTCGAGTTTGGCGCTTCCAATAACCCTGAGCTACTCAGAGGAATGCAATACGCAGATCTTCTTTCTCTTCGACAACTCTGTATGAAGATTTGGCGAGAGAACGTGTCGACGAACACACCAGATGAGATCACTACCCTGATGCAGGCCTCGCTCCCTTCCTATGCACTCCGCATGCTCAAGGCGGGAAAGATAACAGAATTACAGATAGCCTTAAAAGACACGCCATAGTCTCATCTTGCGCCTATAGAGAATGATTTTATAGACGAATACAGTATCTTGAAAAAACAATTTAAATAGCTTATAATACTAATTATTATGCCTTCAACAGTTGAGATCAATAATAACTCTGAAAGATTAGCTTTAAGGAGAACAATTGAATCTGTACTTGCTTCAAAAACAGCCAGAAGAGTTGCTCAAACGGCTGCCTGGCACGTATTTAAAGATGCAAGTTTGGCCAATCTTCAGTATCTCCAGAGTCATAATACGGATGAACAAGCATTTGCTCTCAATTTTTTTGGAAAAACATTACCCCAATCTGCTATAACCCTCGCGCATGGAAAAATCCATATGTCAAAAAAAGATGCGGAATACTTTACCGGGGTAGATCCCAAGTATATAATCTCTCCAGTTAATGCATCTAGCCAAGCCTTATCTAACAGTCCCAAATATACATCACCTTTTGACGTCACATTTCCTGATGGTATATCAGGCAATATCGCTGTATATACCCTTGAAGACACCCCTATCATGCTCCATAATATGGTGGCCGGAACAAGTTCCCTCACACATCCTTTTTCATTGGTACTTGAAAGGGCAACACAAGAGAACGACCATAAACTTGTGTTTGAAATGTGCAGACTCGTCCGGACATATGAACCGACACCCATGCCATTGTCTCCTGAAGCTCCCCAGATAGCGGAATCTTGACTTTTCCCACATTTTAGCCTATAATATTAGGACTGAAATCCCCCATTTTGTGCCTATGCGCCAGAATGGTGCACCTTAACAAAAGTGAATAGCAGGGAGCGATCGCGCGATATGCTTGATCTTGAATGAATACAATGCGTATTCGTTTTCAAGTTTTGTGTTTGTCGCCCGATGAACTCCTTGCTCCTTCAATAAAAACCGATCTCCGTGGATCTCGTCCGTGAACTTCTTTGACGGACTCGATCTGCGGAGGTCAAATTCTATTCGTGTGGACCACTAGGAGGCCCCACAACCCAAGGCTATAAGCAGAAAAACCTAATCAGACAATGGAGACGAAAATGTTTAAAGTAATTTGTTTCATCCTGTTTGGCACTATCGCAATTCAGTTGGGTATCGGCATCGCCGACGCACCACTCCCTGCAATAGCTATTGCAGGCGCAATTGGGGCATTGTCATGTCTCGGCGCATTCTTGGCAGGCAGACATGAATACAAAAAGTCACTTGTACTTGCTGTCATCGTCCCGATCGCACTCTTTGCCTTCGGCGCTGCAACCATAGCCGTGATTGATCACCCGGTCGAACTGAAACTCTGGTTCTCCCTTGGATTGATTATGTTTGGTATGGTATTACCTGCAGGCACAATTGGCATGATGCTGTTTCTTAATATGTCGTGGATTTCATTCGGCTTTGATTTATTGTTTAAGAAAGTCGAAGAAGTCTGCCCGCACTGCGGCGTTGAAATTCCACAAAACATCGAGCAATACGATTTTTGCCCACGATGTGGTAAAAACCGCAAGGCTGGTGCGAAATGACAACAAATGCATTTAAGTGTCCGAACTGTGGTGCATCGATCTCGAATTTCGTCGGACTTACCGGCAAGTGTCCATACTGCCAGCAACAAATTCGAAGAGAGATTCAAGATCCTGATACAAAGCAACTTGAAGAAGAAGCAGCCTTAGGAATTGATCTCCTTCGACAAATGAAAGATCTAAATAAAACACATGAAAAATTTAACCCAGAAGAGAGTCTAGTGAAACAAGCAGAAAATTTATATTTTGATTCCTTGGGATGGAACGGTCACAAAACTTGCCCGAAATGCGGCTATCTGAATTACAAGATATCAAGATTCTGCCATATCTGTGGAACAAAATTTACAGATGAAAGTTCAGAGCAGTCTCTCCCGCCACAACCGCCGACGTTTCAGGTAGTAAGTCAGCATAAGTCTCAAATCGAAGTTGTGATTCAAAATGGTATTCGCCAGAAGCCCTGTCCATTCTGCAGGAAAAATGTAAATGTAGATATGGACTTCTGTGGATACTGCGGAAAAGAGTTTCCAAAGAAGCTCTGTACAGGTTGCGGCGCCAAAGCATCACCTGATGCCAGGTTTTGCCCGAAATGTGGAAATGAGTTTTCCAAAGAAACATCACAAGACGCACCGAGCAACAAGCTTTGTCCACAGTGTGGAGAACAAAATCTCCCTGACGCACCGTTTTGCATCACCTGCGGACACAAGTTCGTAAAATTGAAGATCTAAGATTCAATCTATTCGTGTTATCGTAGGCTTCATCAAAAAAGAGATTGTTCGAGAGAGGCGCTGAAAGACTGCTAAACGAAAATGTTTTCTCAAGGAAAACCTTGGGTCAATCTCCACGAAATAGAATAATACTTGATGCACTAAGGATGTATGGATTCGCACCCATACTAATACTTTATACTTGTCCCGGAACTTAAAATCGGATGGGTTACTAAAGTTATATCCAATATCCTGGCTTTGTGTATTGCATAATGCACAATAAATGTAGTGTCGAGCTACAGCCGTTCCATATTTTGGAACGAGACGGTTTCGAAAGTAATTCTTCGATATACAGGCAATCCCTGCCCGTCGACAGTGCCAGTTCGTACCCCAGAACAGCCCCCGTGACTAAAACACCTGCCAAGGCGCACGGAAATGGCGTGAGCGAAGTGCTAAAAGATATGCGACACATGAAGGAGTAAGACCTTATCCTACAACCGAGACCGTACGGACTATTTCAGTGACTTCAGCTTTTAGCTGATCGTCTACTCAAATATTTCTTACCCTCGGTTGTTTTTCTATCTTCCCACACTTCATTTGTCCTAAGTATATTTTATTTGTAATTCTGATCATATGATCAAGATTACAAATAAATTCAATTGAGTTGATATACTCCAATAATTCCAAAATGCTACCTTGCAATGTATTGGATAATTTGACTATTTGACTATACTCAGAAAACTCGGGTTTGCAACCCTCGTGTTCGAGTATAGACCCATCTAATCAGCTTTTTCACTTAAGAAAGTTGCAAACCTGAGTAAGATGGGTATATTTGATTATTGGTTATTCCCCGCTAGGTGCGCTAGGTGCGGGGTTCCCTCTTGCCTCTTTCCCTGTTTTCCATAATACTAATATAAGAGTATCGTTATGCGTTATGCGTTATGCGTTATGCGTTATGCGGTAATCGATATTCAGTATTCACAATTCAGTATTCAGTATTCAAATGTATGACTCCAGATGACCTCCGCCAACAGATTGAACTTGCAGTCGTCGAGCTTATTAAAAAAAAACTCGCAGACGGCACCATGACCGAAGATCGAAGTCAGGCTATCTCTCAAAACGTGCTCGATATGCTTGAACCAGGCATGTCGTTTGAAGAGCTTTATAGAGCCCTTCCAAAGCTCGACGATGCCTTCCCTGAGCTCTCCCCTGTCATCGTGCCTCACCTACGGGAGTACGAAGATCATATCACCCAGCAGGCGTCTAGCACTGTCAGTGAACTTATCAAACAGGGCCAGTATGACGCAGCCATAAAGCTCTCACATAACGTCGTAAACCAACGCGTCAACCTCGTCTGGCAAGGGAAAGGGCAGGCAACTCCCTAGTAAAATAAAACGCATTGCCTTCACTCAACACGCCTGAGAGAGAATAAAACAGCGCAACCTGGAAATATCATTCATACGACGAGCGCTCCAGAATCCTGACAGCGTTTTAGATGAGCGCGAAGAGAAAATTGTATATTATAAAACTCTGGGGAAATACATGGTAAAAATTATCTGCAGAGAAGATACACAATCGATTATAGTCATCACCGCCTACTGGATTGCCAAGCAAAGGACAACGAGGTAAACTACTCATATATGAATGTTTCTTACGATCCTAAGGCAGACGCGCTGTACATCCATTTTTCGGACAAAAAATCAACGCGCTCAGAAGAGCTTCGCGACGATATAGTTGTAGACTATGCTGGAAAAACTATGGTCGGTCTTGAAGTGCTCGATGTGTCAAAAAAACTTGGATCTCAGACAACGTCTACAATGACTGTTTCACTTCCATCTCCCATGAGACAACTTTCAGCCTAATTCCAACGAACCAAGTTCAAAATAAGCCCATAGTAAGCTGAACGATCGCCTTGACAAAGCTGAGAAGCAAATCGAGTCCTTGATGGCCGCGATGAAAATCACTTCGACCGCGCCAATCACGAACCCTACGTCAACTGTACCATAGAACTTTCAGCGACGCGCTCAAAGCAACAATTTCTATAAGTAGATTAATTCCCGCCACCATGAAAACGCACCCTCTGACCAATCCGGTCGTCCACAATGTGTGGATCTTTTTAACAAGAGAGGGTGTTTTTTTTGATTGGTTGGTTAACGATCCTGAGCGTGCCGAAGGAGAGTCTACCAACCATCAATCCCGCTAGGCGCGGACGTGGAAAAAAATCTATCTAATCAGCGAAAAATGGAAGATCAAGCTTTTTTTCTACTCGGGTTAATCGTCTGTCGTGCTTGTCGAATATGGGGACAACTGTATCTGCGATAAATTCGCCCACTTCTCTCACGATTTCCTCTTTTTGTTTTGCAAGTTTCCCATCTACTGCATCTAATATTTGTTCCTTTTGATCTTTCAGAGCGATGATGAGATCGTCTTTAGAAGCAAACTTCTTATCCATCCTCTTTTCCATGGATGTGAGATCGTCTTTTGTTGCAAACTTCGTATCCATCCTCTTTTCCATGGAAGCAAGGTCGTTTTTCAGATCATCTTTTGTTGCAAACCTCTTCAGATCATTTTTTGTTGCAAAATTGTCTTTGAGAAACTTTTTGTCTGCGGGGGTAAACATACCATCACTGTACCGCGTGAAAAATAGGTTGTCAACAAAACATTTTTCAGCGGGATTTCAGCGGGGTTGAACCCCTTATTGGATCATTCTAACGCGATAAATGCAAGGTGAGACCTTTAGAAAAATGGAAAGGAAAAGATGAAATAATATTTTAAGAAATCGATGGAGTCGGTTTTACGCTCCATGGTCGCCATGCTAATAACCCAGCGTCTACAAACCCTATCGTCAAAGCAGGACCCAAGAAATCACGTGCCCACTGCTGCCAACCTGGAGCTTGTGTCTCTGCTATATGACGCGTTGCAAGCTGGGGATTGTGCGCTGGAACTTGAGTGGCAACGGTTCTCTGCACATGATCATACGCCTCCTTTTTTTCCTTCAAATTCTCTAGTACATATGACCCAGCTTTTGTCAGTTGCTCAAGGGCAAATCTTGGAGCATCTTGTATGGCATTTGCTATATTAGTAGCCATATGCTTCACTTCTGTTGACACTGCTGATTCTATAGGCGATGAATATCTTAAAATTGCAGCATTCACTTCTGGAATATTTGACGCAGCTACCGCTCCACCTGCAGATGCTCCATTGATTAATGCGCGTAGCACTACTTGTGCCCCAGTTCGCTCTGTCTTGCTTCCAATGTCTCGAAACACTGAGACAAGCATACTGGAAAGACCTGCTATCCCAACCGCATGTTCCGGTGTCAATCCGAAATAATGCTGAGCGACCATGGTAGCCAATGCAGGAACTCCAGCATTTACTATAAAGTCTCTAGAAGTTGGCACGGCCTGTTGTAGTTCTGTCGCTTTTAACTGAATCGCGTCCACTTTACCTATTTCAGTCATATTTATTGTGATACTGACGTCAGAAATAAATCCTGTAACTGCTTTTTCTGCGTAACACTGAGCGTGCTATCAATATTTTTCATATATTCTTTTATTATTTCAAAAGATGTAGCTACGGTATGTTTTTGTATGGTCACATTGTCAACATGTTGCTGAAGCGTCTTCATTATCTCCTCTGTTTTTGTTCCTTGGGAAATCTTGGAAAGAAACTCATCTTGTTTTTCTTTAGACAGTGTATTAACAACAGAAATCACGACCGTTGCCATAATTTTCCCAAACAGTTCTCTTGACAATTCTTCCTGCTCTTTTTCGTCATGGCCGACGATGGCAAACATGTTGCGGAAAAGTTCCAGAGGATCGTTCATAATACAACAGTAAAACAAATTTATTCGCAATGCAAGTTGACCCCGTCCCACTCCGCCCCGTCATGGCGGGGCTACGCGGGATTGATCGGCTCGTAAACTCTCCTTCGGCAAGCTCAGGATCATTAACGAGCCATCAAAAAGCCCTTCTGTGTTACACAATTATTAACCAAAAATAGGTTAACACAGAAGGGCGAAAGCAATACAAATATTTTCGAAACTTAATGAGGTGTCGGGATTGCCGGCGTAAAATATATACGCGAACTGCAATCTTTCTTATCAACGATTTTAAAATACGGCGGCTCAGATTCGATCGCACTGAGAACACCAACAATTGATATATGGTTGGTTTCGAGAATTGGTGACCCGCTATCGCCTTGACACGCGAGATATCCATCAGTAAAGCCTGCAATGATGCGGTCATCACCATTTTTTCGATCTCTCTCGACACGAAGCTCAGCATATTTTGCAGTATTTGCTACTGGTAAAAACACAGTCTCTCCGGCGCCAGGTGTATTCGACACTGTGAAAATCCGAAGCTCACCATTTTTTGCAAACCTCAATACTTCCTTCGCGGTTTCTGGCGGAAGCTCATATACGATGAATACGTCGCTTTTGCCGGACCATTTTTTAAAATTATCTACACTCACAGAATAGAGAATTTTCTGTCCCGGAATGGTGAATAAAATACCGCAATTATCTTTCAATGGCACGACGTGTCTTGCAGTCGCGAGTAGTACATTGCCGGGAACAGTTTCAATAAAAAATCCTACTCCAAGCTCAAGACTACTCAAAATTGGAACGGTAACTATTGGCTCACCTAGAGTCTTTGCAAACTTATCTGCTTCCACTGGCATCTTTCCTCGACAAGGGACTACGGTAGACTTTATCGGTGCTGAGGTCGCAGACGCAGTCGGGGTCGTACAGGAAGCGACGAGATACGCGATCAGAATCAGGGGTAAAAATATTTTTTTGCCCATTTTTTTCATCCTTATATTTAGTTTCGAAAATGGTAATGTTCAAGAACGATTCGCTTCGATTGGCGATATCATTCTTCTTATGTCCAGATGGAAGCAATTTCCAAAAGACACGGTCTCTTCATCCGAAAGAGAAAGCCAATTGTACGATACACACGAAAATTTCTCAAGAACTATGGGACTATAAAATTTCTGATGCAAGAAATTTGCCTTTTTACGTCCTATAGTGTATAATTCCGGGACGCTCGCGTGTTTGAGCACGATCATATGGACAAGATTAACCTAAAACGTTCGCTTCATATAGAATCCATTATTATCCCATCTGAAGGTACTGTTCGTAAAACGTATCTATCGTGTCCATCTCCTGCGTCCAACGCTGGATTACGTATGTCCAATACGATATCAAATTATTTTAAAAAAAAATCAGAAAAATCTTCGAATCAACAAAGTAATCCTGCGAAGCAGGATCTCGCTTCGCGAGACGCGTCAACACATCAACGAAACCCACTCCGCTCTCTCGCCTCTGCTCTCGTCGTCGTCTCGCTCGGTGGCATCACTGGCCCGATCATCCCGGAGATACGACTTGAAGCCGGATATCTCTACGATAGAATGAAAACAAATGTTATCCAGCAAACGAATCCTGCTCCTGTATTACCGCCCTCGGCACCGACCATCTTTGACCCACTCATAAAGCCTGATGGAGAAAAAATCATCCCAATAAACACAGACTTTAGCGTTATCGTACCAAAAGTCGGCATCAATGCACCGGTGACTTCGAACATAAACCCAAAGAGCGAAGAGTCGTATCTCCCGGCGCTTTCTAAGGGCGTGGCACACGCTTCCACCAGCTTCCTGCCGGATCAGGACGGCACCATGTACCTCTTTTCCCATTCCACGAACTACGACTGGTTCGTAAAAGACTTAAACGCGGTGTTTTACCACCTCAAATCCCTCGATTCCGGCGACCTCATCGTCGTGGTGTACAAAAATACGCGCTATGCGTATAAACTCCGCGAGAAAAAGGTCGTCGCTCCAAACGAAATCTCCTACCTTATCCCCCAGCACGGGACAAAGACTCTCATCCTCCAAACCTGCTGGCCGCCGGGAAGTACGGCTGAAAGACTGTTGATATTTGCAGATTTTATTGAATCTCAAAGTTTATCTCTGTAATCCGAACCAGTACAACACTTTC
>JBBTTM010000137.1:0-4744 GCA_038064255.1 Patescibacteria group bacterium | reverse complement strand
GGTGAATAAATTATGGCAGAAAAAGGAAATGAAAATCTGATGGGTGCGGCATCGTACTTGCTCGGATTTATAACCGGGTTAGTCTTTTTACTAATCGAGAAAGAGAATAAATTTGTACGATTTCATGCAATGCAATCTGTGGTCCTGTTTGGCGGCGTATTTGTCATCAACATGGCGCTTGGATTCATCCCGATCTTGGGGTGGCTAGCAGGCTTACTGTTAAGCTTTGCATCGTTTGTCTTCTGGATCGTGTGTATGTGGAAAGCGTTTCAGGGTGAGATGTATAAAGTACCGTTTGCTGGTGATCTAGCCGAGAAGCAGCTTGCAAAGATGAAGTAATTGAATATGGATCCAAGAGATGAACGATAGAATATTCGCGTTTATCTGGAGGAGGCGCATTTTCATCTTTGACTGAGTTTTAAAAGGTGTGCGCCACAAGGGGTCGTATTCCCAAATATGTAAGAACATATTTGGGAACGATCCCTTTGTCCGTTTTCGTGAGGAGCGATTTGTGCAATAATAGTATTATGAAACTCATAGTCGGACTTGGAAATCCCGGAACATCGTATGAAGATACCCGCCATAACATCGGGTTTATGGTGGTCGATAAACTGGCTAAGGAAATTGGAGAGACATCGCCCGTGTGGGAAGAGGATCATAAACGAAATGCGCTTGTCGCAAAAATCGGCGGAGTGATAATCGCTAAACCCATGACGTTTATGAATAACTCGGGAAGCGCTGTGGCAGCCCTTACCGCATTTTACAAAATAAATAAGGAAGATGTATGGGTCATCCATGATGATATCGATCTACCCATCGGCAAAATTCGCATCCGTAAAGGCGGCGGGACGGGGGGACACAATGGAGTGGACTCGATAATACAGTCTTTAAAAAATGATGCGTTTATCCGTGTGAGACTTGGAATTGGGCGAGGGAAAAAAGCGAAAGTCGGGGAAGAAGAGGGGGATCGGAAGAGGCACCGATCAGTCGTTGATTTTGTCCTATCCCGGTTTACCCAACATGAAGCAGGGGACTTAAGGAAACTCATAAAACACGGGACGGAGGCGGTACGAATCGCGTTGACCGAGGGATTAGATAAAGCGATGAATAGGTTTAATTAGATATCAGATTGAAAAACAGTATTTGATTTCCGTGAGCTCTCGGGTTGACGAAAATTTTTTCGATCCGCTACTCGCAAAAGGCTTGCCATCCATACACGAGGATAGTGCTAAGCTCGGGAAGCGATCTTCAAAAATTTTGTCATCCCTCGCGCTTCAATACCTTCGAGTCAACTTTATTTGGCAATTTTATACGTTTGAATTAAATATTCTATTATGCAAACAATAGGTGATATTTTAAAAAAATTTAATCCGGTAGAGGATAAGTATATTTCCCGCGAGTTTCAGTCGTATGGAGTGTATCTGGCGGAGACGCTTGGTGACTATAAGCATACGTCCCTCTATATCCGTCTTGCAAAAACAGTGCCGCGTGCGATACTGGAGAAGACCCTGTCTTTTGTAAAAGACGCAAATGCTAATAGTAAGCCGCGTCTTTTTATGTGGAAGATGAAGAAGCTGAAGATGGGGGAGGAGTAGAGAAGAGATTAGCACGCGATGAAGACACGTGATGAGCACGAGAGAAGAAATGAGCACGAGATGAGGAGAATATGAAAAAGGTAATGGACATTATTCGAAGAAAGCCGGCGACGCTGACGCTTATCGTGGTCGTCTATCTCATAGCAACGTCGCTTCTGAAATGGCGGCTTCATCCTCCTGTAGACGCTCTATGGTACCTCCTGGGTGGCGGGATCGGGATGTATTTCCTGGATGTGGCAGAAGAATTTTTTCATCTGGTACCATCTCCGTTTAAAACGATTGTCTTTTTTGCACTCTTTATCCTCGTGAGCTTTTTTGTGACGACATCGTCCGGAAATATCTTTGCGAGCGGACTCGTGTTTTCTTTGTATATGTGTCTTTTGTCTTCACAAATTGGAGAGTTTGTACATGCAGGAAACATATCGAGCTGGTATAGCATGATAGATGCTGTTCCGACAGTACAAGTACAACGAATTGTGCTCGGTGCATTTGTGCTTGTGTTTTTCATACAAACTTTTGTGTTCGTACGATAAAACATGAAACGTATCACTGAGAACAGCAGAGTATGGCGATTCCTCTCTGTAGAACAACGCGTGCTTGCAGGCGACGGACAGTTTCTTCTGGATGATAGTATGAATCATATAAACGAGGATCCGACAGATTATTCCTACCTCGTATTCCCGTATGCAAAGCTGTATGAAGGGTTTCTGAAAGACATCTTTCTTTCAGCTGAAATAATTTCGCAAACAGAGTATGTAAGCGATCATTTTCGTATTGGAAAAGCGCTTTCTCCGTCTATGGTGTCTCGCTTGGGGAAGAGTAGTGCCTATAGACAGATATCCGAGCGGTATGGAAAAGATCTTGCGACGGAACTCTGGCATGCGTGGAAAGAGGGGCGGAATATGGTATTTCATTATTTTCCTCATAATTATAAAGCACTCAGCAGGGATCAGGCGACTATTCTCATTGACCGATTGGTTACAGCTATGGATCATGCAGTAGAGCGGATGCGCGAGGGAGAGCGGTATGGGTCGAGCGGTGGAAAAAATGAATAGCGAATAGTGAATACTGAATATTTAGGAAGATTGCCCGCCTGCAACGCGCATAACGCTTGCATCGCGGGTAGGCCGCGCCCCTCCAAAGGCGGGCAGGCGTATGAACGGTCTCGCAATGACATGGGCATATTGTTAGAAAGATACCTGTTGCATCATACACTTTGAGGCGGTATTGTAATACTATGGCAAAGAAAGTGGTGAAGAAAAATACAGCTTCAACAAAAGCAATTGAGCCAACAAATATGTACGATCGTATCGAGCCGATACTTCGTGTCTGGGCGTGGATCGCCATCGTCTGGATGGTCTATCGGTATTTTTTTCGATTCTCTGAATGGACAGATGAATTTGTGTTTAAGCCCCTCGTGTTCGTGGCTCCCGTAATATGGTATGTAGTAAAAAAAGAGAAGCGACGACTCGAATCAATTGGTCTGACATTGAATAATTTTTATACGAGTCTCTACATCGGGCTTGGGTTTGGGTTTGTATTTGCCCTAGAGGGACTGGCTGCAAACGTGATGAAGTATGGAAAAATTCAGATACGCCCCATAGGTGCATTTGATCAGAACGGCATGGTGGGGCTTCTTGTATTATCCCTTGCTACTGCTTTGACGGAAGAAATTTTGAATCGTGGATTTATATTTTCCAGGCTCTATGAAAAGATAAAAAATCTACCCGTGTCGGCGCTTCTCTCTGCGGTGCTTTTTGTGGGTCTGCATGTGCCGATACTCGTAACGGCGCTGCAGCTGCAGGGCGTAACTTTGGTACTTTTTTTCGTGACGACATTTATCCTGGGATTGGTAAACGCACTGCTGTATGCAAATACAGGTTCCCTCGTCGCCCCGATCCTGGTCCATATATTTTGGAATATGACGGTGGCGCTGTATCTTTAAATCTTTCCTCACTTGACAAGTGTCTAAATTAATACTAAACTTGGCTAGTTGACTAGTCATTTTATGTATTAATATGTATATTCCACGTTCTATTGAGCCAAAAATACGAGAATGGCTCTTTAAAGGAAAAATTATTGTCATCTATGGTGCCCGTCAGACAGGGAAGTCTACTGTAGTCAGAAAAGCGTTGTCCGATTTTTCTTCTGAAAGTACGTATCTGAATGGAGATGAGTCAGGCACAAAACGGCTTTTTGCCGAAGCTGAGGATGCCTCCACCCTTGGTCATATAGTAGGAAATCATAAGATAGTGGTCATAGATGAAGCGCAGAGAATAGAGAATATCGGATTGAAGCTAAAAATTTTAATCGATACGTTTCCTGACCGGCAGATTATAGCTACGGGATCTTCATCGTTTGATCTTGCCAATAAAATTGCGGAACCACTGACGGGAAGGACTGTACAATTTACCCTGTATCCGTTGTCTTTGGAAGAGCTGACACTCGCATGGGGTCAAACCGAACTCTTGGTGCAGCTTCCGAATCTGTTGATTTACGGGTCGTACCCTGCGGTTGTCACCGCGTCTTCCCTGGAAGAGAAGACCGTTCTTTTGAAACAGTTAGCGACAGATTATCTCTATAAAGATGTTTTGAGTTTTGACCGGGTAAAGAAAAGTGAGGTGTTGAAAAAGCTTACGGAAGCAGTTGCTTTGCAGACAGGGAATGAGCTTTCCTATAACGAGCTTTCCAATATGCTCCAGATAGGAAAGCAGACAGCAATAAACTATCTTGATATCTTAGAGCAGGGATTTATTTTGTTTCGGCTCACTTCTTATAGCCGGAATTTGCGCCAGGAGATAAACCGGTCACGGAAACTGTATGCACTGGACAATGGCATACGCAATGTCCTCATGAATAATCTCAATCCCTTGTCTCTTCGTACTGACGTAGGGGTGCTCTGGGAGAGTTTTATCGTTTCTGAGTTTAAGAAGCAGCAATTTTGGATGGCAAACACCGCGCCATTATATTTTTGGAGAACGTATAGTCAGGAGGAAGTTGACGTAGTAAAAGATGTAGGTGGAACGCTTTTTGCCTATGAAATAAAATGGAAGAAGCCAAAACTCCGGCCGCCTAAGAATTGGATCGCTTCCTACCCTACCTCGAAGTGGCGAAGCATCACGAGAGATAATTTTCTGGATGTTTTTATC
>JBBTTM010000136.1:0-8922 GCA_038064255.1 Patescibacteria group bacterium | reverse complement strand
TATGCGGAGATGCCAGAGAGGCTAATTGGAGCAGACTGTAAATCTGCTGCGTCCAAAAGACGCTTCGGGGGTTCAAATCCCTCTCTCCGCACCTATGAAAACAATAGAAGAAATACAAATGTTTTTAAAAAACGAACCACTACTTGAGTGGAGGCTTTCTTGTGCACGAACACATTCTCAAATCCTTCAAGAAACAACTGGAAAGACGCTTTTTTTCGGAGTAGGACTTTGCTCTGACAAAGAACCATCCCAAGGGATACCCTTCGACATCCTTATGTTTTTCCTTGAGGCCGAAAGGCTCAAGAAATTCTTATCTTTAGGGAAAGTTATTGTACTTATAGCCGACGATCACGCTTTAACAAATTCATTTATGACAAGTCAGCAAGTAACAACGCTAACCCTTCGAACTAGAACTCTCTTTCAATCAATAGTCAAAAACCTACATCTAGATTTATTTGAAATACGAAAAGCGTCAGAAATGATTTCAAAAAATAAATTGGATCAGGAGCTTTTGAATAAAACAGAAACAACGAATCAATACTTGATTCATGAAATTCGTGACGTCATATGGATGATACAACGTGATAATCTAGCTATAAAGCTTGGATGGGCAATAGATGGGAATATCGACCCAGCGGGTCATGACGAGCGATTTTTTGACACATCCATGCGTGAGTTTTTACCTCATCCAATAGTCTCCATATTTACAAAAGCCGGACGAACATTTGACAAACATAGGCAAAAAGTTTCACCGTATATCTCGCTTCAACGAGAACATCGTTTATTGTTATCTCCAGATGAAGACGTTTCCTTTAAAATACATGAGGCTGATGCTCTCTGGAATGACACCGACTGGGGTGGAACACGAAAGCACCTGGGAAATATCATACGGGCATTTGAAAGCCTTTTTGGTCATATGCCAGGTCTATCCTTCGAACAAAAACTTAATCATATTATTGTCACATCAACAAAAGGAGTAGGCATATGAAAATCGAAAATACTGTCGACGCCATTTTTACCAGGCGAGTTTCTGAAGTTATTGATGAACCAAGCATAAAAACAAAATTAGTATCGGGCAAACAACTGAGGATAAAATACGGGATAGATCCGACCGCAACATCATTTCATCTTGGTCACACCGTACCCTTAAGAAAAATGCGAGAATTTCAAGACCTCGGACACATCGGAGTGTTTATCATTGGGGATTTTACCGCACAAATTGGTGACCCGGTAGGAAAAAGCGATACTCGCAATATGCTTACTCTTCAAGAAACTCAAAAAAATGCAAAAGAATTTGTAGCATTTGCGTCAAAGTTTATAGACATGAGTAAAACTGAAGTTCACTTCCAAAGTGAATGGTACAACACAATGACTCTTGAAAAATCTATTCGCCTTATGGCTACAGTGACAAAAGAGCAGCTTATGCGGCACGAGACGTTTCGCAAGCGAGAAAAGGAACATAAGCCACTTGGATTTCATGAAATGTTTTACACCCTTCTCATGGCGTATGACAGCGTCATGGTACATCCTGACATAGAACTGGGTGGACCGGATCAAAAATTCAATTTTCTTATAACGCGTCAGGTCATGGAGAAGTTTGGACTTGCACCTCAAAGTGCAATGTTATTAAAATTTCTCTCTGGTACTGACGGTGCTGAAAAAATGAGTAAAAGCAGCGGTAATTTCATCGGCATGAGCGAAAATCCTGATGTTCAATTCGAAAAAATCATGAAGATACGCGACGATGACATAGTGAATTTCTTTGACCTAGCTACATCTGTCGCAATCGAAAAACTACAGATTCTAAAGTCTAATCTCGAGTCTCAAAAACTGCATCCAATCGCTGCAAAAAGATGCTTGGCTCTTGAGATTGTATCTCAAGCTCATAGCAAAGAAGAGGCGAACGAAGCTGATCTTAAATTTTTTGAGGCTCACAGACAACTCAAAAATATGATATAGTTATCATGAAATTATGGATACAATAGTACAATGAATACACAAATTAACACAACAGCTATCGTCAACAAATTAAAACATCTAAAACCGGAAAAGATTATCCTTTTTGGATCGTATGCCAGAGGAAATCCTCATCCTGACAGCGATGTCGATGTATTAGTTATCCAAAAAACCCGAAAAAAACCAACAGAACGAGTTTCTCAGGTCTTACGATCAGTCTGGGGGAGTATTCCGCACATTGAAGCTCAAATCGTGACTCCGGAAGAATTTCAGCTGGCGATACACCAAAATCGCTTCTTTATCACCCAAGAAGTACTCAAACACGGAAAAGTGATCTATGAAAAAAGATAATTTTACCAGTGATGTAAAGACATGGCTGGCATTTGCTGAGTACGATTTAAAATCAGCGAAATGGCAGCTAGAGGGGAAAATTTACGTCTCTGCATGTTATAGCTCGCAACAAGCGGCGGAAAAGGCTTTGAAAACACTTTTATTGGAAAACGGAAAAGTGCCTCCGAAGATTCACAGCCTGGATCGTCTTGTATCCGCATTGAAAAAAATAAAGATAGATGTTTCAGAGATAGAATCAGATGCGCGTGAATTAGATACATATTACATTACGACGCGATATCCGGGACAATATGGCGGGCCGGAAGGATTATATGATCTGGAAGATGCCTCAGAAGCAATTGCGTCAGCCGCAAATATTTTAACATTCGTAAAACGTCGTCTTCGCTAGAAAATCCTATGGACAATATTGATGTACTACTCACCAGAGGCGTTGACACAATTTACCCGAACAGAGAGGCGCTTGAGAAAGTGCTTCGATCTGGGAAAAAAATAACTCTCTACCAGGGTTTCGATCCTACTGGAACTCAGCTTCACATCGGTCATGCTGTAGGGTTTAGAAAACTCCGACAGTTTCAGAATCTAGGGCACCATGTCATTTTTCTTATCGGTGACGGGACGGGTCTTGCAGGTGACCCATCTGGAAAGATGAAGGCTCGTGGAAGATTTATGAGTAGGCAAGAACTTCGAGATAACGCAGTCTCATATCTCAAGCAGGCAGGAAAAATCGTGCGATTTGAAGGAGAAAACCCGATTGAAATCCGTTACAACGGTGACTGGCTGACCAAGCTTACGCTTGAAGACATACTCAATATCGCCCAAAACTTCACGGTCCAACAGATGATAGAACGGGACATGTACCAGGCAAGAATGAAAGCGGGCGACTCAATTAACCTACGGGAATTTCTGTACCCGCTCCTCCAAGGATATGATTCAGTTGCCATGAAGGTGGATCTGGAACTCGGAGGATCTGATCAGATGTTTAACATGCTTGCCGGCAGGACACTTGTAAAAAACATGCTCGGCAAAGAAAAGTTTGTGATGACGACACCGCTTTTGGCAGATTCCAAAGGTGTCAAGATCGGAAAGACGGAAGGAAACGTCATAGGTCTAACAGACGCACCAAACGATTTTTACGCTAAAATCATGTCGCTTGGCGATGATGCGATAGTGCCGTGTTTTACTCTCCTCACAGATGTTTCAAATGAAGATATCGCACATCTTAAAAACCTTATTGATAGCGGAGAGAATCCCATGAAGCACAAGAAAAAGCTGACGTTTGAGCTTACAAAAATGCTCAATTCAGAGGAAGAGGCGAAAAAAGCTCAGGAAGAATTTGAGACTCGATCTCAAAAAGGAGATCTGGCACACGCTGATCTTCCGACACTGAAAATAGACGTATCTAAAAAGCCGGAACAGCTTTCTTCTTTTCTTGTCACGGTTGGACTAGCTACAAGTAAATCTGATGCAAAGCGTCTCATCGAGCAAAAAGCAGTCGAGTGGAATGGGGAAGTATTAGAAAAAGATAGCCTGTCCCCAAAACCTGCAAGCGGTGATATAATAAAAGTCGGAAAGAAAAAATATCTCAAATTCGTATGACCAGGTAGTGAAACTTCAGAAGATTATGTTCTTTTACGTTTATTTATTAAAAAGCGTGGAGAACGATCATCTGTACGTCGGATCAACTAACGACTTGGTTAGACGAGTAAAAGAACATAATCTTGGACTCAGTCCATCGACCAAAGCTTACAAACCATGGAAACTTATATATTATGAAGCAAGTCTCAACGAACAAGACGCAAAACGCAGAGAAAAATATATTAAAACAAGTCAAGGAGGGAGACTTCTCAAGCGCAGATTGAAGGAATATTTCTTTTCTCTCTCGCGTTTTGCCTGAAGTTCTACTACGTGGATGAACTTTTTTCGAAAACACGAAAAATTCTGGAAGGTAGTTGTTGTCATCTCATCGATCGCGCTGGTCGCTAGCTCTATAGTCCCTTTTTTGACCCTACGATAACGTATCCTTATGATAGCAAGCTCTCGGTCGCTTGAAACGTCGGTGCAATACATACCGAAAGTTGGACCGGTCATGGCCAAGGGCCTTTCAAAACTCAATATTCATACGATTCGTGATCTCCTGTTTTATCCACCTTTTCGCTACAACGATTTTTCACTCTGTCCACCAATAAGAAACCTACAACCCGGAGAAATTGTGACAATCCAGGGCATAGTCGTGTCATTTGAAAATGTTTTCACCAAATCTTTCAAAAAGTTAGCTCGCGCACGGATACAAGACGCAAGCGGTATTCTTTCCGTTATCTGGTTTAATCAATTATATCTTTCGAAAATCATAACAGTCGGATCTACGATTCAGCTCTCAGGCAAAGTGGACTGGTACGGACACGAACTTTCAATGCAATCTCCGGAATATGAAATAGTCAGTGAAGACAAAGAGTCACTTCATACGGGAAGAATCGTCCCTGTGTATCCGGAAACTCACGGTGTCTCATCCAAATGGCTTCGTGGGCGTATACGATTTGCGTTGACAGAATATGCTGATCTCTTGGACGATTCACTTCCTGAGAATGTACAAACACGCTACAAATTTCCGCGTTTAGCACAGACTCTCGAAACGATTCACTTTCCACTATCTCTCGCAAAGGCCGAAGAAGCGCGAAAGCACCTCGCGTTTCTAGAAATATTTATCCTTGTTCTACGCAGTAAATATACTCGGGCAAAATGGATACAAACAAAACATGCGCCGATTCTGACATTTCCAGACGAAGATAAACAATCATTTCTTTCCTTTCTCCCTTTTACCTTAACGACCGATCAACAAAACGCATCACGAGAGATACTTGAGGATCTCAAACGGTCTGTCCCTATGAATAGACTTCTTATCGGCGATGTAGGAAGTGGCAAAACAGTGCTCGCTGCTTTCGGGTGCTTTGCCGCGTATAAAAATGGATATACATCCATCATCATGGCGCCAACACAAATACTTGCAGAGCAGCATTTTGCATCTCTCCAATTAATTTTTCAAAAAACATCCATAAAAATAGGTCTAGTCACAGGCAAAAGTAAAAAATCTGAAAATCTCTCTGTTTTTGACATACTCGTCGGAACTCATGCGCTCCTGACTCAAGACCGGACACTCTCGAAACTCGGCCTCATAGTCATAGATGAACAACACCGGTTTGGCGTACGGCAAAGACAGCTTCTGGAGGAAAAAGAAAAAAGTCATACGCCGCACATACTCACCATGACAGCTACCCCAATACCGCGAACAATAACGCTGACTATGTACGGCAATCTTGATACGTCTCTTCTTACGTCTATGCCTGTCGGGAGATTAAAAATAAAAACGTGGCTAGTCGGAAACGAGAAGAGGGAAAACGCATACGAATGGATACGAAACCACATAAAAAATGAAGGCGGACAGATCTTTATCGTCTGCCCGTTTATAGAAGAGAGCGAATCCATGGCCACTGTAAAAGCCGCAGAAAGTGAGTACCAAAGACTTAGTGAGTCTATATTCAAGGATTTTCATATTGGACTTTTACATGGCAAACAAAAAGCAGATGAGAAGAAAAAAACACTCGAAGCTTTTCGAAACAAAACGCTCGACATGCTCGTGACGACACCAGTCGTAGAAGTTGGAATCGATATTCCTGGCGCAACAGTCATGATCATAGAAGCTGCAGAACGATTTGGACTCTCCCAGCTTCATCAACTGCGCGGCCGTGTCGGCCGTGGATCAAAGCAGTCTTACTGCTATCTCTTCACCGAAACACAAGATGAATCATCCAAAATGAGGCTAAGAACTCTCGAAAATGTGTACAACGGACCGGAGCTTTCCGAAATTGATCTCGCTATTCGTGGTCCGGGAGAGATGTATGGACTAAGACAACATGGAATACCATTATTTCAGTTTGCACGACTCTCTGATCTGGATAGTATTTCCAAAGCACAGATGGAAGCGAGATATCTCATAGAAAAAGATCCGCTTCTGAAGGATTTTCCCCACTTGAGGATACAAATTGAAAAAGATACAATAGAACAATCAATCGCGCAAAATTAAATCTCGTGCTCATCATGTCTTTAATCTCGCGCTAATCTCATAGTATGGCTCCACTACCAAAACGACGACATAGTACAAGACGAGGCGGAAAACGAAAAGCATCCATAAAACTTTCGCTTTTAGGCCTTATGAAATGTGTAGCATGCGGCGCATGGAAGATGCCCCACAGGGTGTGTAAAAAATGCGGAGTGTACAACGGAAAAACACTTGGGAAACTCAAAAAAGTGAAAAAAGCAAAAAAATAAAATCCTGTGTCACGTGATATTCCGAATAGAGGGATAGCACCTGCTTCATGATTTTCGATTTGAATGAAAACCTCAAGAGATCCAAGACATCAAAAACGAAGAAGTACTATACAAAAACTATTTTCATATAGTTTCGATGCAAATCAATCAAGCGAAGACATAGCTGACATACTCATAAAACTTCCCGAGATAGACAAAAAAATTACCCTCGCTGCTCCCGAATGGCCCATCGATAAAATTGCAAAAATTGATCTGGCTGTACTTCGTAACGCCATCTACGAGCTCACATGCGCCTCTCCTGAGCCTCAAAAAGTATTAATCGATGAGGCGGTAGAACTTTCCAAGGAATTTGGAAATGACAAAAGTTCAAGCTTTATAAATGGGGTACTCGGCACGATAGTAAAAGACGCAGTATGAACTTTGAATTATTACAAACGACAGTAGGAATAACATTTAAAAATCAGGAGCTTTTAAAACAAGCATTCATACACCGTTCGTATCTCAATGAAGCACGAAGTATAAAAGAATCAAATGAACGTTTGGAATTTTTGGGCGATGCCATCCTTTCTTTTTTGACGTCACAGTTTTTATACCTTTCATACCCTGAATATCCAGAAGGAAAACTGACGAATATCCGCTCGAGTCTCGTAAATACTAAATCTCTTGGAACTGCATCCGCATCTCTTTGTCTTGGGGATTTACTGTTTCTCAGTAAAGGAGAACAGGAGTCAGGCGGGAGAACTAACCAGTCCCTCCTAGCTGATTGCTTTGAGGCTCTCTTAGGTGCTATATATCTAGACCAGGGGATAGATGCTGCACGATTGTTTCTCGAGAAGCATTTATTTCCAAATACAGCAGAAATCATCTCCAATAAAAAATACATAGATTTTAAAAGTCATCTGCAGGAAATAATTCAGGAAAAATCGCGGGTGTCACCAACATACACAGTCGTAAAAAGTGAGGGACCTGACCATGCAAAAATTTTTTGGATCAATGTACTCGCAGGAGAAACCCTACTTGGAAGCGGTGAGGGAAAAAGCAAGCAGGAAGCTGAACAAAATGCAGCCTCCAATGCGCTTGAGAAGCTCGAGCGATAATGATACAATACAGGCTATGCTAAAAATTCGACTTTCACAATCAGGCACAACAAACAGAAAAACCTATAAAATTATAGCTATCGAAGAGGGGAAACGTCGCGAAGGCAAGCCAGTCGAATTTCTGGGTACATACAACCCATTAGTAAAACCTCCGATTCTCATCGTAAAACGGGATAGAATTGCATACTGGAAAAGCGTTGGAGCAGCCATATCTCCGGGAGCATTAAAGATACTCGAAGAAAAGAAATGAAAGACACACTTCTATTTATTCTCAAAGCATTAGTCGATGTACCTGAAAATCTATCCGTAATCGAAGATGATCAGGAAGGTAAGATTATCCTCTCTATAAAAGCAGATCCTTCAGATATAGGAAAAATCATAGGAAAAAACGGAAGAATCATACGAGCTATCAGAGATCTCATCAAGGTCATAGCAGTAAAGAAAAATCAGTATGTCGATGTGACGATAATTGAAGATACGATACCTTTAGGCGAACCAGAAGAAGTAGCTACGACAGCGTAACAGAGAATCCAATCCTCATGATTGTCACAATTCTTTCATTATTTCCGGATATGTTTGTCCCCCTGCTTTCTCTCTCTATCCTCGCCCGTGCGCAAAAAAAGAAACTCGCACATATTGAATTGATAAATTTCCGCGATTATGCGACAGATGCACACAAATCCGTCGATGATTCTCCGTATGGCGGAGGAAACGGTATGATCCTTCGGGTAGATGTACTAGACAGAGCATTAATCGACGTAAAAAGTAAATCTCATAGTAAAAATATTCATACGATCCTCCTCGACCCGCAAGGATCTCCCTATACGCAAAAAACTGCGAAACGATTGGCGTCGTATGACCAACTCATACTGCTCTGTGCTCATTACGAAGGCGTAGATGACCGTATCCGCTCTCTCGTAGATGAGGAAATTTCTCTTGGTGATTTTATCCTGACGGGTGGTGAAATTCCTGCTATGGCAGTAGTCGATAGTGTCATACGTCTGTTGCCCGGGGTACTTGAAAAAAGCGGTACAACGGAAAACGAATCCTTTTCTCTTGCTTCACCCAATGTATCGGGAACGTTTCTGGAATACCCGCAGTATACAAAACCGTCAGAATATAAAGGTATGAAGGTACCGGATATACTCCTGGGCGGGCATCATAAAAATATAGAACTATGGAGAAAAGAACAATC
>JBBTTM010000135.1:3761-14947 GCA_038064255.1 Patescibacteria group bacterium | reverse complement strand
AAGGAGGTGAGAAACATGAACGTGATAATCCAAAATAAGAAGATCGTAAGCAATAAAGTTACAGCTTACGTGACTATTCTCCTTACCGAGAATGGTCAATTTATAAAAGATGATGATCTATCTCTTGGCCCGTGGATGGGAGGAGCTAAACTCTTTGATACAGAGAAAGAAGCCAGAACCTTCGCCAAAGAACATAATCTCACAATCCTCGAACCCCAGTAAAAATTTCCGCAGAACGTGCGAACACATCCTCCAACCTATCATAAGGTCATTCCGTAAGGAATTATAAAGTGAGGGTGTTTTTGTTATCCAAATTTTAAATTCATGTTATCTTGTTTTAAAACATGATAACAATGAACGTCATTACTTGCATTCCTCTTTATCTTCACACTACACTGGATTATAGAATAAAGCATGAAAAAAATTTCAATAAATCAAAATTACCTCACTGTCGGAAGTATCACGACCCTACTCCTCATCGGTCTTTCTATTGGATATATGAAGAATATTTCCGGCTCTGTCCTCGGTGTTTCGACATCAACAAAATCTCGCGAATCACACGTATTTCTCGGTATTGGCAGCACGACGAGTGGCGACTGGACGGATATCCCCGGCGCACATGCGTATATTGATAGCACAAAATACGGAAAAATCTCATCGGTCGTGTTCGACGCAACACTTCGTGTTCCTACCGGCAATCAGAAGGTGTGGGTCAGACTCTTTAATACGACGGGAAAACACCCGGTATGGAATTCAGAGATGTCTACGGAAGGCATCGGACCCAATATCCTTTCTGCGAGTAAAATTTCACTTGATGCGGGGAATAATTTGTATCAGGTACAGATGAAAAATCAATTAAATTTCCCATCATTTCTTGACAGTTCCCGCATCCGCATCACCGGCGAGTAGCGGTTTACCTTGAGCCTGCCGAAGGGTTGCCTTCTTGCTCACTCTCTCGTAAAATAGTCCCACGCCCGAACGTGGCACATTGTCAGGGTAGCTCAGTGGCAGAGCAGCAGTATCATAAACTGCGGGTCGTGGGTCCGATCCCCACCCTTGACACAAAAGTCCGACCGTGCCCTCGCGAAGCCTTGGCGAAGTGGGGTCCCCACCCTTGACACATTGACATTTCTTAGCGATCCTGAGCTTGCCGAAGGAGAGGTTAGAAATGACAATGTCCTCCGATAATCGCTCCGTGAGCCGCACCCCGATAAGCGGGGGTAAGGCGAACGGAAAGATATGGAGGACTTTTTAAAAAAATAGCTCCCACCACTGTCTCCAGGGCGACTTCGATTCCTGAGGCTTCTTTGATTCAGCCGATGAAACACTGGCCTCAATTGTCTGAGACGGCAACAACACGACGCTCTCCCCCTCCCGCCCTAGCCCCAGCTTCTCCCGGGCCTCGCGTTCGACAAAAAACTGCGATTCGACGAGCGTACTTTGCTTTAATAGATCCGCGTGTGCCTTCTGTATTTGTGCCTGGACGCTCCTCCGCTCTTCGACAATCTTCTGCTTCTGAATATTGGAAATAAGTGAAGCTCCGAGGCTCACAATAGCCATAAAAGCGAATGCAATCCCCCCACCGTACATCCAGGCTTCAAAAGGCCTCATAATTCTTCTAGAATCATCATTTTTTATACGTATTTGATACATAGTTTTAGAGCCTCACATTAGCCTCGAAAGGGTAGCACTTGTGAAATACCAGTATATATGATATTATAGGGCATTGCTATTCTGAAGATCCTGACTCCGTAAACATCAAAGACTTCCGAATACCATTGTACCCTATGACATCTACACTCGATATTAAATCAGCACATGCACAGTTTTTAGATCATCTGAACTCCCGTCGTCGTGCGCAGGCGACGATAGTGGCATACGGCAAAGACATAGAACAGCTCGTAACATTCCTCGCGACACTTGGGAAAAAATCAGTCGCTGACATTACAAATGTCGAAATCGATCTCTATATTAAAAAACTCGCAGGTGACTCGTATACGCCAAAGTCAGTTTCCCGAAAAATTAACTCCATCAAAACATTTTTCCGCTTCCTCAAGGCGTCAGCGATCTTATCCATAGACCCTGCCATAGAGGTAGAACACCCAAAATATGAGGTGAAACCTCCGAGAATCCTCTCTAAACTTGAATACCGGGCTCTACGGGACGCATGCCGGGGAGATATCCGTATTTACGCCATTGTTGAGCTCTTTTTACAAACCGGGGTACGCATTGGCGAACTTGCGAACCTGACACTTGACGATATTTTGGCAGGTGAAATTCATATATCGCCACTCGAAGGGCATGCAGAACGCAATGTCCCATTAAACAAAGCTGGGAGAGAAGCACTCGACGTGTATCTTAAAATTCGAAAGAATGACGGAAAAAGTAAAGCCCTCTTTATCACCAAAAGCGGCAAGGGGCTTCTCATTCGCAATATCCGCACTGCCATAGACCGTTACTTTAAAATTGCAGGTATAGAAGGCGCTAAAGTCAACGATCTTCGCCATACATTCATCGCCCATCACCTTATGGCAGGTACTCCCATTACGACGCTTTCAAAACTCGTCGGACACAAACGACTCTCTACGACAGAAAAATACCTGGAGCTCGTCAAAAACAAATCAGGAGACACGGTCAAATTAGAGGAGCTATAATTCCCGCTTCTTCACGACACCACGGAGAAAAATTCTCATTTGGATCATCCTTTATCCGCAAAAATTCACTCCACTCCACCCATTTCCACGCGTCAACTTCTTTTGGATCGGGTTTTGGATCTATGTTCGCGTAGGCCACAAATATTGGACAGATCTCGTTTTCGACTATGCCATTGGCATCAACAAATCGGTACCGATACGCCGAAACTTCGCGTATCAAGGTCTCACCTTGTTCTGTAAATCCTACAAGGTGAGACCTTGTAAGTCCGAGTTCTGCTTCAAGCCTCCTGAGTATCGCCTCAATGACATCCTCCCCTGGAGCAGGATGCCCGCACGCTGTATTTGTCCACACACCGGGAAAGGTTTTTTTATTCTTCGCTCGTTTCGTGAGAAGTATTTCGTTTTTTGAGTTAAAAAGAAATAGCGAAAACGCCCGATGGAGAGGCGTATTGTTGGTGTGAACCGTATCTTTCAATGCAGTACCAATCTCGTTGTCTTTTTCGTCAACAAGGATAACGTGCTCTTCCATATTACTCCTGATAGAACTGCAATGAACGAATCTTTTTGAAGTGTTTTGTATTGCGCGTCGCGAGGTGCAATGCATGAATTACACATGTCGATGCGATCATGGCATCTCCCATTGACTCAACATATCCTTCACAAAGAAAATCACCTGCCATAAACCCCGTAGACTTAGTAATGTCTTTAAGAGAAAACGAAAGTAAAAATTCCTGTGCTAATTTTCGTTTCTTTTCGTCGTGTAGAGATCGATCGGCCATAAATTCCGAGACAACAATAGGGTTAATAAATAACCCTACATCTCCCGTATCCTGACGAGCAAGGAGTGTTTCTAAAAAACGGCTATACCCTTTGGAGTAATCTATAAGTATGTTTGTGTCGACAAATATAGGCGTCATGTGCGATTTCGAAATCGAGCAATCTTTCGTTTTTCCGTAGGAGAACGACGAACACGATTGACATATGCATCTCCTGTTTCTCCACTCCCCATAAATCCAAAAAATCTTGTCACAGGAAGATCGACATCTTTTGTATATGGTTTTACGACTACAATGGGCTTACCGAATCGATGAATAACCAGTGGCATCTGCGTTGCTGCGACGTCTTCAAGATATCGAGATAAGTCTGCTCGAAAGTCAAATGTTGATACTGCTCTCATATATAAAAGTGTATCAGACAAGAACCAAGTTGTCAAGTTGTACAACTGTACAACATATGCTGAGCATTCTTTTTGTGCTTGCACTGAGAGAAGCGATGAATGGGTGTCCTCCTAATCTTGCCGTTCGTCTTACCTACTATTCGTAGCGCGGCTCACGGTGCGATTCTGGGAGGACATTGTCATTTCTAACCTCTCCCTCGACAAGCTCGGGATCGGAAAGAAATGTCAATGTGCGCCCGCCTGGGATCGAAAACCAGGGACCGGACGTGTATAAGACGTCTGCTCCCCTGCCCGCCATCGCAAGACTGAAGCTTGGCTCAGGCGTTGCGGGCGGGTACCAGCTGAGCTACATAGTTCAACTATATTCATCACGATTACCATGTATTGATCGGTACCTGACACAAAAAAATACTTCTTGGTTCTGTGCGCCCGCCTGGGATCGAAAACCAGGGACCGGACGTGTATAAGACGTCTGCTCCCCTGCCCGCCATCGCAAGACTGAAGCTTGGCTCAGGCGTTGCGGGCGGGTACCAGCTGAGCTACATAGTTCAACTATATTCATCACGATTACCATGTATTGATCGGTACCTGACACAAAAAAATACTTCTTGGTTCTGTGCGCCCGCCTGGGATCGAACCAGGGACCGGACGTGTATAAGACGTCTGCTCTACCAGCTGAGCTACAGGCGCTAAATTCGACTTTGTAAAAATCTTCTCCCAAAACCAGTCTTAAAATATTTTTCTCTCTTTATTGCCTTTGTCTCATCGAGACATGCTTCGTAATATACCAGTGTAAATGGTTTTCTCGATCGAGTTGCCTCAACCACTCCACTGTTGTGTGCATTCAATCTATTTCTTAGATCAGCACTATATCCAATATACAATTCCTTATCCTTCGAACTTTGCAATACATATGTGTAAAACATGCAATCTTCCCAAACAGCGTTGTAAACACTGTGTGTAGTCGCGATACTTGCATTATACCAGAGGAAAATCGAATCTGTTAATTCTACAAACTATTTTAGCAGCTCCTCCATCCTCTGTTCTATCTCAAGCGCCTTTTTCTTTGTTTTTCCAAAGATGATGTAGGCAAGCTTGTCGAGGAGAAACATGTTCTCAGAAATGATGACAAGTCCCTCTTTCGTCTCGCGGTCAAAAAGTATCGGTGTCAGAAGCGTCTTCACGGATTTAAAAGATGGATTTTTTAGATGTGCGACATCATAGGAGTTATTCGAGAGTATATACGCCGCATACATATAATCTTTCCCGTAATATCTCTGTGCGAGGGTGTGGACGAATGTCCCGCCCGTACTCCTGACGTTTGACTCAGTCACATAGAGTTTCCCATTTTTTCCTGCGACAAAATCTACATCAAAGTACCCCCTGTACCCCGACGAGGCAAACTGCTCAGCGATATAAAATCCTGTATCTACCACACGGGCGGTTATCTGATCTGAGATTGCGTCATTATGTATCTCCATTCCTTTATACACACCTTCCTTACTCATCCGCATTCCGCCATAATACAGGAGCTCTATTTTTCCCGTTTTTAGAATCTTATACTCGACATTTGGATACCCTCCTCCAATTGTCTGATTTATAAAAATAAGTTCTTCGATGATGATT
This sequence comes from Patescibacteria group bacterium, assembly GCA_038064255.1. Classification (GTDB taxonomy): domain Bacteria; phylum Patescibacteriota; class Microgenomatia; order UBA10105; family UBA927; genus JACREM01. Next base: position 9,490 of record JBBTTM010000135.1, on the reverse strand, counting down.
GGAAATCTACTCCAGTATGACTCTTTCTGAAAAAGCGAAAGAATCGCCTTCACACACTCACGGTACTCCATTGGAAGATCCCCTTCCCGGAATATGACGACTCCCATACCCGCGTGTCCTTTGTTGGTTTTGAGAACGACACCATTATTTTTTATATACCGCCGTGCCGCAATCTTTGCCGCGTCATCGATCCCAAAACACACGACCCCGCCTGCCATCTGAAAATCTGGTTCTACCGAGCTACTCTGCTGGCTTAGCTGCCGTATGCCGGATTTACTTCCGAAAAAATTTACGGTCCAAGCATCATCTTCTTCTGGCGCTTCCGGGGTATACACAGTTATTCCCCTCTCCCGAAGTGCCTGCATGAGTTTTAAAAATTGTGGAGATGTCGCGTAGCTTGTTATTGTCAACCGCCTAGAGGAATTTGCAGCGTCTATCAGGGCCGCCATAATCCGGTCGTCATTTAATATATCTTCACATATGACCCCGCTATGATATTGCGTTGGAAGAATCGTCAATGATTTTCTCCCGACGATCTGCTGGAAATATTCGAGATATTCGGGGCTCACGTTTCTTGGGCAAAGAAACAAAACCTGTGCTTCTTCATTGGCAAAAAGAAATAATCTAAGATCTGCAAGATATGTATTCTCCTGTATCTCAAGTTGCCGCGCTTTTTTATCGGTTATGGCCGCGATAAACGGCCATACATCTTCAGACATGTTGAAAATGTAGACGAGTGTTTCCGGATGTTTTACAGATACGACACTTTCAGGAATAATATCCATAATAGTGAGAATAGAGTATCCAGAAAAATTGTAAAGGGGTTAAAGATGTGATCTCTCCTGTATTTCGGCTTCCACGAGCTCCCGGGAGCGTCCATATTTTAGGCGCGAAAGCTGAATGATAGCCTCGGCCACTTTTGGATTTTTTGTTGCAACGACACTATTCATATCTTTGGTAAGATCCATACTAAACGGTTTCACCGGCTCATTATGGACCGTCGTTTTTACGTACGCATTAAATTTATCGATATTGATAAGGTCAGTTTCGGCAAATGTCGGTTGAAATTCATGCTGAAGATAATTTGCATCCGTGACTCCGACACGAAACGACATGAGTGTTCCGACGTTTCCGAATACCGCATTTTTCACCTCTTCATCCATCTGACCGATAAATTGATTTGCAACAATGAGGTTCAATCTGTACTTACGAGCCTCAGAGAGTATCTGGGCAAAATCAGGCGTTGCAAAATTTTGAAACTCGTCGACATAGAGATAAAAATCCCGTCTCGTACTTTCCGGTATATCCTGCCTACTCATAGCAGAAATGAGAATACGGGGCACGAGAATGAGTCCCAAGAAATTACTATTTTCCTCCCCTATCTTACCTTTGGCAAGATTGATAAGTAGTATTTTCCCCTCATCCATGACTTTTCGAAAATTGTAACTTGAGTCTGACTGCCCGATGATGTTTCTCATCAGTTTATTGGTGACAAAACGCCCGAATTTCGAGACGATATAATCAAGCACCTCAGATTTGTGAAAATCAGAGGTTTGCGCTATCTGATCCGTCCAGTATCTACGAATGATCGGATCAGTGAGTTTTGGCAAAAGTTCCTGCACGAACGCACTATCGGTGAGAACGCGCACCACCTCGACGAACGTATTTTTCGGATCCACCATAACAGTCAGCATGGCGTTTCTGACCGCGTGCTCGAACCGCGGTCCGATGATACCGGTCTTCATCGGATCGTAGAGTTTGTACATAAGCCCAACGATAGATGTCACGACAAAGTGCTTTTGCTCTTCTGTTTTTGCCTCAAGCATGTTAAGTCCCAAGGGCCTCTCGCTGTCAGACGGGTCGAAATAGATGACATCCTCAGCCCTCTCGGGCGGTATTCTCTGTAATATTCCGTCAATCAGGTCTCCGTGAGGATCGACAACCGCCACGCCTTTACCTCCTATGATGTCCTGCATCACCATTTCCTCAAGCAATTGTGATTTACCTGTCCCTGTTTTTCCGATTACGTACATGTGTCGTCGTCTGTCATCGTCGTTGACAAAAATTTTCCGCTCTACCCCTCTATATTTCGAAATACCAATAAATAGTCCGCTGTTTGGTATCTGGGAAGGCGCCGGAGCACGTTTGGCGTTGAGCCAGAAAATAAATGCGGTCTCTATAGATTTATTCGGGAGATGGAAAACGCTCGCTAGTTCATCACTATTGAGAACACTAAACTGTTGGAAAAACGGAAAATTAAAAAGTGGAAAATACCGGTACACGAAGTCAGTCATAAACAACTGCTTTAACGGTGTCTTCACTTTCGTGAAGTAATTATGGTCAGAGGTAAACTGACTAAAAGAAGACATGAGGTTCTCGAGATGCATATCAGCGGATTCCTTGGTTTGCGCCGATACGACGAGCCTTACAACTGCATTAAATCCGGGTTTACTCGTTTTTTGCTCTATCGCCTCTAGGGACTTTGGATCCACCTTAAAACTCGCTTTTTCCGGATTTGACTCATCTTTTTTTACTTTTGTGATGTACGATCTTCCCTGAGTCCTCCATTTTCCATCAGAAGGCTGTATGAGCACCTGTACCACAGCGCCCTCCCCCGCCTGCATCTTTGCTAAAACTGATGTTATTGAAGACAATGGATCTGTCGGAAGCTCCCGGTAGATACGGATCGGCTGAAAATTTGAATACTTTAGCCGAAGACCTGCGAATGCGACTTTGCCTTCTTCGGTAAATATTGTATATTCATTCACCTCTTTTATATCAGCCCCGGGGTACGCACCATGTATCTGTTTTTCGACCAGATCTTTGAGTTTCTTTGGAACGCTCACATAAAAACGAATATCCTCGTGACTCGCGACAATTTCAAAAGATAAGTGTTCCTGAGGCTTTAAAAACGACCAAAATCCATGGTGCGATATGCTTGCAAGACTTGCAAACATCTGCTCTGCGGCATCTATTTTTATTTCATTTTCCCTTGGCACTGCTATCTGCATCAGAGCATACTCAAGTGAATGCTTTTCACGATCCCGGTACTTCCAGAAAATAAAAACTATATACCCTATGCCTATGAGAGCTGCAATAAAAAACAAAATGACGATTATTACAACTGCAAATACCTGCAGTTTCCACAAAAGATCAGTAAATATTTCCGGCATAATTTACTCCTGCACCCGCACAGTTTTCCCGCCAATTGATCGTATAGCAAGGTGCACCTGACGAAGCCTTCTCACACACCACTCAGCAAGCCAACGGATTGAGTCTGATACGCCTTTATGAAGTCCAATGGTAATCTGATCATCGGTGAGTGGTAATATGACAGATGGTGTAGCTGAAACAGGGGCAGCATTTCCGACAGTTTTTACCCCAAGAGATGAAACGCTCTGCGGAAGTGTCACTGAGACCGGCTGCATCTTTACCCCGGATGAAATCACTTCTTTTGGCAAAGGAACATCCTTCCCAACTTCCCGAAGCGTTGGAGCTTCGGAGTTTCCAAGCGGTACTGACTCCGATTCCTTGCCAATAGAGACAGAGATTGACCCAGTCGATTGGGCTGTATTTGTAGTATTTTTAGTATTTGACGGATTGGTAGTATTCAATGCATCAGCCATATGTTTGTATCTCTATTCATCATATCACGAAGGGAAAGCAAAAATGACGCCTGATTGTGGAATATTCCCATGTAGCTTTTTGCTCTTCTTTTTAGAAGCGGCTTTTTGTTGCGGTGAATGTCTCGCCCCGGACTCTCGAATCATAGATAAATAATATATGATCGAAAGAAGTATCCATGGTCTGGGCTCCTCTGATTCATCCTTTTGGGGATGCATTACTTCACCAGTATGTTCTCTCCCAATCTCGGTATTTCTCTCTTCTAAATCAATCAATTGGATTTTGTCTTTTTGAGCAGACAACAAATTCGCTATGCTTCTCTTCTGAGAATCAACCAAAAAAAGCATCCACAGGCTAAAAGCAAACGAAAAATTGAGCACCAAGACCTTTTCTTTCTTTTTTTGCAGCTTCAATTCTTTTTTCTTTATTTCAGTCTTTCCAAATACCCGTCCTTCAGCCCTTCTGTTTCTCATTTCTTTTCTGGAGAATCCCCCTCGATCTTTCTTTTTCAATACTGTATGCGTTAATCCCGGACGCTCGTTCTGTAGTCGATGCAAGAGAATTCCTATTACATGTTTCAGTCGCTTCTCCTTCTTCGATCGTCTCATTGGTTCTTTTGCAATAATTTTTTCCTTCTTTATTACTTGAATGCTTTTTTCTTTTTTCATCTTAGTTTTTTTCTCTGTTACTGATGATTGTCTACTTACAATTAATAGTGTTTTTCTCTTTGAGGCTTCAAATACAACTCTTTTCTTTCGCTTGTGTTGCTTGCTCTCTTTTTTCAACAAATCATTCCGAGGTGCAGCAAATAATCGACTCTCTCCTGATCTCTTGAGTTTCATTCTCTTCAATGCATGACTCTCTTTTCGACGAAGAATCTTCCTGCGCTTTTTTTCAATTTTCCGGAGCGATTTTGGTAGTTCCCGGGCAAGCATTCCTAATGCAAATATACCGGCTCCAATTCCAGCACCGGATTCAGAAAAAATAAGAATTTTTTTGGCTTCCATGAACTCCACATATTTTTTACGAATGAGCATACGCACCTTTTTACTAATTTTTTCTACACCTCGATTCAAAAAAACTGCAATTTCGGGTTTATAAAGCAAATTCTTTTTTTTGTTTTTCTCTTCAATGTTTCTTTTTATACGATCAAATACATGTGCTCCCAGTGCCATTGCGGAACTAGTGCCATCATGGACTAACCGACGACTGGTATCAAACATTATTGTTGAAGCATCATTAATAATTCCTCGCGTTTGATTAAATTTCAAATCCGTTCTGTACGATGAACTTTTTTGATCTCGAAACAGTGAGGCTACTTCCTTAATTTCAATTTTTTGTTTTGCCAAAAATGTATTTTCAGAGACTGATTGATCTTGAATTTCGTGTCCATCATAACGAGATCGGAGAGATTCTAGCAACTTTTTTGATTCAATCTTTGAAAGATCATTTCCATGGACCAGTCCCACGTCATGCTGTTTTGTTATGATATGTCCATTTTCTTTTTTCTCCCACGTCTGGAGATACCGCGCTAATCCTGATTCATGAGACAACCATGTTGCACCGGCAATCGCATCTCCACTGAGTATCGACTTCTCCATAGAAAATTGATCATTTTTTTCCTGCTCTAATTCATGTGTCCACTGTCCTTTGGATCTAGCAAATTTCTCAAAATTATTCCAAAGTTCTTGCCGTGTTTCAAATCGTTCTCCATTCCATGTCGCCATCTGCTTTCCTGTTCCTGTCTCTATTGTTATCCAGTCTTTTTCAAAAACAGGCTCTCTGTCTAATTCTGGCAAATACCCATTGATAACATTGTATGCTGACCGAACCTCAATATTGTGAACGGCTTGTTCCCGCTGTTGATCATAACTCCATAACGGAAATTGGTTTGCAACCTTGGGAATTTCTATATTTTCCAAAGAATGATATAAAGCAGATACACTTATTTCATGAGAATTTACGGGTACCATTTCGGGGCCACCGGGGAGATTTCTTGAAAATTTACTTTTACCAAATCCTACGAAACTGTATTCTTCTCTCGTAGAGGATACATGACAATAAATTCTTTTGCTTTGCATAAAAAATCCTCTCACCCGAGAGGA
>JBBTTM010000135.1:0-3661 GCA_038064255.1 Patescibacteria group bacterium | reverse complement strand
TCCTGCTCGGGATTCATACTTAAGGAAGTATCGGGCTCGATACGATTCTTCGTATCATACCGTTGCGGCACAGCTCCGGATTTCCTGCCCCGCGTAGCTCGAGTTTTACGAGATGCGAAGTGGGGAACCGGATTCCTTCCTTTGTTACTCTTATTTCTTCTTTTTTGCTATTCCAGACCAAACTGTTTCTTCTATGTGTTCCTTCTTGTTTATAAACCGTGCAAGCACAAAAAACAAGTCAGAAAGTCTATTGAAATACATAAGTATTGCATCTTTCTCTTCTAGCTGTACGCTGATAGCTGCCGTGCCCGTCCGAAGTCCCGCCATGGCGGGACGAAGGAGGGATGTCTGATTGCTAAATAACGCCACAATCTGTCTCTCGACTCTTCTACACACGCTTCTTACTATATGAACATTCGCGCCATGAGCTGACCCACCGGGGAGAATAAAATTTGTCAGAGGGGTCAGATCTTTTTCCATAAGATCAATCCGCTTTTCCATCTCTTTCACACGCGTTGAAAGTATTGATAGATCTCCCTGCCCGCCATCCCTGCGGTCAGGCGCTGGCAGGCGGGCCTTCCATCCGGCAAATACACTGCCTATGGTAAACAAATCTTCTTGAATGCAAATGAGAAAATGAGCAATTTCGATTTCTGACTTAGTGCTTTTTTTATTGAAAATTGAAAATTGAAAATTGAAAATTGTTAAACCTACCCAACTATTGAGCTCATCAATCGAGCCATATACATCTACGAGGGGTTCACTTTTTGGAACTCTTTTTCCTCCAAAAAGGGATGTCTGACCTAGATCGCCGGTACGGGTATAGATAGGCATAGGTTTTCTAAGGAACTTAAGTCACTTAAGGTACTTAAGTGACTTAGAAAATTAGCACTCGCTGTATCCGCAGCTGTAACACTTCTTACACGATTCCTCAAACACGAGGCTTCCCTCGCCGCAGGTAGGACACAGATCCACCGTGACCATACGCTTCTCTGCAAATGCCTGTAGCACAGGAGTTGTTTGAGTATTTTTCTGACTATCGTCCCGATGAGCCTCTTCGGGAATATTTCCATTGGATTCTGTGTGTCCATTCGCCTGAGCATGTCCGTTCCCTGGAAGTCCCTGACCGAGCGGTGCTATGTCCGTCATATTGTGTTTTGTAAAAAATCCAAAATGACGGTCTATGACCTTTGCCACAGCATCTGGCAGACTTCGGACCCGATTCTCGCCAAACCCAAGGCTCCTCGCCCCACCGATGCCAATAAGCATCGATGCAATTTTATGCGCACGCTCTATGGCTGGAATTGGAGACGCCATCCGAAGAGTCAGAGAAATAACTTTCCCGAGTGCCTCTGCCATCGCAGTCACATCGCTTCCGGCTTTCCCGACGTTTATAAACATCTCCACCGGCTGATTGCCTCCGTTGGTATTGACAGTCACATACGCATCCCCGACCGGTGTTTCCACCCGGTATGTAGACCCATGCACGACCATCGGTCGCGGTTTTACTTCAGGAACTTGTGCGATCTTTTTCGCTTCTTCCTCTGCCGCTTTCACTGCAGGATCTTCTATGCGTGTGAGCACTCCTTCACGGCTTCCTTCCCGCATGTATGCAATCCCCTTACACCCGAGATCATAGGCAAGCGTATACAATCTTTTTACATCTTCCACTGTGTGAGTCCTCGGAGCATTTACGGTTTTACTGATCGAAGCATCGACGTAGCCTTGTATCGTGGCCTGTACGTACACGTGATCTTCCGGCGAAAGATCGTTTGCCGACACAAAATATGCTGGCCTGTCTTCCTTTGTTGGTTCTCGTCCGTTTATGTTTTTAAACTCGCTAAACCATGCATCATAGAGCGGATGACGGAGAACATGCTCTCCCAGTCTGTCACGACGGATAAATTCAAATTCATAGACCGGCTCTATGCCGCTTGACACTCCCGACAGAAGCGACGTCGATCCGGTTGGTGCCTGCTGAAGTATGACGCTATTTCGTACGCCGTACTTTTTCAGTTTTTTTAGCGTTTCTTCAGGAAGCCGTTTTACAAAATGCCCGTCCAGATGTTTTTTTATGTCAATCTTCGGAAACGGTCCCTTCTCGCGAGATATCTCGACAGACGACTCGTATGCTGCATCCCGGATTGTTTTATAAATTTTATCAATCACCGGCAGACTCTCTTTCGATCCGTACCGTATTTTCATTTTTATGAGCGCATCTCCAAGTCCCATGGTGCCAAGCCCGATACGCCGTTCGCCCTGTTGTTGTACTTTCCGGATTTCATCGAACACATAGAAATCAGCGTCGATTACGTTATCCTGAAACCTGACGCCAATTTTTGAAATCTCTGCAAGCCTCGCATAATCCATCTCTCCTTTATCGTTCACAAGCGCGGATAAATTTATTGAGCAAAGATTGCATACTCCCCAACTCGGAAGGCCTTCCTCCCCGCAATCAAAACTCACATATCCATTCGTCACCCATGTCAACGTTTCTGGTTCATGGACATCATATACATCTTCCTCTCGTCCGGTATCTTTCACTGCAACTACTCTGGTCAAATTCGTTCCCCCCATAAAATAATACCGTTGCGCTACTGTCTTCAACCGTTCTGCTTTCTCTGGATGAGACAGACCAATAACTTCATAAAATTTTGCAATACCCTCGTTCATAACAAGAAGGTCATATTTTATCCCTGTCCCCATCATATCTCTCCCGTCATACACGGTTTTTTTACGTTTTGTAGCATACACCCGACTATGAATACCAAAATTTAAAAGTAGTAAACGCACCTGTTCAAGTAAAGATTTGGACGATGAAGAAAGTCTCAACAATGGATCATGTGATTTCATAGACACGGAGCCATCCGTTGAAAACAGCCCATCAAGTATACCTTTTTGAAATTCTTCACCCAGATTCATCATCTCAAAGGGTATCTCTTTATTCGGACCTTTTTTAGGAACTAAACCTGCTAGACCCAAAACATTTGCGAGCTTATATAACGATATTTGTTTTGATCCATGCATTCCAAAACTGCCATCTTCGTACGGGACCTTATGCTCAACGGAAATGACGTGAGGATCAGTGCCGTATTTTTGAAGTGCCTGCATAATCACTTTGCCCCATTGCACTTCCTTTATGCCGTAACAAAGCTTCATCCTGTACCCGAATACCTGTCCTTTTTTACCAAAATATCCGTCTCCGATTGTGATACCGATTAAAAATCCTAACTCGCGATCATAATCTCCATGAATCGTTAAATTATTCTTTTGAGCATAATCCATCGCAGCCTGAGGCAATGATTTTTTTGATTGGGGAACGACCGATTTATCTACTACAACAACCTGATCTCCAGTTTTGAGATCGCTTACTTTTATCCATTCAAATTTTTTATTTTTCACTACTCGGAGTTTATGATCCGCTGTGGCTCCGAGCGAGCCTCCGTCCGAAAAAGAAACATCAAAAATTCGTTGCTTCCCATTATTGTAAACTTTGTCTATTGGCTTTAGCCCTTTTGGAGTTAAAATCTTTGTCCCCACGGTAAGATCACGTGCCTTCGTCCACCCGTTCTCAGTAGCGACTAATGTGTCTCCTGTGACGCAGGGATTGACACAGTTCACATGTTCCCAGTAGTAATTGTTAAACCACTTGTTATACCGT
>JBBTTM010000134.1:2200-9404 GCA_038064255.1 Patescibacteria group bacterium | reverse complement strand
TAAGAATAAGTTGGAGAAAGTGATTTAAGTTGAGTAATCACACTAAAACAAAGAAACCCCGCCGAGAACGACGGAGTTTCTTTAAAAATCTCAAAATATTACGCAGCTCCGATTTTGTACATACCGGTTCCGCAGGTAGGACACTTTCCTTTCATTGCTGGTTTCCCATTTTTCATGGTGACTTTTACTGCAGCCGGATCTTCCCTCTTCGCTCTGCATTTTACGCAATACATAGATGCCATATAAAACTTCACCTCCTCTCAGAAAAAAATTATTTTTGATTCAGTCTCATGTATAGGAATAATTCAGTCATAAACGCAAGGACAGCAAGGATCGATGTTTTTAAAAGATCAAGTTTTATCGCATGAAATTCTTTTGGATCTATCATTGCCGTAATCTGTGGTGATAAAATCGTGCGCATTCTGTCAGATGATTTTTCTGGCGCTAATCGTTCTCTGAGCGAATACTGGGGAAGTGAAGATGCTTTGATTGTTTCAGCTGGAGAAACAACTTCATGCACAGGAGAATCGGGAGAAAAATGATGTCGTCTTTGGTCTGACTTTATTTTCTGAAGTCTCGTTTTTTTTGGCATATGGTATGTCTGTCAAAAGAAATGCCTTGTGCCGATGAGCGTAGCATAGCTTCAATTCGCTTGTCAACTTTCTAATATATTATTTCCTGTCGATTGACAAAGGCTTTTGTTGAATCGTAAGATTATGAATACCGATGGTGTTCAGTTTTACTGCCGTATTTTATTTTGTTCTTGTATCGTGGTTACTTGTCCTGACCATTTTTTTTGTTCGGATGAGAGCTCATTACAACAATCTAACTGCTAATTCAAAAGGGAATGGACTTTTAGCGGTATTAGATGGTATATTGAAAAATCAGGATGAGACGAAGGTGCATATCTGTGAGCTTGAGAAGGGTCTTGCTACTATATATAGAGATGGAAAATTCCATTTACAGCATATAGGGCTCGTACGGTTTAATCCCTTTTCAGATACGGGCGGATCTCAGAGTTTTACCTTGGCACTTTTGGATGGGCATCAGAATGGGCTGGTCATGACATCTTTGTATGCCAGGTCTGGGCACAGATGGTACATGAAACAGATAGAAAAAGGAAAAGGCAAAGATATTCAGTTATCAAAGGAGGAGCAGGAAGCTATCGCTCATGCAAAAATAGTATGAAAAAACTTACACAACCGCTGGTCATTCTCATTGGTATTGGATTATTTCTTATTTCTACCGGACTTTCGTTCGCTGCATTTTCTCTTGTGCAAAAGGGAACTACGTCAAATCCTGCGACCCCGCCCATAGGCGGGACAAGTGAAACAAAGCCCACGAAACGGTTTGCTCTTGATCCGGCTATCCCTCGTACTGCCCTTTGTCCACTCAATGGGGACAAATATACTGAACAGGAAAAAGTCATCTGGGAAAAACGTCGTCCTCTGGCTGTCATGATAGAAAATCATGAAGAAGCGAGACCACAGTCGGGCTTATCATATGCTGACATCATATATGAAGCAGTAGTCGAAGGCGGAGTGACACGTTTTATGGGTATTTTTTATTGCGGATCGGCAGCCTTTAATATTGGCCTTGCCCCAGTTCGAAGTGCCCGTACATATTACTTGCCGTGGGTGTTGGAGTATGACGCTTTTTATAATCATGTTGGCGGCGCTGGAAACTGCAATGATCCGACAGTGGATGAACGCGCAAAGGCCCTCTGTCAGATAGATCAGTACCGCATAAAGGATATGGATCAATTCGGCATTTCATTTCCCACGTGTTACAGGAATTATGACCGGCTTGATCACGAGGTTGCGACCGAACACACTATGGTCTGTTTTACCGATAAACTTCATGCACTCGGAGAAAAGCGGGGACTCACGGCAGTAGACGAAAATGAAGTGAGGTGGGATAAAAACTTTGTTTCATGGAAATTTAAAGAAGATGCAAAAGATGCTGACCGCGGCACTGCGTTTAGTGCGAGTTTCTCCGGATGGAAAAGTATGGAAAAAGGATTTGGTGTAAAGTGGGAGTATGACAAAGCCACAAATTTATACAAGCGGTTTACTGGTGGAGCTATTCATACAGATCTTGAGTCAAAAGAACAGCTTACAGCAAAAGTGGTTATCATTCTTTTTGCCAAAGAGACAGGTCCCGTAGATGAGCATGCGCATCTTTTATATGCCAACGTAGGATCCAGCGACGGTTTTGTCTATCAGGATGGAAAAGTGACGAAGATGACGTGGAAAAAACCACTCCGCACGTCGCGTACTCAGTTTTTTGATAAAGATGGGGAAGAAATTAAGCTCAATCCGGGAAAAGTCTGGATTACTATGCTTCCAACCGGGACGGCAGTGACGGTAGAATAATACGAGCTTAAATTATAGCTTGCCTAGAAAAGGTACTTCTATGTTAGAAGATATAGTTATTTCGCGGGTGAGAGTGAAGATGCTTGGTTTATTTTTGTCAAACCCAGGGATGATTTTTCATGTTCGGGATATAGTTCGAAGAGTAGGAGAAGAGATAAACGCCGTGAGACGCGAACTCGCGCATATGGAAAAAGCCGGTATGGTTTCAAAAGAACCCCGGGCAAATAGACTTTTCTATGTATTTAAAAAAGAATATCCTTTATACAATGAACTTACCGGCATTATTGCAAAGTCTTCGGGAGTTGGACTTGAATTATATAAGCAGAAAGCAAAACTTGGGAAGATAAAATATGTCATGATTTCCGGAAGAATGGTCAGAGGACTTCCCAATAGAGGAGGAAATGACGTAGATCTTCTTATCGTTGGTACGGTTGTACTGCCGGAGCTTGCACAGATCGTCAAAGCAGAGGAGACGAGACGCGGAAGGGAATTAAATTATACTGTGATGACAGAGGAAGAATTCGATTTCCGCAAATCCCGTAGGGATCCTTTTGTTCTGTCTGTCCTTACCGGATCAAAAATTATGGTCATAGGGGATGAAGAAGATCTTGTAGCGTAAAACAATAATACTCACAATGAAATCAACGCACATTCGTTTGTTCTTTGTTATTATTTTTCTGACAATTTTTGCTGGCATTTTAAGTTTACCCGAAGAGTATCACCTCAAATTTTCTGTTGGACCTATTCATATAGATCGGGTTTTAAATCCTCCGACCATAGAGTACAACAAATTTGGAATTTCCTTCAAAAAACAATTTAAAACGCACCTGGGTCTGGATCTTTCAGGAGGGACGCATATAGTTCTGGAAGCGGATATGAAAGACATACGTGCAGATGATCGTGTGAACGCGCTTGAATCAGCCCGTGAAGTCATAGACAGGAGAGTCAATTTTTACGGAGTTTCAGAACCAATTGTTCAGTCTTCCCGAGTCAATGACCAGTACCGGATTATAGTCGAGCTCCCAGGAGTATCAAACATGGATCAGGCAGTCGATACTATCGGGCAGACGGCGAAGCTTGAATTCCGGGAATTTAAAGACGAAAAAGACGCAACCCCGGGTGCATTTGTCATTCCTTTTATAGAAAATACTCTTCCTGTCGGTATTACCGGAAAGGAACTTCAGACTGCGAGTATGGTATTTAGTCAGCAGACGAGCGAGCCGGAAGTATCCCTTGAGTTTACGCCCGAAGGTGGGAAAAAATTTGCGGAAGTAACAAAAAAACTCATTGGTAAACCTCTGATAATTTTTCTTGATAATTCACCGCTTACCTGGCCGCGGGTAAATACGGAAATTACAGACGGGAAAGCCGTCATCACTGGGTCATTTACTCGTGATCAGGCAAAGACACTCTCTCTTCAGCTCCGTGCTGGTTCCCTGCCGGTTCCGGTTACTATCATTGAAAAAAAGACGATCGGTGCGACTCTGGGTCAGGAGTCTGTCGCAAAAAGTATCAGAGCAGGGCTTGTGGGTCTTTCCATAGTTCTTGTCTTTATGATTTTGCAGTATGGATTTTTAGGGTTCTTGGCGGATCTGGCACTTATCATCTACGGCCTAATTATTTTTTCCATATTTCGTGCTGTACCGGTTACACTGACGCTTCCGGGAATCGCTGGATTCATACTCTCAGTCGGGATGGCGGTTGATAGTAATATACTTATCTTTGAGCGGTATAAAGAGGAACTGCGGCACGGGAGACCCTGGCATGTGGCCATGGAGCTTGGGTTCGGCAAAGCGTGGGACAGTATACGGGACGCAAATATTACGACCATCATTACCTGTCTTATCCTGTATAACCCGGGAGGATGGGCATTTTTACCGAGTTCCGGTTTAGTGCGTGGTTTTGCACTCACTCTTTTAGTCGGCGTCATAGTGAGTCTTTTTACCGGAATTGTAGTTACCCGTACTCTTATTCGGGTTCTTTATAGAAAAGGTGGTACGTCATGATCAGATTTAGTAAATATATTGCATTTTATTTTCTTTTTTCAGGTATTTTTTTGGTGGTTGGTATGTATTCGTTGGTCAGGTACGGTCTCAAACAGTCCATAGATTTTACCGGCGGCGCATTGGTCGAGATGAAGATCGCAGATACTACTCCCCAATCGTTACTAGAGGAAAGTGCCAAAAAGGAAAATATGAATATCGCCAGTATTCAAAAATCGTTTGAAAAGACATATGTCCTGCGGGTAAAACCGGAGGAATCAGAAAAAGTGAATGTATTTTTTGATACAGTCAAAAAAACGGACAATACCGCAGAACTTTTGCGACGGGAGATTGTGGGTCCGATCCTTGGAAAAGAATTACTGACAAAGGCTATTTTTGCTGCAATTATTGCAATGGGAGGAATACTTTTGTATGTAGCGTATGCGTTTAAAAATATTAAATTCGGTGTCTCGGCAATTATTGCGTTATTTCATGATCTTCTCATGGTTCTTGGAGTTTTTTCCCTACTGGGACATTTTCGAGGCATAGAGGTAGACACTCTTTTTGTTACAGCATTTCTTACGACCATGAGTTTTTCGGTTCACGATACGATCGTCGTGTTTGACAGAATTCGGGAATATCTGAGGCGTGGAGTCAAGCTTTCATTTGAAGAGACGTGCGATCTTGCTCTTACCGAAACCATGGGGAGATCTACCACCAACTCTCTGACGATTATATTTATGTTATTTTCGCTCGTACTCCTCGGCGGAGATACAGTGAGATGGTTCACGATGGCGCTTCTTGTAGGCACTATCTCAGGTACATATTCCTCGCCGTTTATCGCAACGCCTATTCTTATTCTCTGGGATCGTTTTGAACGACGTCGAAAAAGTGGCACTTAATAAGACTTAGGCAATTATGTCATTGCGAGACCGTTCTGACGGCGCGGCAATCTCTTTCATTTTTTCGATTAATGTCTCTCGTTCATTCACCAGCGTCCCTGCTTCAACTTTACTAAAAAGCTCTGATAGTATTTTTCCGACCGCAGGTCCGGGTTTTATCGATAGTATTTCCATGACATCATGTCCGCTTACTTTTAGATCAGAGACTGAAAACGGTTGCTTTTGTACTTCTTCTAGTCTTTTTTTGTATAGCTCAAGTCTCCAGGAAGTTTCAAGCGCTCCGCCTCCGAGACGGTCGCCGATTCGGAGGGCCAACATGTCCGGAAGATACTCAAGTGTAGTCCTGCGTATAGACCTCCGTATCGCGCTGTCTGTCTGCCTTTCGTCGACACTAAATTGGTGCCACCGTATGAGAGTGACGAGTTTGTCTGTCTGTTTTTTAGAGAGCTTAAGTCTGTATGCAATTCGTTTTGCAATTCCAGCACCGACCACCTCATGATTAAAAAAGGTTACCACTCCTTCATCATCCACTCTTCGTGTCTGCGGCTTTCCTATGTCATGGAGAAGAGTTGCGAGTCTTGTTATCGTGTCATGGGACGGACAGTTCTTGAGAGCGATAATGCTATGAGTACCTACGTCAAGCGTGTGGTGTCGTTTTGGGCTTTTTTGTCCGTATTCAAATGAGACTTCAAGTTCTGGCAGGAAAAAGTGGAGGAGTGAACTATTTTTTAGAATGAGTATTCCGTCTGCTGCAAATTCAGAGTCTACAAGTTTTAATAATTCGTCCCTGATTCGTTCGGATGAAATTTTATTGATCAGAGATGCATGTTTTTTTATTGCATCCAATGTTTTTTCCTCTATGGTCATACCGATCTGAGAAGCTATACGAACTGCCCGCATCATACGGAGTGCATCCTCGTTAAACCGTTTCGATGGATCGCCTACGGCGCGTATGAGGTGTTGTTCTAAATCTTTTGTACCGTTGTATGGATCGATGAGAATCGATCCATCTGTCGCAATTGCATTTATGGTAAAGTCCCGCCGGGAAAGATCTTCTTCAAGCGTTTTTCCCCATGTAAGTACGCCCGGATGCCTATGGTCGGTATATCCGGACTCGCTTCTATACGTTGTGATTTCGTAGATGTCTTCTACTTCTTCTGGGGTTTCTTGAGAGAATATTTTTATTCCGACCGTTCCAAATGCATTGTCATAAAAACTATCCGGGAAAAGAGAAAGTATTTCTTCGGGAGTAGCATTGGTCGTAAAATCCCATCCCTTGGTGGATTTTCCAAGGAGTAAATCCCGGACTGATCCTCCCACTGCGTAGGCTGTAAAGCCCTTCGCTTTTAGTGTTGAAATGATAGATAGAGCACGCTTAGGAAGTACGATCATTATGACCCTATGATATCATAGGAAGATGAAGAAATGGCGTGTTGAGAAGACACATGTACAAAAAAATGGCTCCGGGGCATCTCTTGATAGGTTGACGGAAATTAAAGAAACACTTCTTCGAATTCGTGCAATTACTGATCCAAAAGAAACAGAATATTTTTTGCATCCTCCTTCTCCGTACGATCTTACTGCGTTCGATGTTGGAATAGATCCGAAAGAGATGAAAATTGGCATAACGAGAATTCTACAGGCCCATGATACAAAAGAATCAGTTGTAGTCTATGCGGATTATGATGCTGACGGGGTTACATCCGGCGCTATTATGTGGGAGATGCTCCATTCCCTGGGGTTTAATGTCATGCCCTATATTCCTCATAGGATAGAAGAGGGATATGGGTTATCGGAAAAGGGTATCGATAAGGTACGGGAAGAATTTCATCCGTCGCTTATTATTACCGTTGATCATGGTATCACTGCACATGAAAAAGTTGCCTATGCCAAAAAACATGGTATAGATATTATCGTCACAGACCATCATGTAAAGCCTGATATT
>JBBTTM010000134.1:0-2100 GCA_038064255.1 Patescibacteria group bacterium | reverse complement strand
CCGATGGCTGCAGGGTTCACTGTTGAGACGAAAAATATAGATGCGCTGAAAAAACGCCTGGAAGATCTTGCAGATGTGTCTATTCCGGATGAATCATTGGTCCGCGAGGTTCGAATAGATGTAGAACTTTTTAAAGACGATGATCTTCAAAAAATTTGTGAAATGCTTGGAGATTTTAAGCCCTTTGGATTTGGAAATGTCGAACCTGTTTTTGCACTTTTTGGAGTGAAGATTATGGAAGTGAAAAAAATAGGCAAAGAAGGGAAACACATAAAACTTTCTGTTCAAGCGGGAGATGATATTTACGAAGTACTCGTATTCAATGGCACTGCATACGCTCCGTGGATTGCAGTCGGAGTATCTGTTGATCTGTGTTTTACACTTGATATAAATACATGGAACGGCCGTTCAACGCTTCAACTAAAAGCGAAAGATATTAAGCTTCATATAGATGAGTACCAAAGTGCCTGATAGTATATCTCAAAGTAAAAGTTTTATAATGGGGGAAGAATTATGAAAATTTGTTGTATTACATCAAATCCACAAATTGAATATATCAAGTCTGACTTAGAAAAACTTGGTAAATTATCTGTTTATAATAAACAAAAACTGAATGTTAATGATGTAGTAGCATTAGCGAAAGATTCAGATATTTTAATAGCAGGATCTTCTGGTATTGCATCAATTTCAAAAGAACTCATCGAAAAACTACCAAAACTTAGATTCATCGCTCTTCTCACTGTCGGTATTGATTGGGTGGATGTTGTATTTGCTAAATCAAAAGGCATAGTTGTTTGTAATATAAAAGGTGCTAATTCTGAGTCAGTTGCTGAGCATACGTGGGGAATGATATTGGATCTAGCTAAGCGCATTTCAGAGTTTGATCGCGATGCAAGATTCAAGGGTGCGTACAAGTTTAATGACTATAAAGGTAAGGAAGTATTTGGGAAAACCCTTGGAATAATTGGACTTGGAGATATTGGTAAAAAAGTTGCCCGAGGCGCAATTGGATTTAACATGAAGGTGCTGGGATTAAATAAAAGTAAGAGTGCTGTTCAGGGAGTCAAATTGGTCGAGCTTGATGAGATATTAATAGAATCAGATGTCATTGCTGTTTGTGCACCGTTAACCAGAGAAACAAAAAATATGATATCCAGAAAAGAAATTGCGAAAATGAAAGATGGTGTAATTTTGGTAAATACTTCCAGAGAAGAATTGGTGGATAAAAGTGCTGTCATAGAAGGATTGGATTCAGGTAAAATATTCGGATACGGTATAGAAACTGCAATGATGACTCCGATTCCTCCTGATGATTTGTACTACAGTCATTCCAGGGTCGTAGTTACTCCACACAATGCGTTTAATACGGAAGAAGCTGACAGGAAATCGTATGAACTTGTAGTAGAAAATATTCGTGCATGGATCGAAGGAAAACCACAAAATGTTGTAACTTGAGATTTTCAGAGATATGGATACAACGAAAATTTCTCTCTTCAAAGGAAGACAGATCAGAAAAACATTTTACCAGAATGAATGGTGGTTTGTAGTTAATGATGTTATCGAAATATTGGTCGAATCTCGTGATCCAGCGCAGTATTTTAAGCGATTAAAAGAGAGAGATAAAAAACTCTTAAAGCTTGTTGATAAAGGGGGGGTACAATTTGTACCACCCCTTATGTTGGATATAAATACTTCAGGGGGAGTACAAAAGGCTTACTGTTGGCATACTGAAGGTATTTTTCGACTTATTCAATCTATTCCATCCTCAAAAGCTGAACCTTTTAAGCGGTGGTTGGCGCGGGTTGGATACGAACGAGTACAAGAGATAGAGAATCCGGAGCTCGCGACAAAGCGTACTCGGATGCTTTATAAATTGAAAGGATATAGTGATGATTGGATAGAAAAGCGCATGCGTGGTATTGCTATCAGGGAAGAGCTTACGGATGAATGGCAGAAGCGGGGAGCAAGAGAGGACAGAGATTACGAAATATTAACAGCAGAAATTTCCAAGGCAACATTTGGGGTCACACCGAGCGAGTACAAAAAAGAGTTAAGTAAAGTTTCGTGTTGGTAAAAACGTTACTTTAGGCTGTTGTTTTG
>JBBTTM010000133.1:0-3008 GCA_038064255.1 Patescibacteria group bacterium | reverse complement strand
GTGGAGATGCCGGGGAGTGAGCCCGGGTCCGGAGAAATACACGAAAAACTTCTACAAGCGTAGTCAATTTCGTAACTCTTTACCCTAAAAATTGACAAAAAAAGTAAAGAGGATCGACCAAAAACTCCGACTCACGTTGGTCATTCGTAAATCTGGCGGCCTAGCTATGTTTCCACCTCTACTGTCTCACTAGGCAATAGACAAATAGAGATGTTCCTTATGCTGTACGCAATTCTGCGAAAATCGCAGGTCGGTAAGCACTGGAATTCCCAAGATCCTGAAGCTCAAGAAGAGCTGCAAGTTTTTCTTTGAGAAGTTCTACTGTTTTATCAGCAGATAGTTTTGACAAAATTTTACGGCTCTTTTGTCATCGCCGGCTTGCGGTTTTTAATGTACGTGCTCCGTCGAATCAATTCATCCCCATTAGAAACACTTGATAAACGAAGTGAATCTTAGTGTTTCTTATGTCCGCCAATAATCGCTCCATGAGCCGCGCTACGAATAGTAGGTAAGGCGAATGGTAAGATATGGTGGACCAATTGGTCCTTCTGTTTCTTATGTCCGCCAATAATCGCTCCATGAGCCGTCCTGCGAAGCAGGATAAGGCAAATGGTAAGATATGGTGGACCGTCGTTCAAATGCGTTCTACTTTACCTTCCCCCGAAATTGCTTTTCGAGATCCCGAACCTCGTCGCGCTTTTTTATGATTTCCCGCTTCTCGTACTGCTTTTTCCCGCGTGCAAGGCCGACGTCAAGCTTTATTCTGGGGCCTTTAGTATACCAGGAGAGCGCTACAAGCGTCAAACCGGCACCGTCAAGCTTACTTTGAAGCCTGATAAGTTCTCTTTTATGAAAAAGAAGCTTTCTTGTTCGAAGCGGATCAGCCAGATCCGGCCGCGACAGAGCATATGGAAAAATCTGTGCGTTTACGAGGAACGCTTCACCGCCGATAATCTTCACATACGACCCTTCAAGCTTCGCATGTCCTGACCGTATTGACTTCACTTCATGGCCACGTAGCTCCACCCCTGCTTCAAAATGTTCAAGGATCGTATAGTCAAACAGTGCTTTATGATTTGCTGCGTACTTCATGGACTCTTATTTCAGATCAATGGAGAATATTTTACCATCTGCGAGAAGAAGAATCTTCCGCTGCTCTTCTGACACAGCGATATCTATAGGTGAAAGTGACGTTTTCCACTCATACTGCGCTGCATACACCCCGTCTTTTTCAAGTACGACGACTCGTTTCTGACTGCTATCTAGGACATATACTCGCTTTAGATCGTCATTGGTATACACACGTACTGGTCCAGAGAACTTCGGGTCCACTCCCTGTGGGGAAAACGTATTTTCGCGCCCTTGAGTAAACCGGAATATTTTCCCCAAGTTCGTCCCCACCCAGACAGATCCGTCTATGGCAAGACCAAGCGCCCCTGAAAAATCCGGCAACGTGTCGGGATTTAAATATTCACGTATCTCAGAAAAACCCGTCTTCCCCGTCTGCGACGATGCGTCTATTGCAACATACTTCCAGATTCTACCCTTGAGCGAATCAAGCAAATAAATATTCCCCCCATATGAAACCATGGAAACAATTGTTCCCCAATCTTCTGTTTTTTTTATCACATTCTGGGTAACAACTTTTGTTTTTAGATCAATACTCTGAACCGCTTCACCTGTAAATATATACCCTGTTTCTCCATGTCTTGCGATGAGCGTACTCCCGCTGAGCGCCTGTCCACCGCTTAAAATTTGTGCATTTTTTGATGAGAGGGACAGGGACATGAGAGATTTTCCCTGTGAATCAAGAAGAAGCATGACGTCTCCTTCAGATGAAAAGGCTCCGATCGTTGCGTCGCCACGAAGCAGTGATGCGTCATAAAAAAGCGCCGGCTCAACTGTGTAAGTATGAGATGCTCCAAGGATTGCTTCATCAATCTGTTTTGCAAGCTTTGTACTGTCAAAAAATTCTTTTGAGCGTGACCTTGCAGAGGAACGTGCATTTTCTATAGTCTCTTTCGCCAGAAGAAGGGCGTCACGACCCTTGACTGGATTTACCTCTAAAAGCGCAATGCCTTCTTCATACAGACGTTTGGCATCCTGCATATATTTTACAGTCTCCTGAGTCTTTCGATCTGTCATCTGACGTCTGAGGCCAATGCCCACGCTTAAAAAAAATAATAATGAAAGTACTATCGCAAGAACGAGACGTTTTCTGGTAGGCTTTGGCAACGCGACGAATCGCAAGCGCAAATCCCGAACGATACTTTTTAGAAACGGAATAACCGTGTCTTTCAATCGTTTTTTTTGCGTCATCCGGATTGAAGGAACAGTGGACTCAGATATCCTCTCTTCATCAGGTGCGAATGCAGGATTATCGTTTTCTTCACTGTCAGATCCAACTCCCAAAAGAAGTGCAGCCCCGCCGGCTCCTCCCCCTTCTTGATGCCAGGACAATATCATCCGTTCTGCAGTAACTTGTGCAGACGACCCATCTACAAAGGAGATGAGACGAGACTGCGGAAATACCTGAGATGCTCCGTCTGTAAGCAAAATAAATTCGTCTCCTATTTCAATTTTTCCCGAAAGTGCACCAGAACCATTGAGCATCGATGCAAAACGGGTATTTCGCCGAAGATAGAGCGACCCTTTTCCATAGCATACCATCGATGCGACTGCGCCATGTATCACGACAAGCACAAGTGACACAACCGTCTCATCGACAATCTCCTGGATCACAAGCGAAACCGCATTTGGATCAGATGGAACACCCTGTAAACGTCTATCAAGAAGCGAAAGTATGTCGATACCGTGTTTCATCGCCTCGTCTCCTTGAATTTCAATAACCCCGTACACTTTTTGCGACGAAAGCGCCTGTCCCCAATGATCAGAAGTCGCATTGCCCACAACAGGACGTGCTGATATACGAAGAGTTCTCATACTCACTATCGTATCATGACGGAAAGAAAAAAAAATCGAACTCATGCATTCGACCTAAAGAATGA
>JBBTTM010000132.1:0-18022 GCA_038064255.1 Patescibacteria group bacterium | reverse complement strand
GCGTGTCGAGGACAACTCGTCTAGAGACGTGGTCGGAAGATCCCAAAACAATTTGAATTTTTTTATTATATGGCGGTAAAACGGATTTCCAGTCTGGTATTCAACGCAGTGGCAAATTTCTTAAGAAACGCAACGGAAGGATTGCCTCGACCGGTTTCAAGTCTTGAAATAACTGACTGTTTTGTACCAATTTTCTTAGCTAATCCTTCTTGCGTCACTCTTTTATGAATACGAGCATCTATCATCGCTTGAATCAAAGCAAATTCCGGCTGAAGCTTATCGTACTCTGCCTTAAAAAGAGGATTTTTCATGGCCTCTTTTTTCCAAACTTTAAAATCGAGATGATGTCGTTTCATAGCATATATGCTATATGCATTCTTTCAGTTTGTCAAGAGCATTCTGCAATTCCTTACGAGGTGTTTTCTGACTTTTCTTTTTAAAAGCATGAAGTAAACAATACTGGTTGCTAATTATTGTATAGAATATCCGTACTTCTATTTTTCCTGAAATCCTCAATTCATACAATTTATCTTGCAATTTTTTAATGTAAGGAGGTTTAAGATACGGTCCGCAGTTTTCCAACAATACTATGGCGTGGGTAATTTTTGCACGCGTCGACATTTCCTGACTCTCTATAAACTCCTGCACTGGATATCTTCCTCTTGCCGTCTGAAAAAATTTGACGTTCCAACTCATACATTCATGGTAATAGAATAATACAATTTTTTTACTCGCTCAATATTTTCTCTATCCGGCCCTTCACCCTCGATACCCGGAACCTCGAGAATAAGAGGAAGATCAGAAGGCAAAAGTCGAACAAAATTTGATAGACCCCCCAGGCCTATTTTCCCGTCACCGATATTTTCGTGATTATCGCGGCCACTGTCAAAATCTGCCTTGGAATCATTAAGATGAATAATCCCAATCCGATCCCAACCGATTTTTTGTCCGATGGAATCCATATACGTTTTGCAAAGTGAAGCATCTCGTAAATCAAACCCGCTGACAAATGCATGCGCTGTGTCGATACAAAATTTCAGTCTGATACTTCCAACATCATCCTTCATCATGACAAGCTCTTCCACTGTCGAGCCAATTTTTCCACCCGCACGAGCACAGTTTTCGATAATTAGTATCGTGTCACTTGGCGTGTCATCTAGAATTGATCTGACACGTTTCGTCAATTCTTCTCGCTTTACACTCCACCCACCCACGAAACTCCCAAAATGAACGACTGCACCGAACGCGCTGATATCATGACAAAACTGCAGATCAGTTTTCATTGCTTCGACAGATCGTTCTATAAGCTCTGGATTATCCGAGGCAAGGTTTATGAGATATGGCGCATGAACAAAAACCGGACTAAGATGACTTATGACACATGACTCATGAAATTTTTTCTTCTCTTCCATGGAATGCTGCGAAGACTTCCATTGATTTGGCGCACTGGAAAAAATCTGGATGCAGGAAGCACCAATCGCTTGTGCGCGAATAATACCGTTCCCTAATCCTCCCGCAGTCGATACATGAGCTCCAACTTTCATAGTAAATAAGATTGCCACGCTTCGCTCGCAATGACAATGACGCTCTCACTTTGAATTGAGACTTTTTGCGAGACGCTCTTGCTCACGAGATAATCGCATGTCGTCATCTGACAACCGCTGCTCCTCACGGGTAAGCCATTGATTCCTCGTCATGCGTGATACTATCCGTTCCATATTAGAAACGCGCTCATCAATGACCTGCATCATCTGATCTACCTCCGCCTTATTTTTTTCGTAAAACCGGGCGTTATCGCGAAGAGCTCCCCATCCGGGCCTAATTGACTTTAAACTCGAAAGTGCTGATTTCCAACTTGCTACCACCCCTATTCCGTAGTTTGGAGGCACATACCCCGCAAAATGCTGTACAACCACCTGTGTCGGACATCCATTTATCTCTCCCAAAACCGCCGACACTCCCACTTCCTGAAAATCTTTGTTTAATAAAAATTTCTTTGATTCCGGAAATTGAAAACTGTTTTCTATAAGTTCGTCTGCCGTGTAATATCCTAAAATCGGTGCTTCCCCCCAGGTGATATTTGAATATCCAACGTCACTCATGGCCCGCTCCATAGTATACCCGCTTTTGGTTGCTTCGAAAGAAAGATCATTGTCCCGAAGCATCACCGCTCCTCGTTTCGCTGCGCTTTGAGTTAATAACGATTGATATGTAAGCTCATTCAGGTCTGATTCTACCCGTTTTGCGTTAAGAAGCTTTAGGAACTCGTCTGATACGAGTGTCGGTTGGGACACAAGATCATCGTCATGGGCAGGATCTCTCCATTTTCCTGCATATATTTTTTGCTCCGGAAACGGCAGCACATGATCCACAGAGGAAATGTCGACAAATCCTATGTCAAACCGTGAATCAAGACTCGCAACCCGATTATCCCCCAGGACAAAAAGCTTCCCGGCCGGAACAGTCACCTTATGACAATCTGGAAGCACTGTACCGCCAAACGTTGATTTTGCCCGCGCGGTATATGGCTCTTTTAAACGTGTACCGTTCACCAGAACAAACCCGTCGCGAATTTCAACATTTTCTCCCGGAAGGGCAATAATACGTTTTATAAATCCTGCTTCTTCGCCGTACTGTTTGGTGGATAATTCTTTTGTTTTATCGGTAATAAATGAAATAATATCTCCGTGTTTTAATTCATATCCAAAAAAATGTTTTCCAAATAGTATAATACCCGACGGAAACCGTTTCATAGACGAAAACGCAACGATTTCTTTGGCCCTGGCTATATCTGTCGATCCGGCGCCTTTGGGAAATGTCGGGTACATAGATCCGGTACCCGCAATTTTGATATCTTCTCCTGCTAAACCATATGTACGAAGTGCAACCGGAATCAATTCTTCTACAAGCGGAATGAATGGGCGAACTACATACAGGAGAACTGCAACCGTAAGGACAATACGGAGAAGTGAAATCAAAAATGAAATAATCCGTGATGAATTCTGAGTACTTTTAGTATTCATAGTATCGCTCACTCGCCTCGATCCGTCGGCCAGCCTCGCTTTCGCTTTATTCAAGCTCCGGCGAAGCGGGCTCGCCTCGCTTTCGCTTTATTCAAGCTCCGGCGAAGCGGGTCTATTATCTAAAGATGCCCAGAGTATACGACAGGCATATGTTCTATACGGTCTCCACCTTTTTTCAATAGTAGAAATTTGTTTTATCGACGGACTTTTTTTAAATCCATAAATTTTTTGTATCGCATTTTTTAAACCTAAGTCTCCATATGAGAATACGTCTTCGCGTCCGAGAGAAAACATAAGAAACATCTCTGCGGTCCAAGGTCCAATACCCTTTACTTTTACAAGTTCTTCTATCACTTTCTCATCAGATTTCTCCGGAAGATTTTCCAATCGAACTATTTTGTCTTTCACTTTCCGCGCAAGGTCTTTCAGAGATCGGACTTTCGCCCAGGATGTACCGATTGCGCGAATAGCATCATCAGACTCTCCAAGAACTGATTCAGGACAAACTCCATGCTTACCGAGAAGTTCATGAAAGCGCTTTGTGATGGCATCTGCAGCTTTGCCTCCGAGCTGTTGGCCGATAATATCTTCACAAAGACTGACAAAATAATCATCGGAAATCTTTGGAGTAAGAAGAGTATGATCTAAACGAGACAACACCTCAAACAATGTGGTATCAACTTTTTGAAAATGATCTCTTATGCTTTGTTTCATCAACTTTAATAGTACATGATATACTGGTTTCATGAAAATACTCATCGTTTACGCAACAAATTCCGGAGGCACTGAATCAGCTGTCAAGCACCTATCGTCTGTGCTCGAAAAAAATGGACACCAGACAACCCTCATAAATCCAAAAGAGATAAACACCGAACTCATAAAATCATCGGATACTATCATCCTTGCATCACCAAGCTGGGATTTTGATACAAAAGAAGGACAGCCGCATGAAGATTTTCATGCAATACTTGAAGAAACGGATATAAAAAAGTATGCAGGAAGAAAATTTGCAATTTTAGGACTCGGGGATTCTTCGTATACATATTTTTGTGGCGCCGTAGATGTATTAGAACAATTCGTAAAAACAGTTGGCGGCACGATCATAACTCCATCGCTTCGTATAGACGGATATTTTTCAGCTATGGAAGAAAGTAACGACAAAATTACCCAATGGGCTTCGACGCTTCTCGGAGCTGTCTGATGTGTTTCTCATGTACGATTTTCGTATCTTCTCCATGCCCAGGGTAGAGAATCATTTCTTCGTCCAAAGAAAGAATATGATCTA
The DNA here is from genome assembly GCA_038064255.1 of Patescibacteria group bacterium. Taxonomy (GTDB): domain Bacteria; phylum Patescibacteriota; class Microgenomatia; order UBA10105; family UBA927; genus JACREM01. Next base: position 13,714 of record JBBTTM010000132.1, on the reverse strand, counting down.
TTGACTCGTTTAGTTCAAGCGGCTTTGCATAAGAAAAATCAGTACGTCCCACTTCCCCGCCCTGGAAAATAGTATCTCCCACAAACAGAACAATATCTGATGCACTATAAAAACAAACACTTCCCGGAGTGTGTCCTTTTGTTTCCATAACAGTCAGAAATTCATCACCTAAAGGTATGTGTTGACCTGGAGTAAGATATCCGGAAATAACCGGTGGAGGATCGACCGTGATACCCAAAAAATGTTTTGCTCGACTCTCCATATCTTTCACTAAAAATTCATCTCCCTCATGTATATAAAACGGGATCTGATAGGCAAGTTCGAGCGCAAGTGCGGCTAAAATATGATCAAAGTGTCCGTGTGTTGCCAGTATAGCTTTGGGAGTAACCTCAAGACGCGTGATTGCAGATTCTATAAATTCTGCGTCATCTCCGGGATCAATGATAAAAGCCTCTGATGTTTTTCGGTCTGATACAATATAACAATTCGTCTGCATCTGACCAACAACAAGCGTTTCGATATTAAGGCTCATAGACAATATTGTAACAAAGATATGAAAAAGATCATCGTTATTCTTATACTGGTACTCATTACTATAATTTTAGGAGCGTTTCTCCGATATTCGCAAGAAAGATACACATCTATCACCGTTGAATCACCCCCAGAACCTACGGCTGATAATCCGCAATGGAACACAATCCTGGTCGGAGAAAAAACATACGCATATAACTTTTTCCGCGTATCAGACATATCTTCTATCACTCTCATACCCAATTTTGTGACACGAATATCTTCCAAAAATCTCATGACGCAATACAACTGCAGTCAAGGAATAAATGCTGGATTTTATGATAAGGAATATAAACCGTTGGGGCTTTTTGTGACGGATAAAAAAACTTTTGGCTCTGCTTTGCAAAGCGCACTCCTCAATGGATTTTTCACCATTGATGACGCAAATCGTGCGGTCATTCAACCAACCAACAATGGTGCCTCTCATGTTGCACTTCAATCCGGCCCACTCCTGATGCTTGATGAAAAGCCACTTTTACTCAAAATAAAAAATGATGAATTTGCCAGAAGAAGTATTGCCGCCGTATCCAAAAACGGGGACATTCTCTTTTTCTCACTATTTTTTCCAGACAGCGATATCTCCGGCCCACTGTTACAAAATCTTCCGAATATCTTAATGGAAATAAATACGGATCAAAAACTCGGCATTACAGATGCCCTCAACCTCGATGGCGGTAGTGCATCGTTTTTTAAAGGGGAAAGATTATACATAGAAGAATTAACAACTGTCGGAGGGGTGTTCTGTATCCGAGAGTAAATTAATATTCAACAAATCATAACTATTTTTATATTTGATAGATTTTTTCTGTACGAAAAAATCTTCGCTGCATATGCGTAATAGCAAGATCAATGATCATAGCTTGCCTCTCTTTGTAGATATTTTTCGCTTCCCAATACAATGCTCTGAATGCACTCACAGCCCCACTTATCATCGATAAATCTTTCCAATTGCCTCCAGCTCTATACCCTTCAATAGTCTCTCTGTGTGATGAATCTGGTGTTACACGTATAAACTGACTTGCTGATATCGGAGAAAATAAGGCATACCATTTTGCGGCGTCTCTTGCCTTAAAAAACTCATGATAATGCATATTAAACTCACTTTTTGTCCATGGTTTTGGAAATAATTCCTGATCAGAAGCACCAAGAAAATTTACTAAATCTGTGTACTCGTCACTAAAATTGAACTCTGGTTGTACTACTAATTTCGGATTTTTAGCGCCGAAAATCTTTCTTGCATTTTCTTCACTAAAAAACGGCAAATATTTCTCAAAACCAGTCAGCTTTAGAAGATTCATCGTTTTTTTCGGATTTCGATAAAATGCTGCTGTTAAATTTGTCATTACACCAATCGCGGAAGTAAAATCTATCTGATCTCCATCAGGAAGTACTCTTTTGATAGATTCAAGATCAAGTAAATCTGTATTCAAATCATGAAACACCATGCTGCGTATCGTTCGTGCAACATACTGTTGCCAGTCTCCAAGCGAATCTGGCGATTCATCCAAAGTGATTTTCTCTGATCTCACATTTTTATCCATTGCATGTACAACGATCGTACCATCTTGTTCAATCATCAATTTTCCTTTCTGTGCAAATTGCCGAAGAGATGACTGTTTTTCCCATGCGTTCCATTCTCCGGGATCTTCAATTATGACGTTCATTCCTGCTCCACCTATCTCAAGATGAATATAAGAAAATCCATTTGGATGCCGCACAATAGACAGGGAACGCCGCGGTCCGTCGAATGGATACGACACTGAAAATCGAAGTATTGCATGGACTAGTCGCAGGGTTTCCGGTTTATTGCCACGAGCATCTATCATATGAATATCGAGATTTGGACCTCGTGAATCCTTAAGCAAACTATACATAGCATACGATCCAGCTGAAAGTTTCTGAACTGTCTCTTGTCCGACATTTATACGTTCAAAAATTGTAAGATCTTCTTTACCGTCACCATAGCCTAAGAACGGTGACAACGCTTCAGCAAGGCTTTTTCCTCTTATTTTTGCTGATGACGCCTCATGGGGAAGCGTGATAGCGCTTCCTGTTGCCCATACTTCTTTTGAAACTATTTCATCAAAAAATACGGATTTTAGTGCATCACGGATTAAATGTGCATCTTGAATGTCTTCTTCAAAAGTGCCTCCAAAAATTGATTCAACACCATATCCAGGATTAGGTTGTGCTACACCAAATGCAATATCTTTTAATCTCAATTGTCGCTCCTTAAAGGTATTTTCGGGCGGCATACTGCTTATGAGTAAGTGAGCCAACATCATCCGCTGAGCATTTAATTGTTGCTCTCCTTGACCGACTGTTTCTTGAAAATGACTAGGTAGTTCGTCTGTAGACATAGCCTTTTCCTCTCTGTGTCGCGATTGTCACCGGCAGGTGCAACCGCTCAATTTTTACGCGTATCCGACTCATGATTTTATCTAAGGCCCAGTCAGTATATTCTTCTAACTTTTGTGCCTGCCAGAATGACTCTCCAAGAGAATCACGCGATACCGCAATGCCTTCATTTTGAGAAAAATTAAGAAGCACCCGCCTCTCTGCATTTGAAAATTCTCGTGTCAAATCAGTTTTTTTGTACTGTACATGTCCATCTTTTATTGAAAACGTATTCAATTTTTCATTCTTTATAATGTTTTGTAGATAGAGGGGTTGATTCTGAAAATCGAATGAAAATCCGAATTGCAAAAGCTCCTGAACTGCAGCTTCGTCCGCTTCTGTATTTTTACCATGCACAAGCACGAATCTGTGACTCTCGGGGATACCCTCCCAAAACAAATTCGCTTTCTTTAAAAATAATGACGAGGAGATATGATCTGACACCGATTCCTTATGGTTATCCCGTAACCCACGAATGACATCTTTGGCAAGCCAAATGTTTCCTCCGCACGACTGCCATATTTTTTCAAGTGTTTCTGCAGTCATAGGTAATGACCATTCTTTTGCAGTTTCTGTTAAAAATCCTATCATTGTCTCTTTGTCAAAGAGGGAATGAATAACCTCATGTTGACGGAGTGACTCTGGGAGCAGATCTAAATTCGAAGCTAATAATGATGGAAATCCTTCATGAAGGATGAGAATTCCTAATCCTGACTCAAGTCTAGCTTTTGTCAAAATATTTAAATACCGAAGTGCATCGGGATTGACAAAAAAAAATGATCGCGCGATCAGAATGACCGGTTTCATGGCTTTCATTAAAGATTCCTTAAAGTTTACTTCATCGTGAAGTAAATCAGCCTCAAGGTCAAAAAGCTCGACCGAAAAATCCGAATCTACACACCAATCTCGAAACTGGTAGGCACGATAATGAATATCTTCGTGCGGGAGAAAATAGACGTTGCCAACTTCTCTATTGGTCAGGATGTTTTTCCAAGCATCAAACCTCGGCCTGAGGCTAGATAAGGGTACATGTTCATAGGGCTTCAAAGGAGTCATACCCTATAGTATATCACATTTTCGCCAACCTGACAAGTGCATGTCAGATATCTGGTCAAGCATGTTATAGGCCTAAATCATATAATTTCCATCGTACCCTATAGGAAATCGAAACATAGCGTTTCACCATTTCCTACAGGATACTAGCACATTAAAATTCAGTTGTAAATTCTTCGAAGTATTAGTTGTAGAAACGTAGACTGGATTTATCCAGTATAACAACTGCAACTAATCACGATGGAGGTCATCATGTCTATTGAAGAATTAATTTTTGGGATTGTCGTATCAACGATAACCTATTCAATTGGATATACCCTTTATATCAATAAATTCTCAATTGAAGAGGTGTTGGTAACCGTAATGATAATAAACCGAATTCTTTGGGTATTGGCAGATGCATTTGAAAAACAAGCACAGCTACGAAAGAAGAAAGGGAAAGCTAAAAAACCATGAAATCTATCAAGTATCGATTCAAAATTGTGTTTACGATTTGCCTGCTATTTTCTCTTCTTGTTGTTTCATGCAGTGTTCGTGTGCGGCCTGCATCTGGGCAAACACCATGTCCAAGCGGAGTATGGGTACAAGACGAAAACGGACAACCTATATGCCAACCGCAAAACACGGATAGGTCAAATGAGACGACGCTCTACGCGACGTATCACTTCGGCATGAATGCTGAGTACTCCTCAATATCATCAGCAGCAAGCACAGCGAGGGATAAACTCGGAAACAGACCTGTATCAATCCACTGCGACAAGCGCGTATGGGAGTCGGACCTGAACGGCATAATCGCACAACTCGACACCGATACCATTTTCGGAATTGCAAAAGCCGATTTTTGCAAGAATGGAGGGTACATCGAAACCTGGCCGAAAAAATAAACAAACAATTCAAACATCTGCATAGCCGGTCAGGAGACTGTTTTAAGTCATGCTTTGTTCGTGTGCTTTATGCACAATTCCTCTACCGAGTACGATGAATATGCTCTCAAACGAGAGCATGCTTATTAACCGAAATTCTTATCACTTAAAAAAGGTGCTCTATGAAACATAACAATGCTCGACAAATGGTTGGTTTTGTTCTAATACTTGTCTTGACCGGAAGTGTTTGCACAATATTTGCTGGGCCAAGCCAGCTAATTGAACAATCGAATACCGTGACAACTATCGAGGCGATAACAGCTGTAGCCTGGCTATTGTACTTTGGTTTCGCATTTTCGGCGTGTCTCGTGATGATAAGGAACAGCAATATCCGAGGGTTGCATCTCATCGCACTTTTTCTTCTCATCGGATACATGTACGTGCGTTCATTAATTCCTGGCGGATACACCACGAGATTAGTATGGTACAACATCTACTTGTATCTGGTACTACCAGGGATCCTCACGCTTGACATGCACGACAACGCTGAATCTACAACTGAATAACCAATCGGGAGAGGGTGTGAAGATTTTCTTTACACAGTACACGCATTTGCGTCCGTACACCTCTCCTGATTTTTTTGACTACGCATTCCTTTACTTGACAAAACTTCCTTGTTATATTATAATTTCCTTACTATATACCCATACGGGTATGGCTCTTTCTAAGCTGATCCCTCGATCAGCTCGGGATCAAGCAAGAAAGGCAACATGTTTCAAACAGCCACTGTCACAAGCAAACGCCAGCTTACCATACCAATATCAATGTATAAAAAAATGGGATTAAAAGACGGCCAAAAAGTCGTCGTATCGTATGTAAACAATGAGCTACGGGTACAATCCGCTCTAGACCTCATAGACAGGCTGGCTGGATCTGTCGAAATACCTGAAGCGTTCAAGGGAGTTCCGATAGACACAATAGTATCCCAGGCAAAAACCAAGCATCTGGCCATATGAAATTTGTCGACACAAACTATTTTCTTCGATTTTTCCTAAAGGACGTAAACGAACAGCACAAAGAAGCCCACCGTCTCTTTCAAAAAGCAGCACTCGGGCAGGAAAAACTCACCACGTCCGTCATCGTTTTTTTTGAGATTTACTGGGTGGCAGAATCGTTTTATAAACTCGACAAAAAAACAATAACATCATTTCTCCGAAGTATACTAAAAATGGAGTTTATTGCGCTTGAAAATCGCGAAGTATTGACTAGCGCCCTCTCGCTGTACGAAGACACATCGTTTGATCTTGAAGATGCATACAATCTCGCTTTTGCCACTTCTGCTCATGCAGCAGATTTTATGACGTTTGATGTAAAGCTGGGGAAAAAATTTAAAAATATTACCACTTAAAATGTGCAAACGCCCTGTTGGCATCTGCCATACGGTGCACGAGGTCTCGCTTTTTTATCGCCTCTCCGGCGCCTTTAGAGGAATCTAAAAGTTCTGCTGCAAGCTTTTCTGAAAACGTATGAAACTCTCTGTTTGATCTCTTCTGTGCATACTGGACGATCCATCGAAGTGCTAATGCCACGCGACGATCTCCGCGAACTTCCATAGGAACTTGATACGATGCTCCGCCTACGCGTCTCGTTTTTACTTCCATCTTTGGCCCAACAGTCGCCACCGCTGTTTCAAATACCTTGATAGGATCTTCACCTTTCGCCTTCACCGCATCAAATGCGTTATAGACTAGCTGCTCTGCCACCCTCTTTTTACCACTGATCATCACACGATTGACAAGCCTCGTGACAAGCCTATTTCCGTATATCGGATCTGCATTTAATAATGGTTTAATAAGTCTTCCTGCTCTTGGCATAAAAATCTCCTCTTAATTTGCTGCAGCGGTCTTTGGCCCTGAAGCATTGCGCTTTGCGCCATATCTACTTCTCCCCTGTTTTCGTGTCGCGACTCCCGTCATATCGAATTTTCCCCGAACAATATGATACTTCACTCCTGGAAGATCAGCAACTCTCCCGCCCCGAACCAAAACTATTGCATGTTCTGTAAGTTCATGACCAATCCCAGGAATATACGCTGTGACTTCCTGCTTATTTGAAAGCCTCACGCGCGCAACCTTTCGAAGCGCAGAATTTGGCTTTTTGGGAGTCATAGTTTTGACCAAAGTAACCACGCCTCGTTTAAACGGAGCCGTCATCTGCTTGGTAATGCGATCCTTGGCATTAAAAAATTTCCGCAGAGCAGTCGCTTTTATTTTTTTCGTTTTCTTTTGTCGTCCGTATCGGACTAGTTGATTGATCGTCGGCATAATATTAGAGCTGTTCCTGAGCTGCTTCTTTACTGACAGGAATAAGCCGTCCGATTATAACGTTTTCTTTGAGGCCAAGCAATCGGTCTTCTTTGCCTGCAAGTGCAGCATCCGTAAGCACATTGGTCGTTTCCTGAAACGATGCAGCAGAAAGCCATGATTCGGTAAAGAGAGATGCTCGGGTGATACCAAGGACAACGATCTGGGCTGTCGCAGGCTCTCCGCCTTCTGCAAGAACTCGTGCATTTTCTTCTTCAAACTTTGCTTTTTCGACCAATTCACCCGGAAGTAGCATAGTATCACCAGATGAGACGATGCGTACTTTTTCACTCATCCTGCGGACGATGACTTCAAAATGCTTATCATTGATAGGAATTCCCTGTGACTCATACACTCTTTGAATCTCAATGATAAGATATCGTTGCGCCCCTCGAAGACCCCGAACCTGCAAGACTTCTTTCAAATCCAAGCTTCCACTTGCTATCTGATGTCCGGCTCCGACAAGATCACCGTCTTTTACACGAAGTTCGCTCGTCAGAGGAATAAGATATTCCCTCTCTTCTGCGGGTTTCATCTGTGTGTTTCGAATCACTATCTTATATCCGTTTTCCGTCTCGGTCACTTCTGCTTTTCCTGAAATCTCTGACAATGGAGAGAGAACACGAGGGATACGTGCTTCAAACAGTTCCTCTACGCGGGGAAGCCCTTGTGTAACATCCAGTCCCACGATTCCTCCTGCGTGACGAACACGCATGGTAAGCTGTGTACCCGGTTCACCGATAGACTGTGCAGCGATAACTCCAACGGGAGTTCCCGGATCGACGATCTTTCCTGTAGAGAAATCATATCCATAACATTTGATACATAGTCCCACTCTTGCTCGACAGGTGAGCGGAGAACGGATAAAAACTGATGCGACACCATGAACATCCAAAAGTCTTGCTTTTTCCTCTGTAATTTCCTCACCTTTTGTAAACAAAACTTTTTTGCTATCCGGGATGAGCACATCTTCAGTCACTGTTCTCCCAATAAGACGGGTAGAAAACGCTGCCTGACGCTCTTCGCTTCGACTTATCTCCCATCCTTCTGTCGTGCCGCAGTCTTCATGATGAATGATGGCATCGTGTGAGACATCGACCAGCCGACGTGTCAGATACCCTGCATCTGCAGTTTTGAGCGCAGAATCCGTAAGTCCTTTTCTGGATCCGCGGGTACTCGTAACGTATTCAAATATGGAAAGACCTTCCCGGTAATTACTCTTCGTCGGAAGTTCGACTATTTTTCCAAGCGGATCGACCACGAGTCCTTTAATAGCTGAAAGTTGCTTCAATTGATCCTTTGACGCTCTGGCTCCACCTGAGTCGATAATCATTTTTACCGGATTGTTGCTTTTTAATTTTTGCCAGGTTTTATCTGCTATTTTTTCGGTAATATCTATCCAGATTTCGTTTGAAAGGCGGCGTTTTTCGTCTATCGTGATAAGTCCTTGTTGATAATTTCCGTCTACTGCCTTTACCTTTTCTTCTGCGTCGCGGACTATGACCCCTTTTTCTTCAATCATCTCGCAGTCAAATACGGAAACCGATAGTCCTCCACAGATAGTCGCTCCCCAGAAACCAATATTTTTGATGGCATCGATCATGAGAACAACTTCTTCTTTTGTAAGGGTAAGTAGCGCCTTTGTAACAAGAGCTTTCACCGTTGCAGCTTTTACCGGTGTATTCATATACCGAAGCGCTTCAGGCAATACTTCGTTAAAAAGAACTTTTCCAATAGTTGTAAGGACTGTTTCTCCGGATATGCGCACCCGTACAGGCTCGCGAAGAGCAACTCTTCCTGTCTGATATGCAAATATTGCATCTTTCTCATCTGCATAAAGCGGGAGTGCCTCTTCGTTTGATGCATCTTTTGTCGGATCGACCGTCGTAATGTAGTAACACCCAAGCACCATCTCTTTGTTTGGTACGGTGATAGGAGCACCGTCTGCGGGCTTTAATAAATTATGTGTCGGAAGCATGAGGTGAATTGCTTCAAATTTACTTTCGTCTGAAAGCGGTATGTGTACTGCCATCTGGTCTCCATCAAAATCAGCGTTATATCCGGCACACACACATGGATGTATACGGATAGCGGATCCTTCGATAAGGATAGGATAAAAAGCCTGAATACCAAGTTTATGAAGTGTCGGCGCGCGGTTCAAAAGAACCGGATGATCACGAGTAATCTCTTCTAAAATATCAAAGACTTCAGGGGTGCGCCGTTCCAGAACATTCTTTGCATTTTTTACGTTTGGCGCAATACCTCGGACAATAAGCTCGCGAAGAACGAACGGTTTAAACATTTCAAGCGCCATTTCTTTTGGAATACCACACTGGGTAAGTTTCAATTCCGGTCCAACGACGATAACTGAACGGCCTGAATAGTCAACGCGTTTTCCTAAAAGATTTTGTCGGAATCGCCCCTGCTTTCCCCGAAGCATCTCAGACAAGGACCGAAGAGGTGCTATAACAGCACGAGACGAAGGACGCTGAGTCGCATCTATAAGACTATCTACCGCTTCCTGAAGCATACGCTTTTCATTTCGCAGTATAATCTCCGGCGCACCAAGATCCATAAGATGTTTGAGTCTGTTGTTTCGGTTAATCACCCGTCTGTAAAGATCGTTCAGATCACTCGTCGCAAATCGTCCACCGGTAAGTTGCACCATGGGCCGGAGATCCGGAGGGATGACCGGAAGCTCACGAAGGATTGTCCATGCAGGAGCGACTCCTGATTTTCGAAGTCCATCTACGACACGAAGTCGTTTTGTCGCTTTTATGTGGCGCTGACCTACTGAATTCTGAATCTCTTCACGAAGTTCTGCTGCAATTTTATCCAGATCGAGCGTTTTTATAACATCGAGTATCGCCTCTGCTCCCATGTCTACGGTAAAGCAGGACGCTGCATCGTATTCGAGGAGTCGAAGATATTCATCTTCAGTAAGCGTCGTAAGTGGTTTTATACTTCTGACAATACTTAAAAGTGAATCGACAATCGCTTTTATTTTTTCCGCTTCATTTGAAATTTGCTCATCGAGTTTTGAAAGATCTTTTCTCTCTTTTACCGCGAGCTCCTGACCTGCAATCGTCCGCGCTTCAACATTTGATATTTTCTCTTTGAGTGCTTCTTTCTCTTTCGCATATTGTTCTTTTTTCGCGTCTCTGTCGGAAGAAATTCGCTTTTCTACTTCATCGATACGCATCTTTCCTGTTTCAGAAAGTCGCTTCATAACAGACTTTTTTTCTTCTTCATTTACTGACGTTACGAGATACTGGGCAAAATAGATGACGCCTTCCAGCGCTCTCGGACTTACATCCAAAAGCAGTGAAAGTCGTGATGGGGCTCCTTTAAAAAACCACACATGAGCAACAGGTACAGCCAAAGCGATGTGCCCCATTCGTTCACGCCTGACTTTGCTTTGTGTAACCTCTACTCCGCATTTGTCACAAACGATGCCGCGATAACGGATTCTCTTGTATTTTCCGCAATAACATTCCCAATCTTTTGTCGGACCGAAAATTCTTTCATCAAACAATCCATCTTTTTCAGGCTTCAGAGTTCTGTAATTTATGGTTTCAGGTTTTGTCACTTCACCATACGACCATGATTTTATATCTTCCGGTGATGCAAGAATAACCTTTAATCCTGAAAAATCGATAATGTTACTAAAATTTCCTTTTTTGTCCATATTTTAACCCTCTTTCTATACTTTCGCCGTTTCCTCTTTTTCTCTTTCTGAATCTGATACTTCCGCTTTTACTTCGGTTTTTGTCTCTTCAACTAAAACTGTATCGGAATCTACAATCTTCACTTCATCTTTTATCTGTTGCGGCATAGGCTTCGTCGTAATGGCTCCGGTCGGAATAACCTTGAGTCCCAAAGCCTGAAGTTCTTTAACAAGCACTTTAAACGACTCCGGAATAGTTGAAGCTGGAATTTCAGTTCCTTTTACAATTGCTTCAAACGCCTTTGCTCTACCAACGACATCATCTGACTTTATAGTCAACATTTCTTGAAGTATATGCGCTGCCCTATGCGCTTCTAGTGCCCAAACTTCCATTTCTCCGAGTCTCTGTCCGCCCATCTGAGCTTTTCCGCCAAGAGGCTGTTGAGTCACGAGTGAGTATGGTCCGGTAGATCGTGCATGGGTTTTGTCTTCTACCATGTGGATAAGCTTCATAATATATCCGATACCCACCACTATTGGTTCTTCAAATGCTTCTCCTGTTTTTCCGTCATACAGTGTACTTTTTCCGTTTACAGGAAGATGGGCTTCTTTCAATAGCGATACCATGCGATCTTCTTTCACGTCTTCAAAAACAGGAAGTCCGATTTTCATCCCAAGTTTTTGAGCAGCAAGACCCAAATGTGCTTCGAGAAGTTGGCCCAAATTCATACGGGATAAAACCGAGAGAGGCGAAATGATGAGATCAACCGCGGTTCCATCTGCAAGATGAGGCATATCAGCAACGGGTACAATTTTTGAAATTACCCCTTTGTTTCCATGTCGTCCTGCGAGTTTATCCCCAACGACAACTTTTCGAATCTGAGCGATTTTGACGACAATTTTTCTGTTTGTTCCTGGTTCAAGTTCATCGCCTTTTTCTCGATCGAGTATCTTGACATCAATGACAGTTCCCCGTTCTCCATGTGACATACGAAGACTTGTGTCTCGTACTTCACGTGCTTTTTCACCAAAAATTGCACGGAGCAATCGCTCCTCGGCTGTAAGTTCTGTTTCCCCTTTTGGAGCAATTTTTCCGACGAGAATATCGTTTGGCCGTACCTCAGCACCGACAACGATAACTCCAGTTTCATCCAGATTTCGAAGAGCATCTTCCCCGACATTGGGTATATCGCGGGTTGTCTCTTCAGGCCCAAGTTTTGTATCTACCACACTTGCATCATGTTCTTCAATATTTATAGAGGTCAGCAAATCTTCCCGAACGAGTCTGTCAGAAATAACTATAGCGTCTTCATATCCAAGTCCGTCATAACTCATATATGCAATCACAACGTTTGTTCCAAGGGCCAATTCTCCATCCTGAGCAGCAGGTCCATCGATTATGACTTGTCCTTTTTTCACTTTATCTCCTGTTTTTGCAAGAACTCGTTGGTTATAGCTTGTCGATTGCGCTGATCGTTTAAACTTTTCTACACTATATGTTTCCCGTCCGTCTTTCGTATCCAAAACTACCATAGACGCATCTGCGTACGCGACAACACCATCATTTTTTGCACTAATAACCCTACCCATAGATGCAGCAACAGTAGCTTCCATTCCCGTACCAACCACTGGAGATTCAGGCCGAAGAAGCGGCACAGACTGACATTGCATATGAGTTCCCATGAGAGCTCGATTTGCTTCATCATGAGCCAAAAATGGGATGAGAGACGCTGGTGCACCAACCACTTGTCGTGGTACAACATCGATATACTCAACAAGCTTCGCATCACCCTCAATAAAATCTCCTTTTATGCGAATCGGAACTCTCTCATCAACGATATACCCCTGTGCGTCAAGCGTTATTTCTGCATGAGTTATTGCATGACTTTGCTCATCATCTGCCGCAAGATATACAATCTCGTTTGTTACCTTCATTTTCGTTGTATTTCCATGCTCAATTTTTAACACTTTTCTATACGGAGTCTCGAGAAATCCATACGAATTAACCACTGCATACAAAGACATATAAGTCACGAGTCCAATATTTGGACCCTCGGGACTACGAACTGGGCAAATTCTTCCATACTGCGATGCATTGATGTCACGGATAGAAAACGACGCTCTCTCTCTCGAAATTCCGCCGACACCCATAACTGTTAAACGTCTAAGATTATCTATTTCTGCGAGTGGATTTGTCTGATCAAGAATTGTTGACAACTGACTCGTTCTGAAAAAATCATTCACAGCAGCTATTATCGGGCGTGCGTTAACGAGCTGCATAGGTGTAAGCTCATCCGCAAGAGCCCCTGCCAAACTCATTTTCTCCCGTACAGAACGCTCTAAACGAAGAAGTCCAACTCGAAATGCATTTGTTGCAACAAGCTCCCCGACTCTTCGTACGCGCCTATTTCCAAGATGATCTATATCATCTACATCTCCCTTACCATTGCAAAGAGATATAAGATATTTGATGCTTCCGATAATATCTTCTTTTGTAAGCATCCAGTGTTCTTTGTCGTTCGAAACATTAATCTTGAGTTTTTTATTCATCTTATATCGACCAACACGCTCAAGACTGTATCTACGGTAGTCAAAAAACATTGTTCGAAGAAGTTCAAATGCATTATCTGCAACGATTGGTTCACCCGGTCGAAGTTTTTTATATAGCTCAAGTACTGCCTCAGTCTGATTTTTAGTCGGGTCTTTTGCAAGCGTTGCTTCTATGTATTGATGATCACCATTTGTGTCAACATCTGAAAAAAGTCGTTTTATCTCTTCATTGTCCGAAAATCCGATAGCCC
>JBBTTM010000131.1:0-1350 GCA_038064255.1 Patescibacteria group bacterium | reverse complement strand
TTTATTTGGGATTTATCGCCGCGACAATCGCATCGATGCTTGGATTGGCAATCGGACTGGGTGGCAATCCCTTATTCAAATAGGTATTGTAGTGCGAATCTATTTTCAAATCGTCGCGAGTCGTGATTTTATTTTTCCTTTGAGACAGTCTTGTAGACACCGAGTGTCTACAAGACTGTCTCAAAGTTTATGTTAGGTGGCAGAGCCCCTGTGTCTTTTTTCATTTTCAAACAAGCGAGTGACACCTTGATTGTCTCCTTGTTTAGGAGCGGTTCACCACCGTAAAAAATGACTAAATATTGCAGGCTAGAATCGTAAACATCCTTGAGATGTTCTTGCCACAACTCTATGCCGGCAATGGCGTCTTCAACAGACAACAATGAAGCCCCGTTCTTTTTAGCAGTCTCCGGAACAGGACAATATCCGCATCCAAAATTGCACCCTTGCGCCGTCATAAGATAAAGAATTGTCGGCTGATCAAGTTTATGTTCAAGATCAGTAGCGACCTTCTTAAATTCACGACGATCGTCGTCCAATGATTCAATAATCAGTTTCCGTTGTTTAAGATCGCCAATGAGCACTTCGGCATTATCAGTAATTTCATTAGATAGTCTTTTCCATTGTTCAGAAGAACAGTAAATTGGATCGGGATGAAGTTCGTGAAATACCGCCACCACACCACACATTTCCCTTGTGAGCAGATACTGTGACCACACAATACACCTCCTTTTTTGTTTGATTTAAAAAAATCCCCTAACCACTTTTGGTGGCTAGTGGCTGTTGATTCGGTATCGCAATAATACCGAATTTAATCAATTCTGCTGATCCGACTTCGAAGCGAACCGCGTCTTCAGATCCCGCCACTGAACTTGCGTAAGCTGTACAAAACCGCCGAAGTCGTCTTTCAGGACGACCTTTTGCGGATCTGTGAAATCTATGGTGGGGCAACAACCCGCAACACCACATAGCTTAACAACACCATTTTCAAGCATGCATTGTTTCATTTTAACCTCCTTTCTTTGCTAAGTTTCCTAGAAATAAAACACAATCCCTTGAACTCTTTTTAAGTTTTCAAAGGACAAGGTTTCTGTCCTTAAACCTACCACGAGGGGGGGGGGTGAAAGTCAATGGATTTACACAATTTTCCCCAACTCCACAAAAAAACTGCTTCCTTTTCCCTCCCCGTCCGATTCCGCCCAGATTTTGCCTTTGTGGGCGACATTGTTTCAGAATCAATGCCAATACCGGTATCTTCAATTTTGAGCAAAATGTTTCCGCTTGGACAGTTTTAAAACATAAATTACTAACACTATTTTGTATTAAATTTTTTATATTTCTCATATAGCCCTG
>JBBTTM010000130.1:2455-9181 GCA_038064255.1 Patescibacteria group bacterium | reverse complement strand
TGACTAATTATCCTTTCGAATACGTGAGATTATGGATCGATTTTTTCCAGACCTGGTATCCAGTCTGCATCTTTAGTACATGAGAAGAGGAGGAGAGGGTGAAACTTTTTTCATCCCATCATCCTCTTCTCATTGCCATATGATTTTCGTGAAACGGTGTTTTTAAAGTACGGAAACAATGAAACAAAGCATTGATTGAGCCATTGCAACTGACTTTGTCAGATTATAGACCTATAATTGTCAGTAGTCAAAAATCGTGCGCAAATGGATTAGACAACTTGTCAACTCGTGATCGACCGCACGCGAGTTAACAAGTTACAAGGCTGATTTTTCATAGAATTGCTATAAAGCAGAGGATTTGTCATTGCGAGGATAGCTTGCCCTGCCTGCCCTGAGTCTTTCCGAAGGGAGCGTAGTCGAATGGGTGGCAATCTTCCAAACATCTGCGTTAACGAACTAACCAAGTAACGAATTAACGAACTAACGATACAGTATCTTTATTTCACCGTCACACTTTTGGCGAGGTTTCTCGGCATGTCCGGGTCGTATCCGCGCTCAGTGGCGAGGTAGTAGCCTAAAAGCTGGGAGACGATGATGTTTGGGATTATGGTTGCAACGCCAACGTCAGACACAGGGATATAAAAATCAAAGACATCGTTTGGCTTGTGCGATACGCCGATGATGTATCCGCCCCGGGCTTTTATCTCCATAGCACCGGCCAGGTTGTCGTTATATGTCTCGTCGTTTGGCAAAAATGCCACACACGGTGTCCCTTTTTCTATGAGCGCGATGACTCCGTGTTTTAGCTCTCCCGCAGCAAATCCTTCCCCATGCATATAGGATATTTCTTTTACCTTGAGTGCCGCTTCCAGAGCCGTTGCGTACGAAATTCCGCGGCCGATCATATAGATATGTTCTTTTTTAGACAACATTTTCGCAAGGGAAAGAATCCGTTTCGTGTTCTTCGGCATCAGGAGAAGCTTTACTGCTTTCACGGTATTTTTGAGTACCTCTTCGCCTTCTTTTCCTTTTCCGGCCATTGCGTAGGAGAGAAGCACGAGATGCGCGAGTTTCCCGGTTACGGCCTTTGTGGAGGCGACAGCTTTTTCGGGTCCCGCTCCCACGAGAATTTTCTGATCCGCTTCCCGGTAGAGGGTAGAGCCCAAAGAATTGACGAGTGCAGTGATGAATGCACCTTTCTTTCTTGCTTTTTTTATGGCATCGAGCGTATCCATGGTTTCTCCAGACTGAGAAAGCGCAATGATGACACTTTTATTCGTAAGAAACGGTACGTGGTATGCAAATTCACTGGCGATGACAGGGATTGCCTGGTATTTTGCGATGATACTCATCATGTATGAAGCCGCGATGCCTACATAGCCGGCACTTCCGCATGCGACGATATATGTTTTATCAGCTTTTTTTATCGTCTCTGCCAGTTTTTCAGCTGCGCCTCTGCTTTCAACAGAAATATCAGCAAGCATCCCTGGCTGATCATAGATTTCTTTGAGCATAAAGAACGGGAATTTGCCTTTCACCACCGCAGATTCAGACCAGTCTAGGTGTTGTTTGTTCGGGCTTATATGATCTCCGTTTTTTGCGTTAAAGATCATCACTCCTTTTTCAGAGACTATCGCCATCTGGTCATCCTCGAGGAATTGCACCTGTCTTGTGTGGGGGAGCAGGGCACTTGCGTCACTTGCCAAAAAGTTTTCCCCGTCGCCAAACCCTACCACAAGGGGTGAGCCATTTCGAACGGCGATAAATTTATGTTCGTCAGCATGAAGAACGATAAAGGCATTGAGGCCTTCCATTTCGTTAAACGCTTTCTGTACGGCTTTGGAAAACATCGTGTGCTTGGCATACTCTTCGATCAGGTGTACCGCGACCTCAGTATCCGTTTCGCTTATAAATTTGTGGCCTTTTTTGAGTAATTTTTTTCGAAGTTCCTCGTAATTTTCTACGATTCCGTTATGGATTATGGCGATCTTCCCGCTGCAGTCCAGGTGCGGGTGAGCATTTATATCCGTCACGCCTCCGTGTGTCGCCCATCGGGTATGGCCGAATACAATATTACTTTCAGGCATATCCGTCACATTCGCCGATCCGATCTTCCCGATCTTTTTCTTCACAACAATGATGTTATTTTCCCGTGTTTTATTTGCAGATTTGTTTATTTGTTTATTTGTTGATTCCGCCGCAACGGCAGCCACTCCCCAGCTATCGTACCCCCGGTATTCTAATTGTTTTAATCCGGCAAGCACGATGCTCGGTCCGTTTTTATTCGTTCCTACGTATCCAAATATTCCACACATAGTTTGTTTCCTCCAAAGAGTAGTGGTCTAATTTTCATATTGTATCGAAACTCGCAAAAAATTGCGAATTCATTCTGTTGACGAGAAAGAAAAAGAGCAGTACAGTTATACCGTATGTTAACGAAATCCGATATTGATTGGCTAAAAGGTGAATACCTTCGTTCATTGGCGGATACTGTAAAAAAAGACTTGTCAGATAAAATAGATATCATGAATTCAAAACTCGATACGTTTATCGGTGAGATAAAAGCGCGTCGAGAAGAACAATCGCTTCACGAAAATCAGCATGAAGAGCTGGATAGTCGTGTGAGTCGAACAGAAAAAACATTAAACCTTCAACCTCTTTCAAATTAACATGCTCTGTCCCCGTGTTTTTATCTGGGATTTTGACGGGACGCTGTACCAACAAAATGAATCTCTCTGGCACGATATCCGGGAAGCAGAATATCGCGTCATCATGCATCATACCGGGTGGAACCGCGAAAAAACGATAGTGGAATTTTCAAAGGTGTATAAAAAAATTATTCTCAGTGCGACTGAAGCTGTGGCGCGGCTGTCCGTTATTCCTATTGCCGTAGCAAGCGTGGAGATGGAATCGTATTTTGACCGGACAAAATACGTGAAACGGGATGAAAAACTCATATCGATGTTTTCATCACTGTCAAAATATTCTCACTATATTTTATGTAACGGCGCGGTCGTTGGGGTGGAAAAGACGCTCTCTATGCTCGGACTTCCGAAAGAAACATTTGTCAAAATTGTGACGAGTGAGCACGCAGGGGCAAACAAACCCGACCCAGCAGGATTTCAATATATAGTAGATCACTATCGAGATTATTCTTCGAGTGTATACGACCTGCCTGCGCAGGCAGGGAAGTTCTCTCCCGCCACGGCGGGATCGAACAATACAAAATTTCTCATGGTGGGGGACCGTCCGCTCGTCGACCTTGCGCCTGCTAAAGCGCTCGGCATGCAGACGTGTCTTGTATGGAGAGAGAAAAAGCCGGAAGAAGACTTCATCGATTTTTCCGTCCTCACCGTCTACGACGTCCCAAAAATATTGGAAATTGGTTTTAAAGGTCAGGCCTTAAAATAGTTTATCCTGAGCGAAGTCGAAGGAGCTTGGCTCCGGCAGGAAAGGTCTGACCTTATAAGTAGAAAAATATGGCGAAGTCCTGGCCTTCATTTTTCTGTCATCCCGAGCGAAGTCGAGGGATCCAGGTGGTTCTGAGTTCGATCTGAGTTCGATCTCTTGCGCCTATCGTGAAATCTCTGCTATGATGACGAATGTTACGTATCCATGCTTCATTGTTGTTCGCATATCGCATATCGCATATCGCATAACGCATAACGCATAGCGCATAGTACGTAACTCACAAACAATGAAACGCGGATTTTTTATTACATTTGAAGGGGGAGAAGGGGCAGGGAAATCCATTCAGGTCGAGATACTCTCAAGCCACCTCTTTGAAGAAGGATATGACGTTGTCGTCACCCGAGAGCCGGGAGGCACTCGCGTAGGAGAGCAGATCCGCGCTATTACCCACAACACGGAAAACGTAGACCTCAATCCCGTCGCAGAGGCATACCTCATGTCCGCGGCACGCGCCCAACACGTGGCGCAGGTCATCGAGCCATCTTTGGAATCAGGGAAAGTGGTCCTCTCAGACCGTTTTGTCGATTCCAGCATCGCGTATCAGGGGTACGGCCGGAAACTCGGACCTGATCTTATAAAAAATCTCAATGCCCTCGCAGTAAACGGCGCGAATCCTGATCTTACCATTCTTCTTTCTGTTACTCCTGAGGTGTCGATGAAGAGACGGCACAAATCCCGTAAAACCAAAGATCGACTGGATCTCCAACAGCATGATTTTTATGAACGCGTGTATGAGGGATATAAGACACTTGCCAAAAAAGAACCGAAACGGTTTGTCGTGGTAGATGCGGGCAAGTCGATAGAGAAAGTGGCGACGGAAGTGTGGGACGTCGTTCAATCTGCATTGAAACAGTACTATGATAAATCGAAAAAAAAGTAAGCCTCACCATTTTTTCTCCTAAATTTTAAATACTGTATACTACATTCTATCCCTATGACTACCATATTTTTTGTCCGCCATGGACTCGTCCATAATCCTCAAAAGATCTGGTATGGGAGACTCCCGGGGTATCATCTAGTGAAGACAGGGAAAGAGCAGGCACATCGTGTTGGTATTCTACTGAGAGATCGGTCGATTGATGCACTCTATTCAAGTCCACTCGAAAGAACGATGGAAACGTCAAAAATCGTTGGAGACATCATCGGGATTGAGAAAATAAACACTGACGACAGATTGCTTGAGATTGTATCTCCGCTTCAGGGGTGTAGTGAGAAAGAGATGGAGAAGAGGGGTTGGAATCATTTTACAGAAGACCTTTTTGCTCGAGGCGGCGAGACTATGAAAGACGTTGTCCATCGATTGAAAAATTTTTATTTTGAAAAAGCGAGGGTACATGAAGGCCAACATATCGTCGTAGTATCTCATGGTGAACCCATGATGATTACGTATCTTTTGGGAAGTGGAATAGTACCTACATACAATGCAATTCATACTGCACCGTATCTTCCGACCGGAAGCGCCATGGAGTTTACAGTCGATCCCGAGATCAAAACTCTTCACCTCATCAGGGTCTTCTAAGGCACTTAAGTACCTTAAGAAACTTAAGTCACTTATGTGTAAAATGAAATGAGTATGAATAAGGTTAAATATCTTCTCACATACCGTTATGCACTGATTATTCACGATCTTACAGTTGTTTTTGTGCAAAAATATATAGAGTACAAGTCTCGTACGAGGGATCAGATGGAGCAGGCCGCTCGTTCTGGTAAGCAGAATATTGTTGAAGGTGTTTCTCAGACCACGTCGCTTAAAACCCAGATTAAACTTTTAGGTGTCTCGCTTGCATCGTTTGAAGAACTGACCGCTGATTATGAAGATTATTTGCGCCAGCATACTCTTGAGACGTATCCCAAAACCGATCAAAGAGTGAGTGCATTTAAAATTATTGCATACAGGATAAGTAACTTAAGCAACTTAAGTCCCTTAGGTTCCTTAATCGAATGCCCAGTCTTTCCATGCAATCCCACAGATGATTCAAATTTTCTTCTCACGCTTTGTCATATCGTTACATTTCTTCTCTCAAGGCAGATAAAAGCAGCTGAAGAAAAGTTTGTAACTGGCGGTGGATATACGGAAACGCTTTTTCGGAGAAGACTCAATCAAAAGTCACTTAAATAACTTAAGTACGGTTTTCTAAGTTACTTAAGTATCTTAAGTCACTTAAGGTTGGTTTTCTAAGTAACTTAAGGTACTTAAGTCACCTAAGTGACTTAGCTTTTTAGAATTTCTATGTTTTCTTGGAAATCGCTCTCGAGTCCCTTTTTTGTTCTGGCTCCCATGGAGGATGTTACCGATACGGTATTTCGCCGGATCGTCGCGTCATGTGCCCGTCCAGATGTGTTCATCACGGAGTTTGTGAATACTGACGGCATGTTTTCAGAGGGGAAAGACATTGTTTCACAGAGACTTTCGTTTACGGAAGATGAGCGGCCGCTCATTGCGCAAGTCTGGGGAATTCATCCGGAGGCGTATTATTTGGCTGCGAAGAAAATCGTGGATCTTGGGTTTGATGGGATAGATATAAACATGGGCTGCCCTCAGAAGCATGTGGTAGGCGGCGGAGCGTGTGCGGCGCTGATAAAAAATCATGCACTAACGAAAGAGATAATAGACGCGACAAGAAGAGGGTTATACGATGCTGGTAGATCGATTCCATTTTCCATAAAAACGCGTATTGGATATTCGTCGATTGCGACGGAGGAGTGGATAGGGTTTCTCCTCTCATTTAAGCTGGATGCACTGACGGTACACGGCAGGACAGCCAAAGAAATGTCCAAAGTTCCGGCACATTGGGATGAGATAGGGAAAGCCGTAAAAATTAGAAACGAAATTGCTCCAGAGACGGTTGTCATCGGCAACGGCGATGTGAAGTCGCGGGAAGATGGATTGCAAAAAGCTAAAGAGTCAGGGGTAGACGGGATCATGATCGGTCGGGGAATTTTTGAAAATCCCTGGATATTTGATAAAGAACAACATGTTCATTCAGTGAAAGAGCATCTGACGCTTCTCACCCAACATGCCGAATTATTTCATCAAACCTGGCATGGTATAAAACCATTTCAGGTGATAAAAAAATACTTTAAGATATACGTCCGAGGTTTTGACGGTGCATCCGATCTGCGCGAAAAACTCATGACGTGTGAAAGCAGAGAAGAAGTCCGTTCAATTATTGAAAACGCTTTATTAAGTTAGGAGATTGACACAGGTTCACCCTCCTGTCACACTAAAATTAGAAGGAGGAGAATCGTATGCCA
>JBBTTM010000130.1:0-2355 GCA_038064255.1 Patescibacteria group bacterium | reverse complement strand
TGTGATAGTCCATGGAAATGCTGTCTCAGTAGTCTCGGAATGCTCCACGGACTTACAGGGGTAGGCCTTGGATTTCTATTAGTCCAGTACTTTGGCCTCACCAATCTTACCTACGTCGGGTGGGGACTGGTTGCTGTCGGCGTCATAGGACACTTCGTTCCGAAAAAGTGCGACCACTGCGGCTAATTGCCGTTGACGTGTCATTGCGAGGATAGCTTGCCCTGAGTCTTTCCGAAGAGAGCGTAGTCGAAGGGTGGCAATCTTCCAGCTAGTCATTGTTCATGGCAGTAGTGGCAGGTCATGCTTGTACGCGTTTTGCTCCATTCGTGTGAGTACGCGTTGTACGTCGGCGGGGTTGAACCCCATTTCTGCCCATTGTGACGCTATTTCTTCAGTGGACAGGTGTTCTTCTGTTGCAAGATAAAGGATTTTGTCGGCATCGGCATACGAAAATCCGAAATCTTTTTCGTCGGTTTGCCCATCCCAAAGCCCTGCGGTAGGGGGATTTGAGAGGATTGCTTTTGGAATACCAAGGTGCTCGGCAAGCATGTAAACCTCGCTTTTATACAAATTTCGTAAAGGCTCTATGTCACTTGCTTCATCGCCGAACCGGGTAAAGTATCCAAGCAGGTGCTCAGTTCTGTTCTCCGTGCCGACCACAAGTGCGTGCCGTTTTTTTGCCTGATCAAAAAGTATCGTCATCCGGACACGAGCCATGATGTTGCCGCGCCGGAGTACATCCATAGGTGAATCTTTGAGCGCAATAGCATCGACAATATTCTGTATGTCTATGACGTTTCGGTTTTGCTGCGGTATCCTGAGAGAATCAAGGAGGAGTGTCGCGTGCTCTGACGCTTTCTTACTCAGAGTCCCGCACGGCAGGAGGACCGGAAATACGTGATCAGTCCCGAGTGCAAGCACGGAAAGCGCAGTAGCAGTTGCCGAGTCTACTCCTCCGGATATACCGATTATCGCGTCTGAAAAATCGGCTTTTATAAACGATCGAGACAAAAAAGTAGTGAGTTGTGTTTTTGTTGACTCTGCGTCAAATGGTCTCATAGAGGTTGTGTTGTTTTATATATTCGGCGACTCCGGGAAGTACGAACTCTGTTATGGTTTTACCTGCGTCAACTCGCGCGCGTATTTTCGTTGATGATATATTTGTTGCGATCAACAGTTCGTCAGAGATCACGGTCATGTTTTTGTACAGTGGTTCATTTGGGTATCCGTACCGGGGAAAGACATAAAAAGGGATCTGGTGAAGTAACGATTTCCAGTCTCCCCAGAAGTGAAAAGACGCAAGCTGATCGGATCCGATCACGAAATGATACGCATGTTCCTTTGGTAAAAAGGGGAGGAGGTGTATCGTCTGTCCGTCGAGTTTTTTGTCGATTTCAAGGGTTGAGACTTTAACTTTTTTGTCAGATAAAAATTGCGTCATGGCAAGTCTGTGTTCGACCGGGGCGACCGGCTTTGGGGGAAATTGATTAAAGTTTGGGAGAAGCCACACCTCGTCGGTCGGCGTAAAGTCGAGAATTTGGCGTGCAATCATGGCATGGCCCAGGTGTGGAGGATTAAACGCGCCGCCGAGAAGTGCTATATTCATACAGTTCTTCTTATTTTCTCATTACTTGCAGGACTTACGCAAATATGTCATTGCGAGACCGTTCTGACGGCGCGGCAATCTCTCTTATTATAAAAGATTGCTTCGCTACACTCGCAATGACAAATCTGTATCCGGAGTCTGAACAGTTACATTGACAGTCATTTTTTCACGTTGTACAGTGAGAGTATGTTAACCCAAGCGGATAAAAAATTTCTTAAAACAAATTTTGCAACCAAGGATGATCTCACATCTATGGAGAAGCGTCAGAATGACCGCTTTGCTACCAAGGATGACCTCAGGAATGATCTCTCTGCCATGGAAAAGCGTATGGATGCAAAGTTTGCTACGAAAGATGATCTCAGGAATGATCTCTCTGCCATGGAAAAGCGTATGGATGCAAAGTTTGCTACCAAAGATGATATCAAAAAGTTTGCAACCAAAGACGATCTCAAAGATCAGAGGGATCAGATTCTCGATGCGGTTGATGGAAAACTTGTGAAGTTAAAAGATGGCATTGTAAAAGATGTTGGTGAATATATTGCAGATACGATCGTTCCCCTGTTTGACAAACACGAAAAACGAATTACCCGTGTCGAGAAAAAGCTTGGACTCCCTCTCTTCGCGGATTAAATTAGAACATACATGGAATCACCTGCTGTTATTGTTGAGAGAGAGAGAGAGAGTAGATAGCTCACCGGGTTTTCCCCTGCCTGCGCAAGTAGGCCGTCACCATACGCTTTTCTTTGGTC
>JBBTTM010000129.1:11402-24568 GCA_038064255.1 Patescibacteria group bacterium | reverse complement strand
GACATGTCCGTTCCTCATGAAAATTTTAATTCTGAAGAAATTTCACAAAAAAAACAGAATAAAAAAATATGGAAATATATTTTCTTCACACTCGTGATTTTATTCATTCTCATGTTAATACCTCTTCCTTACTACGAATCAAAACAACTTACCTGTCCCTTGAGCGATTCTCGCCGGAGTACGGGACCATGTCCTACTCCAGGATGGAGACTCAATCCCCCGCTTATTCAAAGCATTCTACTGTCAAACTCGAAACAAAAAGTTACGAAAATAATTACACCATCCCCAACTCCAAATACAGACAACACTAAAATTACCTGCGGTGGAATTACTGGTAAACTATGTCCAAATGGATATACATGTACTCTCGAAGAAAATTATCCGGACGCTGCAGGCATTTGCGAGAGCGATCAACGATCCGGGACACTTGAAGCGACGGTTATGCGTAGCCCGACGTGCGCAGGTCCTCAGAAGCAGGGAGAAATATGTGAAGCCCCTGATTCAAATGGAACATATCTAATAATAAGTACCGTTGACTATAAGACGATACGATCTATTAATACTGATAGCAATGGAAAATTTTCAATATCACTTTCACCTGGAATATATATGCTTCAAAACACAGAAATTATGATTGGAAAGATATATGGCATCTCAAACTTTGAAATATCTTCGGGAAAAACGACAACTCAACGATTTGATGTCGATACCGGCATCCGATAATAATATATTTCCTCAGTATTATTCCTCAGAGAAATTTTAGGGCATTATCTTGATAAAAATTATTTTAGCCGAAGAGAAGATCCTTCATATATAATTCCTAATGGTTCAATTATTACTCGACGAGTGCCTCGTTCTACAACCCCAGCATTCCAACATGTAAAACCGTATATTTTTGCACTCTGTTGAACTTTTACGACGTCTCTTTCTGAGACGAAGCACGCAAAACCAGCTCCCATATTAAAAATTCCGTACATGTCTTTGGTTGATAGGGATCCATGTTTTTGGATAAACGTAAAAACTTCTTGAACTGGCGGGATCGTATGCATTCTGTAGGTAAACTTCATCTTTGCCATCATGATCTTTCTCCACCCATGTCCGGTGATATGCGAAAGATAATGTATATCCACTCCCTTTAAAAATAACTGCTCAACGAGCTTGGCATATATATATGAAGGCGTAAGCAGTGCATCGCCAAAATACTTTCCACTTGGAAGTTTCGCCTTATACCCCTTTGGAAGTGTTCCTGCGATACTTCGCGCCATGCTCAGTCCGTTTGTATGTATACCACTGCTCTCGATTAGCACTATCGCATCCCCTTCTCTCACATTATCTTCAACGATCAATCGTTTTTTGGGTCGGATAATCCCAAACGCGGCACCAGATAAATCAATAGTCGTAGGATTCACAATTCCATTTTGTGTTGATGTTTCGCCACCTCCATAGACAGCTCCTGCCAATAAACACCCTTTTTTCCACCCCATCACTAATTCACAAAACTTATTTTTAGGTAAAAACCAATTGTTGCTCCCGAGGGACCAATGAGGACTAACGACCAGGGGTCGGGCTCCAACTGTCACAAGATCGTTTACAATTGCAGCAACCGTATCTATCCCCATCGACTCGTAGTACGGTTTTTTTAATCCTAATGAAATCATTGCATCTGCTATGAGATTTTTTGTTCCAAGTCCTTCCTGGGTACTCGCGAGGTAATACTGTCCCATGTCTACGACGTATGCTGATTCTCCTCGTGATGCGGCAACTTCTGTTACTCCCGTATCGCTAATTGCGAGTCTTGTCGACCGAGCCATTTTCTGAGCAAAAATCTTCAGTGGATCTTTCTCTTCATAATTATCTCCAACCGAAGAATATGAAACGGAAGATTGTTTCATTTGCGTTTTATAAACATCTGTACTGCTTTAATAATTGATTCCTCTATTGGATAGACATATGGATGAAACTTTTTCCCGGTCAGTTTCTCATATACTCCGATATACCGTTTTGCAACAGAAATCATCAGATCTTTCGGCATTGCAGGCGGTACACCATCTCCGCGATATCCGTGATCAGCATACCAGAGGCGCAGAAATTCTTTATCAAAATTCTCCGGTTCTAGACCTCTTTTGAGTCGTTTTTCATATGTCTTTGCAATCCAAAATCTGGACGAATCTGGTGTATGTATCTCATCTATAAGCATGAGTTTTCCTTTATACAAACCAAATTCATACTTGGTATCGACCAGGATAAGTCCATGTTTTTTACAAAGTTTGCTTCCAAATTCAAATAATGCAAGCGCGGCCTTTTCCATCTGCTCATATAATTTTTTCTCAACGATTTTTTTAGATACTATTTCGTCTCTCGTGAGTCTCTCGTCATGAGCCGTACTTCCGGCCAACGGATGAGTTGTTGGGGTTATGACGGGTTTTGGAAGTTTCTGATTTTTTACGAGTCCTTCAGGAAATTTTAACCCGTAAATAAACCGTTCTCCTTTTTCATATGAGTACCAGATAGACGTCTTCGTCACTCCACTTATGTATCCACGCACAATCATCTCTACCGGAATCGGCTTACATTCATGTGTCACCATGACGTTTGGATGCGGGACAGATACCATATGATTTTGCACTATATGACGAGTCTTTACGAACCAAAACTGTGAAAGGAGATTAAGCACAGCTCCTTTAAATGGAATGTGACCCAAAATGACGTCAAACGCCGACTGCCTATCAGTAGTGATAAGGATTCGTTTTCCATCGACGGTATAAAAATCCCGCACCTTCCCCTGATGCTTTTTCCCAATACCTGGGACTTCTATCGATTGAAGTATATTTTTTCCAACTCGAAGAATAGTTTTAGGCATAATCATATGTCACTCCCCTTTCATTTAATATATTCTTTATATCCAAGTAACTGTAATTTTTTAGATTTTTCCCGTGTAGACTTTGCCAAATTTTCTTTATATAAAACTAATTTTTTTTCAAGCGCTTTGTCAGACGTTGCAAGTATTTCTACGGCAAGAATGCCTGCATTCTTAGCACCATTTATCCCAACTGTCGCAACCGGTACACCCGGAGGCATTTGTACGGTAGAATATAGCGAATCTGCTCCGCCTAAATGTGGTGTTGCCATTGGAATTCCTATAACAGGAAGAGGAAAATGAGATGCGATGACACCTGCAAGATGTGCTGCACCCCCTGCAGCTGCGATAATCACGGAAATTCCTCTTTTTCGCGCTGATTGAACAAGCTTATATGTATCATCCGGAGATCTATGCGCAGACGACACAATCATCTCATATGATATAGAAAATTCTTCTAAAACAATCGCTGCTTCCTTCACAACAGGAAGATCTGAATCAGAACCCATGACAATAGATACACGTAAAGTTTTTTCTTTCATATCTTTCCTTTCTGTAGTCTCAATATTTTTTTCGCGAGTATCTTCGCCCTGCTTGGGGCGTCGCCAACGTGATGCCGGACATCTATAAATTCTTCAATTTCTTTTCGCGTAAGATACATTGAAAGTCTTTTGTCAGAAGTTAGAAGTGAGATAAGTGTATTCTCTTTTCCTTCCTGCACGCTTGCCCACGCCTTCATCGAAATTTCGCGTATAAGTTCATGAATCTCCTGACGGTTCGCGCCTTCTTTTACTGCAGCGATAATAATACGCTCTGTTCCCGCAAACGGACCGAATTGTGAAAGGTTGTATACAATTCGCTTTTCATCAATCACCAGTCCCTCTATAATTTTACTTGCGGTAGTAAGCATCTCATCCAAAGCCAAGAATCCTTCTGACATGACAATTCTCTTATTTGCCGAATCATCGAGTGTCCGTTCAAGTATTGAAAGTGATGCATTGCCCAAGGCGACAGCAGGAAGAGTCGCGAGATATCTACCAAGTGAACAAATTTTTTCGCTGTTGATGGGATTTTTCTTAAACGGCATAGCAGATGAACCAACCTGCGATTTACCGAATGGTTCAGCCCATTCACCGATCGCAGGCGACTGAAGGACGCGAAGATCAGTCGCAAATTTAGACAGTGATGCTCCAATTCCGGCAAGAACGCTGAGTAAATAATAATCAACGATCCTCGGATATACCTGGGTAGAAATTGGGTGAGACTTCATGTCAAAAGAATTCATTACGGTTTGTTCTAATTCTCCCACCGTCGTTTTTTTCCCGAGG
Organism: Patescibacteria group bacterium; assembly: GCA_038064255.1. Lineage (GTDB taxonomy): Bacteria > Patescibacteriota > Microgenomatia > UBA10105 > UBA927 > JACREM01. The sequence goes on along the minus strand of JBBTTM010000129.1, from coordinate 20,383 downwards.
AGTATCTCATGGTAGCTTGCACCAGTTCCCACTGCGCCTTTCAATCCCTTTACTTTCAGTAGATCTTTCTCGACAGAGTTCATCATGATGCAATTTAAAAAAAGATCATAGGCATACACCGAAAGCCTGTATCCGACAGTCGTAGGCTCTGCAGGTTGCAAATGCGTGTACCCCATGCACGAAACATCAGCATACTGGACAATTTTCTTTGAAAATAAATCAAGAAGTTCGCGTACTGCTTTTGAGATAATGGCAAGTGCCTCTTTTTGCCGTATGGCATCCGTGTTATCGACTATGTCCATACTCGTCGCTCCGAGATGAATTTTTCCGCCGCCAATTTTTGCCTTCTCTGCGTACTCACGGATAGCAGCGACAACATCATGTTTTGTTTCTTTTTCTAAAATCAGAATCCGATCGATATCAATATCGGATTGGTGAGATACCAGATCATCAAGTTCCTTTTTTGAAACAAGTCCATTTTTTGATTGAGCTTTTGCAAGGCTCACCCAGAGTTTTCTCCAGAGTTCATACTTATGCTTCTCGCTAAAAATACGCCGCATCTCAACCGATCCGTATCTCCAGGTAAATGGAGAGATGTATGTATCAAACGGTAGTGATGATGAAGTAAAATTCATTGTTACCTATATAAAGTCTGATTCCTATTTGGACCAACTGAAACCGTTTTAATTTTTGCCCCCGTTTGCTTTTCCAATTCCAAAAGATATGCCTTTGCTTCCTTTGGAAGAAGCGCATATTTTTTTATATCGCCGAGCGGTTTCTTCCACCCCTTCATCTCTTTGTATACTCCCTGCACCTCGGCTAATGAATATGCATCAAGTTCTTCGTACGATACGTGCTTCCCTTTAAAGGTATACCCGGTACATATTTTTATGGTCTCAAAACTATCCAGTACGTCTATTTTTGTTATGGCAAGATCCGTAAACCCGTTGACTTTTGAGGCAAACCGTACGAGCTCCGCATCAAACCAGCCACATCGTCTTGGCCGTCCTGTGGTAGCTCCGTACTCCTTTCCTACAGCCCTCAATTTTTCACCAACCGCATCTGATAATTCCGTCGGAAATGGTCCTGAACCCACGCGCGTGGTATACGCTTTTGTCACTCCTGTCACACGGTTTATATACTGGGCAGGAATTCCCGAGGATGCGGTGATACTCCCGGCTACCGTTGATGAGGCTGTCACAAACGGATACGTCCCCCAATCATTATCCAAAAACATCCCCTGAGCGCCCTCGTATAAAATAGTTTTTTTCTTTTTGTACGCATCAAAAAGAAGAGACATAGGTTCGCGCACTATGTCATGGATTTTTTTATAAAGCGCCATCTGTTCTTTTACTATCGTATCAACATCCAGCACAGATTCACCAAATGCCTGAATGATTTTATTTTTAATTGAAAGAGCTATTGTCAGTTTCTCTTTGAGCCTATGTGCATCTTGAAAGTCATTCAAGCGAATTCCTTGATAAGAAACCTTGTCAGCATACACAGGTCCGATGCCCCGTCCGGTTGTGCCTGTTTTACTTTTTCCTTTTGCCTCTTCATACAACCGGTCGAGAAGCTTATGATACGGCAGTATCACGTGGCATCGGGGAGAAATAATAAGTTTTTTGCGTAAGTTTGGCAAAACTTTTTCAAGCATTGTAATCTCGGCCACCAACACGTCCAGATCAAGTACGACTCCGGACGTGATGCACGAAATTCCTTTTTTCGTAAACACTCCGCAGGGCACCAGATGAAGAGGAAATGAACCAAAAGAATTTATGACTGTATGCCCAGCGTTGTTGCCGCCATGAAACCGTACGATAACGTGAGCCTTTTGAGAGAACAGATCAACAATTTTTCCTTTTCCTTCATCCCCCCACTGTGCTCCGGTTACAACATGTATCATATGCACCTCCCTATTGAAAATATTTTACTGCGTTTTTAAAAATTTCAAACCCCGGGCCATAGACAGGCAATTTTTTCCCTTGCCGTTCGTACTTCTCTTTTAACAACGTCCAGTTTGGAAGCTCGGTAAAAAACAAAGCACGCTCCGGATGCGGCATCATGCCGAGTATTCTCCCGTTTTCATTTGTAATTGCTGCAATATTGCGAAGCGTTCAGGTGGGATTGGAAGGAAGATTTTGATATTCACACAGTGATCCACACTCATATCTTAATGCAACGAGACGTTTTTTTTCAATATTATCGAGAATTTCAACCGAAGCATACAACCGTCCTTCCCCATGTGCAATCGGCAAACTAATATGTGAAATTCCTTGAAACCAAGGAATTTCATTTTCGATTTTCATATCTGTCCATCTGGCTACGTATTTTGTACTGCTATTGTGGAGAAGTGCTACTTCACGTTTTCCGTACTTTCCACCTAGCGCAGGAACAAGACCTAAAGAAACAAGAATCTGACATCCGTTGCATATCCCAATGACAAGAGTATCTTTCTTTACGAATTCCAATATCTCCGGCCAGAGATGGTTTCGAACTTTACTCGCATACGCATTGCCGGATCCGGTGTCATCCCCGTACGAAAATCCTCCAGGAAATGCAAGTATTTCATACTCCCGAATTTTTTTGGGTTTAGCGACAAGATCGTTGACATGAACGACGCGAGCATCGCCACCGGCAAGATCAAAGCCGAATTTTGTCTCGTCCTCGCAATTCAAACCGTATCCTCCAAATACTAAAACGCGTGGTTTTCTCATACTGATTCTTTTGCACTCCTATAAAAATATGCTTGCCCGAGTTTCTTTACCGTAGTATCAACGATTACATTGCCGCTCAATCCTCGAATTTCAAATTTCAGAGAATCTGTCACGGTACCGATATTTCGATATGGGATACTGGAAAATAACGATTCAAATTTTTCTTTGTTTCTTGGATTCACCGTGACGATTACCCGACCCTGAGACTCGGAAAAAAGTGCAAAATCATCCCGGTCAACTGTTCCCGGTATTTTTTCAAGTGAAATATTCATACCAAGCATGCCTCCAACCGCAATTTTTATAAGCGCGACTCCAAGCCCACCCCTATTCACACTCTGCGCAGATGCAACTAACCCAAGATCAATGGCGCGGGAAAGTGCTTCATACAATGTCCGATTCTTTCCTGCATCCACTTGCGGCACGCTATTTCCAATTGCATTATTTTTTTCATTTTCTGATAACGACACATAGTACTCACTTGCCCCCATCTCATTTCCTGTTTTTCCTAAAATATAAACGAGATCACCAGGGCATTTTGCATCCAAAGAAACGGTTTTTTTTACGTCTTCAATGATCCCAATAGATGAAATAAGAAGAGTCGGAGGAATCGATATTTTTACCGGCGCACCGCGAGCATCAAACCCTGAAAAATCATTAAACATACTGTCTTTGCCGGATATAAAAGGAGTGTTATACAAAGTGGCATAGTCATAGCATGCCATCACAGCTCTTTTGAGCTGTCCTAAGCGAAACGGGTCTTTACTGCTGCACCAGCAAAAATTATCCACTAATGCGATTCTTTTTGGATCTGCGCCCACGACCACGAGGTTTCGAATTGCCGTATCAATACTGCTTGCCGCCATCGCATACGTATCTATGTCGCTGTAATTCGGATACAAAGCTTGAGAAAGAACAACGCCCTTATTGCTCGTAAGTACCGGCCGGATCACTGTGGCATCTCCGTTTACCCTCCCCCTTCCCTGAAGTGGTTTTAAGACACTTGTACCCTGTACTTCATGATCATACTGCGAAGAAATCCACTCAAAACTTGATACATTTGGTCGACTCACCATCTGCAGGAAAATATCGGTCAACTCTTTTCTTTTCGGCAGAACCGGCTCTTTATATGTCACTGTATTCCATTCGCTGTGTTGAGGCAGTGTCGGTAAACCATAATGCAAAAATTGCATACTCATATCCATAACAATTTTTTTGCGATATAAAACTGTACACTGACTTTTTTTTGTAAATGTACCGATTACCGTCGCTTCCACTCCCCTGCTTTCACTCAGTTTTTTCAGCTTTTTCCATTTTAATTTTGGTACTGAAAGCGTCATCCGCTCCTGTGATTCAGAGATCCATATCTGCCACGGGGAAAGTCCCGGATATTTGAGCGGTACTTTTTCAAGGTCAACGATAAATCCACCACATTCCTTAGCCATCTCGGCCACGGAGCAGGACAGTCCTCCAGCACCATTATCTGTAATACTCGTGTAAAGTCCCATGTCCCGGGCTTCTTTTATAAGCATATCGCTTAATTTTTTCTGCGTTATCGGATCTCCTATCTGTACAGCAGTTGCAGGACTTCCGCTCGAAAGCGATTCTGAAGAAAATGTCGCTCCGTGAATTCCGTCTATCCCAACTCGCCCGCCGATCATGACTATATAGTCTCCGTTTCTCGCTTTTTTTTCGTACAGGTGTTTTTTATTTGGTATGAGTCCCACTGTACCGACAAATACGAGTGGCTTTCCTTTGTATCTCGGATCTACATAGACAAATCCCTGAGGTGTCGGAATACCGGAACAGTTTCCACCGCTATTTACTCCGGCTATGACTCCATCCATGATGCGCTTTGGAGAAAGAAGAGGACGTGTTTTTTCTTTATCTTTGTAAAGCGGTACATTATCGAGTGAGTCAGCAAAACAAAACCCATATGTGTTTGCTGCTGGTTTTGCCCCGAGTCCAAAACCAATCGCATCGCGGTTCACCCCGACTATACCGGTAATCGACCCTCCAAATGGATCGAGTGCCGACGGACTATTGTGTGTTTCAACTTTGTGAGTGACTAAGTAATTTTTATCAAATGCTATAGCTCCGGAATTATCTGTAAATACGGAAACGCAAAAATCCTTTTTCCCCAATTTTTTTCGTATTTCCACGGTTGCCCGTTTTATGTAGTGTTTATAAAGCCCATCAGAAATTTCGTCTAACGGACGGGAAAAAATTGTATGTTTACAGTGCTCCGACCAAGTCTGGGCAATGGATTCTACCTCCACATCTGTCGGGCTTCTTCCTTTTACGCTAAAATATTTCTGGATTGCTTTCATCGATGGAAGGTCAAGCGCAAGTGGTCCCCGTCTCTCTTTGTTACCATCTTGTATCCCCTGCTTTCCGATTGCTATGAGTTCTTCATCAGAAACATTGAACTCTACGAGATCAACATGAGGCGCAGTTAGTAACGTTACCCGAGGGACGATCATATCCATACCGCGATCATTTTTATACTGCAAACTACTTTTTATGCTTACTCGTTCTATAAGTGGGTTTGCAAAACTATACGCAATCTTTTCTGCGTCTGACTTCGAAAGTGATCCAATAAGAAACAATAACGTAGATGTATATACCCCTTCTTTCTCATTAAATGAAATTTTCAGGTGATCTCCAATACATTCTTTTATAGTAGCTGCGACATTATCTGTCACACCCGGGAGAAAACCGATCTCTACAGCCCAATCAAACGATTTTTGGGGAAAAAACGTATCACAATAAACTTTTTGAGTTACCGGACTAGAAAGCACAGAACCTATTTTTTTTAAATGCGCTGACGTAACATTTTTTTCAATCGTATACACATCAACAACCCGGACTTCTCGTACCGAGGAAAAACCAAAAGAAAGAATGTGCGCTTTCTTATTTAGCGCCCTGGTATCAGGGACAATCATGTCAACAAGCAATCGATGAATCATTTCTTTAATCCTTTCATTCCGATATCAGTTCGGTACTGCATGCCGTCAAATGAAATTTTGCCAACAGCAGTATACGCTTTTTTGAGTGAAGATAGTAGCGTCGTACCGACGCCCGTCACCGCCAAGACCCGACCCCCGCTTGTCATACACGTTCCGTCCGCCTGCTTAGTCCCTGCATGATAGACAGTAATACCGGATAATTTTTCTACAGACTTCAGGCCCTGTATTATCTGGCCTATTTCCGGTTTCTCGGGATATCCTTTAGCCGCGAGCACGACAGAAGCTGCACACCCTTTTTTCCAAAAAATCCTCTGACGTACTAACCGTTTCAATACACATGCCCGAGCAATACGTACCAGATCAGTTCGAAGGAGCGGCAATACCACTTCAGTCTCCGGATCGCCAAACCGGCAATTAAACTCAACAACTTTTGGCCCATCAGACGTCATCATAAGTCCTTCATACAATACACCGACAAACGGAGTTCCATCTTTTCTTAAACCATCGATCGTCGGTTGAAGAATTGTCTCTGTAATTTTTTTTACCATGGTACTCGTGATAAACGGTACAGGACCGTATGCTCCCATGCCTCCGGTGTTTGGTCCTAGGTCCCGATCAAAAATTCTCTTATGATCCTGCGCGGAAATCATGGGCTTTATCGTGACACCATCGGTAAACGCCATAAGTGAAACTTCCTCACCGCTCATTCGTTCTTCTATGACTACTTCATCCCCCGCAAATCCAAATTCATGTTGATTCATTATTCGATCAAGTGCTGCCAGTGCTTCTTTTTTATCTTTCGGGACTATGACCCCTTTTCCCCCGGCTAACCCCGACGCTTTTACCACAACATCAAATGGTACTTTCAATATGTACTGTTTTGCTTTTTCGTAAGAAGAAAATGATTGAAACTGCGCGGTTGGTATGTTGTTCTTCTTCATGAATTTTTTTGCAAATACTTTTGATGTTTCTATTCTTGCCGCTTTTTTCGTTGGCCCAAACACCGAAAAGCCATTTTTAGTCAAACTGTCTACAAGACCTAAGGCAAGAGGTGCTTCAGGTCCAACAAGAATAAGTGATGGTTTATTATGTTTCGCCCAATCGACAATCCCTTCAACATCATCTGCTTGTATCGCCATATTCGTTCCAACACTACTCGTCCCACCATTTCCCGGCATGAAAAAAAGCTCTGCGTTTTTATGTGACGATGCGATATGTTTTCCCATTGCGTGTTCTCTTCCTCCCGATCCGATAATAAGTATTCTCTCTTGTCTCATATTTTTTTCTTACCCATGCGGATACAATGTCGTTGCAATCTTTTTAGCTTTTTCAAGTAATTGTTCTTCTGAAGCACGTATCAAAGGATTTTTTCGAACCAACGCTTTCACCCTTCCATCGTACACATTTTTCAAAAATTCAATCTGCAGATCATGCTCTATAGGCAGCATGCGACGGGAAAGCGACTCAACCGTATCTCCTAAAATAATATTCACGACTCGTCTCGCGACTACCTCACCCTCATCAAACTGCTCTGTGACCCTATGGATCGAGGCTTCTGTCGGAAATACTCTTCCGGATAATCGTTGGAATTCCAGTACCGACGCATGAGCTGCTTTTCCAAATATTCCTTTCCCCCCGAAATTCAGTGACTTCCCATCTGAACCTTTATTCTCCGGATCCAGAGGCGCCGGGTGCTGATTATAAATGTTCCGTTCAAATTTTCTGATGACTGTGAGTGGTGTTTTTGATAGCCATCCATTTTGCGAAACAACATCAGGATAAAATGTATCAAAAATTTCCAGTAATTCTTTACCGTCAGATGAGATTGGTCGAGTAACCATCGCGGTTGGTACTCCAAGTTTTTTCGCTTTTGCCAGTCCCCCGCATGCTCTGTCAGAAATCACAACGACAGGAAGTATTTTTCCAAAAAGTGGTCCGTCTATGTCACATGCCCGTACGATAGATTCCATGGTTGTGCCTCCACCGGACATTAAAATTGCAAGCCGAACCATATTTTTTGATGTAACTTGTATGCTTCTCATACGACGATGGGCAGAAGATTTTTTGTCAAACCGGTCTGTAAAACAGACATTTCCTGTTTATTTTCTTGCTGTATTTTTTTCTTCTGAATCTGATTTTTCTTCTGTATGACTCTCCCGAATTCATCTATCGGAAATGAATTTCCGAGCATGCATCCCATACAAAATCCTCTCGCGTACGGATCGCCGGTCAATGCTTCCTTGAGGCCGACCGGACTTAAATACGCAAGAGAATCGGCATTTAACGCTTTGCAAATTTTTTCTGTATCGCCGTCATACGTCGAAGCTATGAGCTCTCCGCGGGTTCTTGTATTTACCCCAAGGTGACACGGCTTATCTATGGCAGGACTTAAAATACGAAGATGCACGCTTGATACATGAAAATAATTTTTTAACAGATATACGAGCCCTTTGGCGATATTTCCCCGTACTATAGAATCATCGACTAATACTACGCGTTTATCTTTCAGAGTTTGTTTATCAAACACAAAATGATCCAGTACTTTCTGATAAATTTTATCTATCCGGGCACTCATAAATGTTCGTTGCTCTGACAAAGAATCCGCTTTGTCTGTAATCGCCTGATAGTAAGGAATGTTTAGCGCACGAGCAAAACTTATCCCTCCCTCAATCCCTGTTCCCGGGACTCCTATAATCATATCTACTTCGGTTTTATCTACTGGTGATTCCCGTGCTAATATTTTCCCTGATCGTTTCCGTACATCGCTCACATTTGGGGACCTCGCAATTTGTCTGAGTCTTGTACGCGGGAGATGCGCCTTGCTCTCTCCGTTTTGTATATACACATTTTCAAAAATGCACAGAGCGCGTTTGGCATACTTAGTTTTTTGTATAACTGTCAAACCTTCTGAATTTATTTTTGCAATCGTTCCGGGCAGTACTTCAAAAAAATCCTTCACCCCCATCTCAGAAAGCGCACTCGTCTCGCTTGCTACGACCCAGATAGTTTCACTCTTCAATGCGTCATATATATGTCCATACACCAGCGGACGAATCCCCAGGGAATCACGGGCAACATACAAATCATCTCTCGTACCGATTACCAGACTCCACGCTCCGCGCTTATATTCTAGAGTTCTTACAATTCGCTCCTCCCAATGTATTCCAGGTGAGTTTGAAAGTTCTTCAGCAAAAATCGCAGTATCGCTTTTCTCTGCCAGTGCTCCGTTTTTTGTAGTATCCCGCGAAAATTGTCCGTTATGTGCTAACGCAAAACGATCTCCTGAAAGAATGTGTAT
>JBBTTM010000129.1:0-11392 GCA_038064255.1 Patescibacteria group bacterium | reverse complement strand
CCTTCAAACGGCTGTACATTCTCAGGATGAAATCCTCCATTTGTGCCATACCGTACCTGATATACCCAAAGCTTTGCTTCTAAAGATGAATAGGTATCTACAATATGCTTGGAGAAAACCTCTCTCACCATTCCTTCTCCTTTATACGAATATACCGTGCCCTCTTGAGTCTCAGCCCAAAATCCTGCTCCGTCGTATCCCCGAGTCTGTAATGTTTGAATTCCAGTCAGTCCTTTTGTAAAAAGTCTGGCATCTTTTGAAGAAAACATGCCGACAATACCACAGTGGTCATGAAGCAGAGTTTTATCAGTGTGAATAATATTTTCTTTCATCAAATGAGATATAAAATCCATAATCATGCCTCCGCAGCTTACCCCACTTCGCTCTTTGAGCTTCGCGGGGTGCCCCGTCCCTTTCATTCCCACCGCAAGCGGTGGAATATTGAAGCGAAGGGGCATAAAAAAATCCCGCTTCACGCGGGACAAATTCTAGACCAAAAAAACTCCAATATATGTGTATGCCTGATTCTTCATAGCTTTTTCCACTAGGCGATGGATATTTCGCTGTAATAATTTCACGGTACTAAACCCAAGGTATCCGTGTCAAGTTGCAAGATGCTCAGAAACTTTCACAACAGGTATTTCGCCGACAAAAATAAAATCCTTTATAGTAGAAAATTGCTCTCCCTGACGAAGCACCGCTGCAGATGCCACTACTGTGGCACCTATTTTTTTCATAAGCAGATGGAGTAAATTCATCGTCATCCCGGTAGACACAACATCATCCATGATGATAACTTTTTTGTCCTTTAAAAGATCAGTATCAGGTCCGTTTAAAATAAGCGGGTGGACATGTTTGGGAAAATTCGAAAGAGGCCGGAATATAATTGGATCCACCATATACGGTTTCACCCGCTTTCTGCAGACGACGAATCTTTTATGTCCGAGTCTTTTGGCAATACCATGGACTAGGGGTACGACTTTTACGCCGGCAGCTACAAGATAGTCAAAAGATAACAGAGATAATTTCTTTGTAAATGCATCCGCTAGAACATCTACAAGTTCTATATCTCCTAGGAGAGAAAAATTTGCAAGCTTTGTTTGTCTACTTGCGTGTACAAGAGGAAGTTTTCTCGAAAGTCCGAAAATGTTCAGTGTGTAATATTCCACAGTAAAAGTGAAGCACTTATGAAATCTGATATGAAACTATCGTCTGGCCATTTTCCTCAACTACTGAGGGAATTGTAATTTTTCCTATTTCGCGAGTACGCTCAACTTGCGTCCCCCCATCAGCCACCGAGCCTACCCCTTCAAGCGTCAGTTTCCGGAGTTGCTTATTTATCGGTAATCCGGGCTGAAGATATATCGCATCTTTTGTAATTTCTTCAAGCGTGCCGAGGGACACGGAGAGAGTCAGTGATTGAGCTACTAATTCGTTACTTTTTTCCTCAAGCTCATTTGCAATATCTTTACCGAGCACTCCCATATATATAATGTAGGGCTTTTTACCGTGATCACCCTTAGTAGGCACAAGCTGTTTTGGTGAATACCCCAAAAGATACATGGCAAAATCGACCATGTGTCCCGCAGAGTGAAGCCGCATATGACGAAATCTTCGGTCCCAATTTAAGACTCCATGGACCTTTACTCCCACTGTCGGAGCTGCCTCGCTTTCAACATAGTGCCAGATCTCCCCATCTTTTGTCATAACCTGATACACGTTTCCGCTCCAGGAGTCTGAGGTAAGCATGCCCTGATCAGTCGGCTGTCCACCGCCCATGGGGTAAAATACCGTCGAATCAAGCATCACCCTAAAACGTTTCTCCCCCTCTGGCACTACTTCAAGAATCGTCGCAGCCATTTCTTTTGCATATGAATCGAGTAGATACAGCTGCTGTGTTTTCATAAGATTATTCTACCATGAATATTCAAGTCTCAGGAGAGATGCCTCCCTCTGAATCAAACTATCTTTTTCTTTAAAATACCCTAGCACATCATCAAACGATTCAGCGACAAAATCTGCCTTTCCGACGACACTTTCTCGTCTCACATTTTCTGTAAATGCAATAAAATGATCAACTACTCCATACGCCCGCGGCTCTGCATCAGTACTGCCGTCACCCACGATCATTCTGTTTCCCTGAGGAATACATGTCTCTATGACTCGAACTTTTCCAGCTTCCTTTGATAAATCATTCCCTTCGTCTATACCGACCACTGTATCTCCGTCATATTTGAATGAATTTGCAAATATATGATCACTTCGAAATCCAAGCGAACAGAGAACCGGAAGAAGATAATCCGCAAATCCCCCCGTCACCACATAGCAGTTTTCTCTGTTTCTTTGGATAAACTCACGATTGTTTGCAACAGTCGGCGTCACATCATGAAATAACTGACCAGTAAGCTCATAGATATGTCGTTTTTTTATAGGCAATACTGCCAATCGTTTTTGTAAAGATACCGGAAAGGGAATTTTTCCCTCCATGCCCAGTTTCGTAATGTTTTCTATAGTGTCAAGAATATTTTTGGCATCAGAATTATCCCGAAGAGTTATTTTTGCCAATTCTTCAAGCGACTCAATTCGAAGCAACGTACTATCGACATCGAAAATATAATATTGTTTTTTCATACGATAAAAATCACCATAAAAAAACCTCCGAACCGGAGGTTTATGAATTTCTAATTTTTTTATTTTCTACACGAAATTCCCTCCAGTCGCTTCAAAAGAAGTACCGGAAGTTGGAGAATAATTATTGAGCACGTCTACTCTGTCATTCATAAATATAGAATACTGGATTGCATATGAAGAATCAAGAAGGTATCTCTTTCGACCGTATGCGCTTTTCAAGCCAAGGGTAAAGATACATAAGAAGTCCTGTCAAAACCATACCAAAAAGAACAAAAGAAAACCACGTACTAATAAAACTATGAAGCATCCGTGCGGCAACAAAATCTATGAACGGAAACAGAGAAAAAATCTGTGGAAATTTCATAATCATCCCTGTTCCAGCCATAATAATCGAAAAAATGATCATCACAACGATGAGACTCCTGTGTATTTTTCTTGACCATAGATGAAGGGTAAATAACATTTTCATATTACATGCTGACTTTTCAATGTATAGTAGTATACTATACTAGAAATATGTATTGGAATCATTCCTTTTTCTCACCGATGAGTTTTCAATTTCCGCCGACGTGGATGATGTGGGGAGCGTCCCCCTTTATGATTCTTGATATTGTACTTAAAGGCTTCGCGCTCTGGAGATCAGCTCAGAGAAAAGAGCAATACTGGTTTATCGCACTCCTTCTCGTCAATTCTTTGGGTCTACTCCCTGGCTTCTATCTCCTGACTCATCAGGATGAGGTTGAACATGCAAAACAAAAGAAACTCACAAAAAAAACCCGCTCTTAAGGTAAAAGTTTTTCCAGAAGTTCAAACCGTTTATACGGCTGGTTATATTGTTCTGACCCAAAGTGTCCCTCGCCTTTCTGAAGAATAAATGTACCGCCAAGATGTTTTTGTAAATATCGTCCTTGCTCTTCGTCACATCCCCATGGATCGTTATCTGAATTTATAAAGATAAATTCCTCTGCATTCGCTTTTATTCTCTCCCAATCGTAAGAATCTTTCAGCATTGTTTCATCCGACGGCTTCATATTCTTTCGTACCGTTGCAAAACCTGCCACAAAGATCGCTTTATTTATTTTTACATCAATTGATTCTAGGACGCTTAGTGCCAGAGCGCTTCCGAGAGAATGACCAATGAGGATAGTGTTTTCATTGAAAAAACCGTTTCTTAATACAAACGGGAGCCAATTTTTAAGTGTAGGTTTATCCGCCATCGGTAACTCTGGCGCCCAGACTTCATAGCCTTTCTGTATCAAAAAGTCTCTGATAGACGGAAACCAATACATGTCAGGAGTACTTTGCCCGCCATGAAGAAGTATCGCATTTTTCATACACTACTCTTGTTATTATTTTGAAAGTATTGAAAGCGTAGCAATAACTGATGGATTGCTAATATTTTTAAGTATTACCTGTGTAGCGAACTGTTTTTTTAGTGGAGTCAAAAATTCATCTGCCCATGAAGGCGTAAGCACAACGACGTCAGCAAAATCAACAACTATTTCTTCGTTTTTCCGTACTTCGCTAAGCACCGGCTGAAATGCAAGCCATGCCTCCTTTCCAGAAGGACGAGATACTAATGTTGTTCCGAATTTTTTTATGTGTATGATCATATTTATGATTCAAATACTATTGTAGCAAAACAACCTCGTAAAAAATTCTTCGAGTGATGTACGGAAATTTCTGAATCATGCTGCTTTAGCGAAACATACGCATCACCTGTTTGAAAATACAGCATAAATGAGTTATCAATAACTATACTTCTCACAAATTTTAAACCATTCCCTCGAGTCTCCGGATATCGACCAGAAACAGTTTCTGTAAAAGCCACCCGAAGTGCCTCATCTGCTTTTGATAATTCCGGCCTAACCCGTCTAAGCGTTGAAAGAATTCCCTGACCGCGATCAGCAAGGACGACTCTTTTATTTCGAAAAGAATATGAGAAAAAAATTCCAACAGTATCTGGCCAGTTTCCTAAATTATGATCAAAGGAATTATTCCCTATCTCTCCCGCAATTGCAGTAATTAAAGATACTGTCGAAAGCGAAGTGATACGACTAAGCTTTGATTGAAATTGTTCGAGTCTCGCCTGAAATACATCACGAGTTTGGCAATACATCTCTGGTGATGAATGAGAGGGCTGTTTGGATTCTGCCCATTTTTGAGCTTGAACGCTGACATCTTGAAAGTATTGATCTAAATCTGACTTGCGATAATATCGATGACCACGAACTCCACTTCTGATAGACTGTAATCGCCCTGACGCATCCCACCGTCTGAGAGTATCAATGGAAATATGAAGAATCTGTGAAGCCTCTCCTATGGTAACCAACGAATCATTCATATTGTTCATTGCGTAATCTATGCATATTCTATCAATCTATGCAAATCTATGCAACATTGAGGCTAAAATTGAAGATTTTCATGACTATGGTTATCGCATCTTTATCCACAAATGCTTGAAGAATGAGAGCGTAAGAGAAGAAAGCAAGAAGCCAATCGATGGTACTACTCCATTTCTCCACGGATCAAATACATTAATCGCCTGTAAATACAGACCAATACTTAAATAAGTAAATATAATAAGCAAAAATCTTCGGGTATAACTCGTTTCCCATGCCTTATCTGTCTCAACACGAGCATTTCTTTTTTCGATTATTAATATTCTTTTCTCCAATTCATTAATCTTCATTCATTCCTTTCGCTAATAAATTCCTAAAACAAAATTTAGTCAACTGTACGTATGGTCAAAAAAATAAGATCTTCATCCTTAAAATTTTTCAGGCTATGCATGACACCTTTGGGTACCGTGACAAAATCGCCTTTTGCAACACCAAACCATTCTTCTCCGTCTGCATGCGCGTGCGGCTCAAGCGCATTTCTACTCGTAAGCCACGCATAATTACTCGTGGCTATTCTTCCCTTCTGCTCTTCCGTAGTAATGAGGCGCTTCCGAAACGTCGTACCATTATGTGTTTTTTCTGTCGGGATATCTTGTATATGTATTTTAATACTCATGAAGGTATTATACAAAACTATTGAACTAACTCAATAACTTCATATTTCGTACCACTTGACAAGTGTAAAGTATTACGTTATACTTTATACTATATGGCAACCTCACTAGCCTCACTCCAAGAAAAAAAACAGCAACTGGATGCCTTCAGACCATTTCCCATTGATTTTGTAAAAAATATTCAAGAATGGTTCAAAATCGAGCTCACCTATACGTCAAATGCTATAGAAGGCAATACCCTCTCTCGAGCTGAAACCGCTCTCATTGTTGAAAAAGGTTTAACAGTCGAAGGTAAAACTCTCACAGAGCACCTTGAAGCAGTAAATCACGCCCAAGCGTTTGATTGGATCATGAAACAAATAGATACAAACAAGCAGGGAATTACAGAAAACACCATCCTTGATATACACAAGCTCATTCTCCAAAAAATTGATGATGCAAATGCCGGACGATATCGAACGGTGCCCGTTCGTATAGCAGGATCTACGGTGATCATGCCAAACGCCATGAAAGTTCCGGAGCTTATGAGTGAATTTATTTTGTGGCTACACACCAATGACACTCATACTGTGACAACTGCAATAGACGCGCATCTAAAATTAGTGAGTATTCATCCGTTTACAGATGGAAACGGACGCACCGCACGATTACTCATGAATTTACTTCTCATGCAAGATGGATATCCACCAGCCATTATCAAAAAAGAGGATCGTAAACGCTACATTCTGAGTATTGAAAAAGCGCAACTCAATAGCTCTCAAGTTGATTACTATGCGCTCATGTATGAAGCAGTAGACCACTCGCTTGATATGTATCTTGATGCATTCGAAGGAAAAGAACAGGAAGACATCTTAGAAGAAAAACAGCTACTCAAAATCGGCGAATTTGCAAAACTCGTAGGCGAAACCGTTCCGACCATTCGCCACTGGACCAAAGAAGGGTTACTTGGTGTCTCTCGTTATACGAAAGGTGGATACCAATTATATAGTCAAAACCAAGTTGACGTCGTAAGAAAAATCAAAACTCTGCAGGATAAAGATCGACTCACCCTCGCAGAAATTAAAAAAATATTTGATAAAAACCATTAACCAACGCCAAGATTACTTACTCTCCCATGAGGAAAATAAATAGCCTGAAATAAAGAACACTTATTCTGTCGTCACGCCGTCAAATTCTGGTGAATTTTTTTCCGCTTCTTCTTTTGTCTCCCGGACGATCCCATCTTTATGATGTGCAGGACTGTAAAGTGTATACAATTTTAAATCCTCTGAATCCGAGCTATTAATGATATTGTGCTCCGCTCCTGCCGGTACAATCACCACGTCTCCATCTTTAACCATATATTTATTTCCGTCTATGATACAGGTCCCATTTCCTGATTCAAAACGAAAAAACTGGTCGTTATCCGGATGAATTTCCATCCCTATTTCTTCCTTTGGAAGTAAACTCATGAGTACGAGCTGGCTATGTTTCCCCGTATAGAGCACATGACGAAAATCTGTATTCGTTTTCGTAGCATTCTCAATATTTGCAGTAAATCCTTTCATATTCTCACCTCCTCTAATTTTTTTAGGTTGGTCACTCCGAGTGTGATAAGACTAATCTTCGGTTTCATGCCTGTATCAACTGCAAAATCTGTTCATGTACAATACCGTTTGACGCAAGAATATCCGGCTCAAACACGTTCCACTTTCCGCCTGAAGGCGTCGTGATTTTCCCTCCGGCCTTTTCTATGATAATTCCCGAGGCCGCGACATCCCATGGCTTTAATCCGGAATGCATATATGCGTCGATCCTTCCTTCAGCAAGGCTCGCTAAATCAGCTACCGCACTTCCCATAGATTTTATCTGCCGAACTTTTGTACTTATTTTCTGTAGCCACGTAACGACATTCAATCTTTTTTCAAGTCCCCACGCCCAATCACACGCCAGCACTGCTTCACCTAAATTTTTAGTCAGAGAAACAGATATCGGGGATCCGTTAAGATACGCATGATTTCCTTCGGTATCAGCATAATAGAGGTCCTTAGTCATTGGAACATATACGACGCCAATCGTTGATACGCCTTTATCAACGAGACCGATGGAGATAGAAAAATTCGGACACTTCCGTGAGAAGTTTATCGTTCCGTCCAACGGATCTATAATCCAAAGATTATTTAACTCTTTAAGGTGAGAATAATCTTTCGGGGCTGTTTCTTCTGTAAGAAAATTTGCATCGGGATACTGCCTTTGTATATTTGTAAGTAAAAATTTATCAACCTCTTCGTCGGCTTGAGTGAGAAAATCTACTCCCCCTTTGCTTTTTTGAGTAAATATTCCGGATTTAAAATATGTTCGGAGTATATCTCCTGCTTTGTATGTAAGGGCCGTGAGATACTCCCGCGCCTTAGTAAAATCAATTGCATTATCCATGATATTTTAACGAAAACGGGCAAACTTCCACCATCTTACGATAAGCGGCAAGATGAACGTCAATATGTAATATATATACACGTCTGGTTTATAGTATCCGTCCGCGGGTTTAAAAATCTTTACGAGAAAAAAATAATCAAACACGACGGCGATACATGTCCAAACTAAAGAAAGAAGTAAAAAATAATATAACGAACTGCCGGTAATTTTTCTGAGCAATACCCAGAGAGTGGCAGCCGTACCGATAGGCATAATGACCCATCCGAGTATTGCTGGTGGGACTACCATAAAAAGAACGATACCCAATATATATCCAAAGAGCCAAAGCAGAAATCCCCATCCGACTGTGTCTTTTAGCAGCTGTCTATTCATATTCTGACTGTATCAAATAAATATACGCGAATTTTTTTCTATCTAAGTTTCATAGTACGTAGTTTGCCAAGCGTATTCATATATTTATTATATGGTAATGATATAACCTCAGCATGTTCCAGCTCAAATTCTTTTTCCATTGCCTCCAGTTTTTCCGGAGAATAATACAAAATGACGGAAGAGAGAAAATCGTCTATCACATAGAGTCCGACCGTCCCTTCTTTATACTCATACTCTGTATATGCCATGGTGACGATATTTGCCGTCGTAAATCCTCGACTTTTGAGCCAGGAAAAACCTTCGTCTTTATTCGTAATTGACCTATGCTCGGTCATCGTGAATTTACCATCCTGTTCCTGCAATATATGAATCTCACATCTATCGGCATACTCCACAAACTTTTCTACATCATTTCCTTTGTGCTCGCCGTAATAGTGAGTCGAGACGATCTCCTTCACCTTTTTCGCTCCAACTTTCTTGAGAATTTGCTCTATATGGGCAAATGAAGAAACTCGATATTTTTTCTCCTGTGGTTTCATGGGGAAATTATACCAAAAAAAACTCAAGTCTTGCTCAAAACATGGGACTCGTATCGACGAATCGACTGGATCAATGAAATCAAATATCCAGAATTTACCTCCCAGGAAACACAGAGATTTTTATCGGAGAAATTTATCAGCGCGTAGTTTATTTCGTATAGCGTAAGTACCCAAATACGGTGACTATCACTATATGACTTAAACAGCTCAGTCTTTCATGGAGGTTAATAATGGCTTTTCCCATCCAAAACATGTTTCTCGATTTTTTAATTTATCGAAGGCGCTTATACAACTCGGAGCCAACTTGGCAAATTCCTGCAACACTTCCACCACTTCCCCAATAAAACCGCCAACTGCACCATCAGAGTCATCTACTCCGCCTGTGCATAACTTCTTGTCCAATCTCAAGAGTAAATCAACCAACAACTCTGCTGTTTGAATACTTACCGGCAAATCAGAAATAATAGCAGACAGCCGATTGCAGTCTTCAGAAAGTGAGTTTTGATAAGCAAACCAAGTTCGCGATGAACCAGTATAGGCCTTGATATAGCGCATAGCGGCAGTAATCTTCTCTTTTACAGCCGTTAGTTCGCTGTCTGATAAGGTTCCCAATTTACCACTATAAACTGGGTTCTGTACCAGCTTCTTATCATTGTCGGTCAATGGTTTTCCGTCATGAACCACATAAATTGCCAAGGCCAACATGTGCTTGCAATAAGTATCGTTTTTACCCAGGTAACAAGAACAAGAAGCGTATTGAAAGTTTCTTGCTTCCACTGAGACTCGATATGGTTTAGTACCAATCACAACTCCTGTATACGATCTGATGCCTTCCTCAACTTTGTTTACTTTACCAGTTTCAAACAAAGCCACTGCCTTCTCAAACGTCGGTCCATCAGTGGCAAATTTTATTTTATCGAAGGAAAAGTCAGGCAAGTTCATGTTATTTGTCTCTGCGCTTGAGCAACTTCTTGACTACTTTGTCAAAATCAGAAATGTAATGTTTGTCCTGCTCTTTTTTAAATACCTCATATTCCTTTAATGCTAAGGTCTCGGCCACTTCATGGCTAATTTTTCCAGAGTTGGTTAAGATTTCGTATTCACTAAACTTCAAAAAGGCGTTGAGTTTTTCTACCCAATCTTTCATAGTCATGGCTCTACCACGCGCAGCCTGCAACTCAGCGTAATCCAAATACATATTTCCAATGCTATTGAGATGAGCCAGTTCCTTTCTATCCAGATAATTTTTGGCAATCACAGCATCGCTTGGCATAATCTTGCCTTCTGGTGATCGTCTCCAAGAAGTCAGTCCCATTTTTTCTTTTTTATTGCTAACGCGGTCCACAATAATTTCTGCTGCAGTTTTACCAGTGATGGCAAAGTGCAGTTTATTTTGGACAGTCGCAAAAAATTGTTTACTCTCATAGGCTTGTGGCGAGTAATCAATTGCTGTGGCATAAATATCAGTGATCTTTTGATAGATCATCCGTTCACTGGTACGGATGTCCTTGATTTCTTCGTAGAGCTCGTCAAAATACCTCGCACTAAAGCGGGAACCATACTTCATCCGATTAGTGTCTAGGATATAACCTTTGTGAATGTAGTTTTTCAAAATTCCCGTTGCCCATTGACGAAACTGCGCACCGCGCTCAGAACTGACACGATAGCCAACAGCAATAATTGCCTCAAGGCTATAGAAAGTAACCTTTCGAGAAACATCTCTTTCTCCTTCTTTTTGAACTACCGAGAATTCCTCGATAGTTGACTCTTGGTCAACTTCATTTTCTTGATAAATATTCTTTAAATGAAGCGAAACATTGTCTATCGAGCAATCAAAAAGCTCAGCCATCTTCTTCTGGGTTAACCAGATAATCTCTTCCGCAAACAATACTTCGATATTTACCGACCCATCTGGGGTTTGGTAGAAAGCTATTTGATTGTCTGGTAGTTTTTTAATCATATTGTCTAATTTACATTTACATTAACTGTGTGTTTTGACGAACCTTTCCAATACTCCGTCATGCACAAATCATGACAGAAGATGCCTCAGTGATGCAAGAAGACGTTCATCGCTCTGGGCGATGCATTCCTCCCCGCCCTTTAAAGGGCCGGGGATTCCTGCGTCGATTATTGATTCAACCGAACTACTACTTCATATTTCACGCTATATACACATAAACCCATACACAGGATATGTGACAAAAACATATAGTGACACTGTGTACTATCCATGGTCTTCGTTTCGTGAATACATTTCCGACTGCAATCAAATCTGTGAACAGGAAAGTATACTCAGCCAATTTAAAACGAGAGAAGCATATATACTTTTTATTGAAAACCAGAAAGAGTATCAACGCACATTGGCTGACATTCGACACGCTTTGATAGAGGAAGTCGATTAATTTGAAAAAGAGATTAT
>JBBTTM010000128.1:0-2697 GCA_038064255.1 Patescibacteria group bacterium | reverse complement strand
CCGTCTCTCCATGTGAGCTTCTTTCCTTCGCTGAATTTGCGTCCAAAATACGATATGGGTACTTCATATATCTGATTTCCAGCCTTGAGAAGCTTCACGGTAATCTCTGGCTCGATTTCAAATCTTTTAGACCGAAGCGTTATATTTTTTAGAGCATCTCTTCGAAACGCCTTGTACCCGGTTTCCATATCTGTAAGATTCGTATTAAATAAAATATTTGTGACTAGGGTTACAAATTTATTGCCCATGGCATACACAAACATGGTAGACAGATGGGCACCAAGAAATCGGGAACCATACACTACTGTCACCCGGGGATCCTCAAAGGGAGCGAGGAGTGTATTGTAGTCCTTCGGACTATATTCCAGATCTGCATCCTGTATGAGTACGACATCACCGCTCGCTATTTTTAACCCTTCTCTGATAGCATGCCCCTTACCCTGATTTTCCCCATAGCTTAGAATTTCAACCTTAGATTTCCAAGTATTGATGCTTTTCAACGTTTCATCCGTGGAGCCGTCGTTTATGACAATAATCTGTTTCTTGTACCCTGGGACGTGCGTCTGTACTACGAGATCAATCGTCTGACCGATTGTTTTCTCTTCATTATATACAGGTATAAGTATGGATACAGTTTTCATATACTTTTTATGATATAAACCATCCCCGCAAAAACATGCTTGCCGAAACAACGAGTAAAACCAAAAATACGAATAAAATACTATACCGGACAATTGGTCTTCTTACCAACAAAAATGATAATACTATAAAAACAGGGAATGCGGATACTATGTATCTGGGCATGGAAGATAATGTACCAGAGAGAGTAGGCAGAAGTAAAACAAATGCGGAGTAGTATATATATCTGTTTACTATCCCCTTCATATACCCCAGAACCAACACGACAGACGCAAATATGAAACTCAGTACTTCCAGGACTGATACCCAATATTGCATCGCATACGGCGTTGTTGTGAAAAATATCCGGGCATACCTATACAGTACCTGTGGGAGAAGTATGACAGACGAACCGGATCTTCCGGCTCCAAACACCGGCTGTTCGTGCATAAACGCGAACATATCCCCGGTATGAGTATGTAAAAAGACGAGATACCCTATGAAGCCAAAGGTCATGAAGAAACAAATAACAAATAATTTGCCCGAGAATTTTCTGGTTGCAACAAACTCCAAAAGTAATGAAAGTGGAATAAGTATCCCAAACAACCGTGTCGCACTTGCCAGTGCTCCCATGAAAGCCGACCTCCAATACATGTTTTTAGAAAAAGCGTAAAAAGTCGATGTTGAAAACAGTAAATACATACTCTCCGTATATAGAGACGCAAAATAAAAACTCATAGGATAGCACAAAAGAAAGATAATAGACCATCGGGCTACGAGTGTAGAAAATTCTTTTTGGGCTATGAGAAATATGAATATGAGGCTCAAAAAAAAGCTCACATGAGAAAATATGATGCCGACTGTAAGGGGATCAAGCGAAATACCACGGGAAACAAATCCAAAAACCATGGGATACAAAAGGAAAAAAGCGTGCTGCAAACTCTGGTATCCAAATTTTGCTATGAGCAGATAATGTACCCCGTCAAAATTCCCCCATGGATGAATTTCTGAAGCAAAAGAATCTACAAATGGAAATAACTCTGAAAACTTCTGAATACCGAAAAGCCCGAACCGCCAGACCAAAAAGGAAAGAGCTATAAACACTAGATTATACCAATGCTTTTTCATAAGATGCTCTCAGTTCTCTGCCCATACGATTTCCCGAGAAAGTTTTAGCCCAGGCTATGCGTCTGTGTTTTGCCATGGCTGTATCACTTCCTCTTCCCATTGCCTGTTTTATCCCTATAGCAATACTCTCTATAGAGTATGGATTTACCATGACTTCATTCCCGTGTATCTCGGGAAGACTCCCTTTATTTCCAAGCACTACCGGACACCCGCAGGACATAGCTTCCAGAGGCGGCAATCCGTAGCCTTCGTAAAACGACGGAAATACGAGACAGAGCGCAAGGGAATAAAATGCACGAAGTACATCAGGCGCAATAAACCCTGGAAGTATCACACGATTCTCCAAATGCAATGATGAGATGACTGCATGTAATTTTTTCACTTCAGGAAGGTCTGCTTTCGTAAATACATTTCCGACCAGAACCAGGTCTACAGACGCATTATTTTTTGCAACAAGAGCAAAGGACCGGACAATCCCCTCGACATTTTTATTCCAATTTATATCCCCGACGTACAATAGAAAATCTTTTATCTTTGGACATACTGTACGGACTATGACTCTGGCCGGACTTTTTGCCATAGGCGTATATATTTTCAGTGGAGCGATACGGACAACATCTATGCGGTCTTTTGAAATTCCGGTAAAGTGAACGATATCATTTTTCGAAGAATTTGAGTCGGTAACAATTCTTGCGGCCCCCAGAAGAGACATTTTTTGGACCTGCCACTTTAATTCTCCTTTTATACCCCGAGGGAAATAAGACGGAAATACGAGAGGGGTCAGATCATGCACTGTTACTACAGTACGAAATTTCTTCACTAGCGGGAGAGACAGGAAAAACGGATCAAAATACGGATAATGAATGAGATCCGTATCAGAAGCCACAGGAATACCTTTTTTTATTTCCTGAATATGTATATCCGGACAATATTCTCCGAGTACATCCAGAA
>JBBTTM010000127.1:0-11197 GCA_038064255.1 Patescibacteria group bacterium | reverse complement strand
GATGATATTACTTATAAAGTTCCCGGACAAAAAGACATAGCATCTCTTAGAAAAAAATTTCAATGGAAGACTGCCGCTATAGATACGAAGAATGTATATGAAACGAGTGTACAGAGGAAGGTATGAAAGTTGCGATAGTCTATGATCGCATAAATAAAATCGGAGGTGCCGAAAGAATTCTTGTGAATCTTCATGCCATTTGGCCTGATGCTCCATTTTATACCTCTGTATATGAAGCAAATCGTGCAAGGTGGGCCAGTGGGTACACTGTCGTATCGAGTTTTCTCCAGAACATTCCGTTTGCTCGAACACATCATGAATTACTTCCCTGGGCGATGCCGATAGTATTTGAAAATTTTTCTTTTGACGCGTTTGATATGGTCATAAGTGTCACATCTGCCGAGGCAAAATCCATCATCACAAAACCGGAGACTCTCCATCTCTGCTACTGCCTGACACCGACCCGGTACCTCTGGAGCGGAGTAAAAGAATATACGATTTCATCAAGCGTATTTAGTTATTTTGTATCTTGGTGCTTGAGAATTGGACTTTCATACTTTCAAAAATTGGATATACGCGCATCGTTTCGGCCTGATGTTTTTATAGCGATATCCTCTCTCGTCAAAAAAAGAATTGAATTGTATTATCATAAAAAAGTTCTAAGCGTAATCTATCCTCCGATAGATGATATATTTTTTCAAAAACCGCTTCTACCTCTGTTGAAAAACGGGTATTTTCTGATAGTGTCCCGTCTCGTGGGATACAAAAGAATTGATATTGTCATAGAAGCATGTAACAGACTCGGGAGAAAGCTCATGGTCATAGGAGACGGAAGGGAGAAGGAGAACCTGAGGAAAATAGCAGGCGGGACGATAGAATTTATCGACACATATTTGACGGACGCGGCGCTTGTTTCGTATTATCAAGGCTGTTCGGCATTTTTATTCGCCGGAATCGAAGACTTCGGACTTGTCGCAGCTGAAGCTCAGGCAGTAGGAAAACCGGTCATAGCGTATAGTAAAAGCGGTGTCGCTGAAATAGTACTGGACGGGAAAACCGGTATAGTATTTCATGAACAGTCGGTTCAAAGCCTTATGGGAGCAATACGGCTTTTTGACACAATGAATTTTTCGTCTACGACATGCAGGGATAACGCTAAGAAGTTTAGAAGCAGCATTTTTAGAAAGAAATTTCTCTCTACAGTCGAAGACGTATATAATACTCATATGAAGAAAACAAGAGGAGGAGATGCACCATGAAAGCAGTAATTTTTGCCGGCGGTGTAGGAAGTAGGCTCTGGCCATTATCACGAAAAAAATCTCCAAAACAGTTTGAAAAAATTATCGGTGAATACTCGACACTCCAACTCGCGGCAAATAGACTCCAGCCGGACTTCACCTGGAAAGATGTCTATGTATCTACCGGAACTTCGTATGTACCCCTCGTTCAAAAGCAGTTAGACCTTTTACCTCCGGATCATGTGATAGGCGAACCGATGATGCGCGATGTAGGACCTGCGGTAGGACTCGTGACCGCTATACTGACAAAAGAATCCCCTAATGAGCCGATGGTTATACTCTGGAGTGATCATCTCGTGAAAAAAGAAGTGCTTTTCAGATCTATATTACAGTCAGCCGGAAAGCTCGTGCAAAAAGATCCGAAAAAAATTATCTTTGTATCCCAGAAGCCCCGTTTTGCGAGTGAAAATCTGGGGTGGATAGAGTACGGGAAAGAAGTGGTCTATGATCATGGTATTTCTTTTCATTCCTTTGTCGATTTTCAGTACCGGCCGGACAAGACAACAGCTGAGAAATACTTCAAAAGCGGGCATCATGCATGGAATCTGGGGTACTTTGTCACGACACCTCAATTTCTCTGGGAACAGTACAAACGGTTTGTACCAAACGTGTATGAGGGATTGTCGCGGATCCGGGATGCATGGCGGACAGATAGATATCAGGATGTATTAAATAGTATTTATCCGACTCTTGAAAAAATACATTTTGACAACGCGATACTCGAAAAGCTCGATCCGTCTCAGGCGTTGGTGGTCTCTGAAAATATAGAATGGAGCGATATCGGGGCATGGGAAGCGCTCAAGGAGGCACTCCAGGAAGCGGATGATAAAAATGTGACAAACGGAAATGTTCTTTTGGAAACGACACAGGATTCCCTCGTGTATAACTATACGGATCAGATGGTGGTCGGCATTGATCTCGATGAGATGCTCGTCGTAAATACAGGAGATGTCGTACTTGTGTGTAAAAAGTCATCCGTACCAAAGATAAAAAAATTTGTTGAGTCTCTTTCCGGTACCGAACATGAACACCTGACGTAAACGGCGATTGTATGGAATATATTTTACTCAAGCGGTTTATCGATATCTGTGGAAGTTTTATACTCTGGATCATATTTTTTCCGGTGTGTGTGGCGACAGCTATTGCGATAAAACTAGATAGCCCCGGACCAGTGCTTGCAGATACTCCGGACAGAGTAGGGAAGGAAGGCAGACTTTTTAAGCTCTTTAAGTTCCGGTCTATGATCATAAACGCGCACGAGACGCTTCGGACAAATCCGAAATTTTCCAAACTTTACAGCGAGTATAAAAAAAACAGTTATAAATTAAAAGAAGATCCGCGCGTGACCCGCGTGGGGAGGTTTATCCGGAAGCATTCTATAGACGAGATACCGCAGTTATTAAACGTACTTCGCGGAGAGATGAGCTTGGTTGGCCCGCGTCCGTATTATCCTGATGAGCTCGTAGATCAACAGAGAAAATATCCCCATACCCAGGAGCTGGTAAAGGTAGTGCTTTCTGCAAAACCTGGTATCACCGGACACTGGCAGGTTTCAGGAAGAAGCGAGGTGAATTTTGACAAGCGGATAAAAATGGATGCGGATTATGTAAAAAAACAATCTATTTTGTTAGACATTTCTATACTCTTTAAAAGTCCTTGGGCTATGATTTCCGGCAAGGGAGCCGTTTGATTTTGTATTTTTAACAAAAAGATTGACAATGACACGATTCTTCGACACAATGATACCTATGGCTGAAAATGTTGATGAACTACAAACGCCAATGCAGGAACAGACAGTAACTCCTCTACAGGGAAAACCGAAAAAACGGATACTCTTTCGTGTAGGTATAATACTTCTCATTGTTTTCGGTATTCTCTTAGTGGGTTTTGGCGCCCTGGCCTTCGCTCTCATGCCGCTGAAAGATGTATATGCAAAAGCACAGGAAGTGATCGTTGTAAGTAAAGAAGCCGGAGTCGCCCTAAAATCCCAGAATCTGGATGCTATGAAAGAAAAGTTTGCCGCAACGCGCGTCAAGATGAAGGAGCTTGAAAAAGAATACGGTCGGGTGATGGGGCTATCCGGTGTACCGTTTCTCGGGATGTATATACAAGATGGTTCTCATGGTATAAAAGCCGGATTTGCGGGATTAGACGCTGCTGAAAATGCGGTACTTGCTCTTGAACCGCATGCAGATCTTTTGGGACTCAAAGGAAAGAGTAAATTTGTGCAGGGAACTGCGGACGACCGTATACAGACTGCAGTAAAAACCATGAATGCTCTGCTTCCGAAAGTGACAGCGATAGCGGAGAATGTAAAAGTGCTTCAAACTGAGCTTGATACCATAGATCCGATGAGGTACCCCGAGAATCTCAAGGGAGTCGCACTTCGAAGCCAGATACAGTCCGCTAAAGATGTCATAGATAACGCTGCGACACTTTTTGTGAATGCTCAGCCATTTCTCATGAATTTGCCCAAACTCTTAGGAGAGCCTACGGAGAAGCGGTATCTCGTGCTGTTTCAAAACGACAAAGAACTACGGTCTACCGGCGGATTTCTGACTGCGTATGCGCAGTTTCGACTGGTACACGGGAAAATGATTTTAGAAAAAGCGGATGATATCTACAAACTCGATGCCGCACTCAAAAAAGAGTTTAAAGCACCGCGTGAGATACTCACGTTTCATAAAGGCGTCTATACACTTCATATACGGGATAGCAATCTCTCTCCTGATTTTAAACTTTCGATGGAGAAATTTGAGGAGATGTATAACAACACCTCCGGAAAAGAAAAAATTGACGGCATCTGGGCTGTGGATACCCATGTATTGGTCGAGGCATTAAAAATATTGGGTCCTATGTATATGAACGGGAAAGAATTCAGCGCTGACAATGACAAGCGTTGTGATTGTCCCAAGGCTGTGTATGAGTTGGAAGATTATTCCACCAGGCCCGTGGGGTATATACGCGAAGACAGAAAAGACGTCATAGGCATACTTCTCCGGGATCTCCTTCAGAAAGCGCTCGGTGTATCTCCTTCCCAGTATTGGGGAAAACTTTTCCAGATGCTTTTTTCAGAGATAAATCAGAAGCACGTGCTCGCGTATTTTAAAGATCCAGCGGTTCAGAAGTCTGTAGAGAGTTTTAATCTGGCGGGACGCATCATGACATCTACTGAAAGTGCGTCACTTTTAAAGTATAAAGAAGGATCGTGGGATTATCTGCACCTAAATAACAGTAATATGGCAGGCGCGAAATCAAACCTTTTCGTATCCGAGAAGATAACCAAAGATACGACAGTAGAAGCAGGCGGTAAATTGACAACCAAATTGACGGTCGAATACAAAAATCCGTTTAAGGGATCTGACTGCGGACTTGAAAGTGGGGGGCTGTGTCTCAATGCTCCTCTTCGAAACTGGGTACGGGTATATGTTCCGAAGGGAAGTACGCTCGTTGAGAGTAAAGGCACACAATCACCAAAGGACGGTAAGCCAGTCTCTATGGAAACGTACGAGAGCTTGGATAAAACTGTGTTTGAAGGATTTTTGATCGTCAATCCTCTGGGTACTGCGAGGCTCGACGTGACATACTCATCTACCCTCAAAGATGCAGGAAGTGAGTATAAACTTCTCATCCAGAAACAACCCGGAACAGACAAGCAGGAGTATATATTACGGTTAAATGGAAAAGACAGGAAGAAATTTGAGCTTCTCTCTGACACAGAAGTCATACTTTAATCATGAGACCACAGCGTATGTACCGGGCAGAAGGGGTGATCATTCACCGGAGAAGTTACGGTGAAGCGGATAGATTCCTCACCATATTTACAAAACATCACGGGAAAATACGGGTTCTCGCTAAAGGAATACGGAAGATTACGAGTAAACGTGCTCCTCATCTCGACACTCTCAGCATCGTGTCTCTCGTTGTCTATACCGGTAAATCCATAGATACTGTCGGGGAATGCGCAAGACTTTCTAAACAATTTTCATTTACCTCTGATCTTTCCAAGGTGAGTTTTTCGTATTATGTGTGTGAGCTTGTCGATGCGCTGACGGCTTTAAATATTGCAAATGAAAATCAATATTTTATGTTTTTGAAGACCCTGCAGAAGATAGAACTTGCGAGAGGACGAAGCGAACTGTACCAGATAGTGTATGAATTTGCACTGTCTCTTCTCATCTCCCTCGGATTTTTACCGGGTGGATCAGAAGTTAAAAGCGATGGGATAAACCAGTTTATCGAATCTGTCATAGAGCGAAGACTGAAAACCGTCAGACTCTTGACAAGTTTTGCAAACTAAGGATACACTACAAGTAGAAGACGCAGATCTCTTGGCACGAGGAAGTCTAAAGTAAAATTGAGGTGCTTCTTTAATAAAAAAGAAGAAGAAGGGTGGAACCGTCCTGCGGAGCAGGATCCCTGACACAGAAGATGTGCAGGGTTTTTTTTGTACTATTTCATATGATTACTCTGGAGAAAATTGTCAGCTTATGTAAACGACGGGGGTTTGTATTTCCAACATCGGAGATATATGGGGGACTCATAAGTTCGTATGATTACGGACCGGTAGGAGCCTCGCTTATCCGAAATATCCGCAATCTCTGGTGGAGGGAGTTTATAGAAAAACGCGATGATATGGTGGGGCTCGACTCTCAGATACTCCTTCATCCAAAAACGTGGGAAGCGTCCGGACACGTGACGAATTTTAATGAACCTCTGGTAGAAGATAAAAAAACGAATAAGCGCTATAGGGCGGATCATCTCATAGAGCACTGGATAAAAGATAAGCCGGAATTCGCCCAAATGGTCGTTGAGGATCTGAATTTTGAGGGGATGGGTAAATTTATTCTAGAAAATAAGGTGAAGAGTCCAGAAGGAAATGAACTGAGCCAGCCAAAGAAATTTAATCAACTGTTTAAAACTGAAATTGGAGTGGTAGAAGAGAGTAAATCGACTGTATACCTCCGTGGCGAAACTGCTCAGGGGATCTTTACTAATTTTAAAAACGTAACGGATTCTTCCCGGGTGAGACTTCCGTTTGGGGTGGGGCAGATAGGAAAAAGTTTTCGAAACGAAATAACTACCGGCCAATTTGTGTTTCGGACATTGGAATTCGAACAGGCTGAGATAGAATATTTTTTTAATCCCGAAACGATTGACTGGAACAAACTGATGGAAGAATGGAAAAGTGCAATGTATTCTTTTGTCACAAACGTTCTGGATATAAAAAAAGAGAATCTACGCTGGAGAAGACATACAGATAAGGAAAGAAGCCATTACAGCAAGGACACGTATGATCTGGACTACAATTATCCATTTGGATGGAAGGAGCTCTGGGGGGTAGCATATAGGACTGATTACGACCTAAAGCAACACGCAGAATTTTCAGGAGCTCACCTCGAATATCGTGATCCAATGACGAGCAAAGTCTTTATCCCCCATGTCATTGAACCTGCGGTCGGGGTGAATCGGTTGTTTTTTATGACTCTCTGCGACGCGTACCATGAAGAAGGGGAGAGAATATATCTAAAATTGAGCCCAAAACTCGCACCCTATAAAGTCGCGGTGTTTCCGCTTGTTTCAAATAAGGAACAGATTGTTTCTAAGGCACGAGAGGTGTATACGATGCTAAAATCGCAATTTCCGACTGTCTGGGATGAACGAGGAAATATAGGGAAGAGATATTACGCCCAGGATGAGATTGGAACTCCTTATTGTATAACCATAGACTATACGACGCTTGAAGATAATACTGTGACAGTACGGGACCGGGACAGTGCAGCGCAAATCCGGCTACCGATTGAAAAAATACAAGAGTATATTCAGTCGCAGATACGTAGTATATAATATTATAGAGAGACATATATGAATAAAAAAATGATAATATTAGTAGGCGGAGTGCTAGCGAGTACCATAGTAATTTCTCTTGTGATTATGAGTGTTGTGAAAAGCCTGAGTGCAAAACCGGTAAAAACGGCAGTGAAAGATGAAGAGATAGATCTGACGCTTCCCGAGGCTGATACGTCTATTTTAGTAACAGCTACCTCGAGCAAATCAAAAGATAATACCGTCGTATTGAATGCAAGTGGTTTAGCCGGAAAAGTAAGCCTAGTCGCGTATGAAATGACGTATGAAAGCGGCGGACTTGTGAAGGGCGTCAATTCAGGAAGTAAACCTATAGAAACATTGGGAAAGGATAGTTTTGAGCGCGAGGTGTATCTTGGGACGTGTTCCAAAAATGTCTGTAAACCGGATGCAGGGGTAAATAAAATTTCAGTTGTTATGGAATTTACAGATGGCAGTGGTAAAAAGAGTCAGTTTTCTAAAGATTTTCCTCTTTGAGTCTTCAATATCCTAATATTTCGTTATGCGTTATGCGATTTTTTCGTGAAATTGAGTGAATTCCCTCTTTGTTTATTTCACACCCCTTGACACGAATGAAAAAATGGTTAATTATGGATATTAATGGGAAGAAGTGGTAAAAATGAATCATGAAGGTATTCCTTGGGGAATATGACCATAGTATCGATGAGCGAGGGCGCATAACGCTCCCACGTAAAATTCGATTTGAAATAAACGACCATGAGTTAGTTCTGTCCCGCGGTTTTGATAGCTGTATATTTGGCTATGACATACAGAGGTGGGAAAAAGAGTCTGAAAAACAACTCGATACTCCTATAACTGAAGAAAAGGGGAGAAATTTACGGCGGTATATGTTCTCCGCGGCGGAAAAGGTAGAGATAGATAAGATTGGTCGGATATTAGTGCCTACCCATCTCAAGGATTATGCACTCATAGATAAAGAAGTCATCATCATCGGAGCCGGGGATCATTTTGAGGTGTGGGACAAAATGAAGTGGAAACAGTATGTTGCAAAGATGGATACACATGGATAAATTCCATACATCCATACTGGTAGACGAGGTCGTAGAGGCATTGCATGTAAAACGTGGAAGTTGGTATGTAGACGCAACGCTTGGAGGCGGAGGACACACAGAAGCAATTGTACGAGCCGGGGGAAAGGTACTGGGCATAGATGTAGACAGGGACGCAATCGGGCACGCAACAGAAAGATTACAGGGTATAGATGGAATTGTGTTACGGCAAAGATCATATTCGGAACTTGAATTGATACTTAAAGAGGAAGGAATTGGAAATGTAGAAGGTGTTGTGTTTGATCTGGGAGTTTCAAGTCATCAATTTGATACGCCGGAGAGAGGATTTAGCTACAGGTTTAGCGATGCTCCACTAGACATGCGGTTTGGAGACGATAAAAAAGAGACAGCAAGTGAGTTACTGTCCCGGGTGAGTGAGGAGGAATTATATGAAATTATTGCAACGTATGGTGAAGAAGAGTGTGCTCGGTCAATTGCTCATGCTCTTGTCAGCGCCCGTAAAATAAAGAAATTTGAGCGGGTTCGCGATTTAAACAATGCGCTTGAATCCATCCTGGGAGGCGGCCATGAGCATTTTCGGATGCTATCGCGGGTGTATCAGGCGCTCCGAATGGCAGTAAATGATGAGATGAAAACACTTCAGGAAGGACTTATCGGAGCCGAACAGTCGCTCTTGAGTGGAGGCGTACTTATAGCATTGACGTTTCACTCTATAGAGGATCGGATTGTGAAACGGTTTTTACGCACTCATACATTTAGCAGAGTGACAAAAAAACCGAAACATCCGTCTCAAGAAGAGTATTTGAATAATTCAAGGTCAAGAAGTGTCAAGATGAGAGTCGGGAAGAAACTATGAATATGTTTGTAAAAATAGCAAAGTCTGTTCTTGTAGCCGCATGTTGCATTGTGTTTGCACTTGGATTGACAGAAATAATTGTTGCAAATTCAATGGTTACCCTCGGAAAACAGGTGAAAACAATAAATGACGAACTAGATTCACTCCGGTATGAAAATGAGGCTCTTGAACGGAAAATTGCCTCAGCCTCGTCCCTTTCTACTATAGAGGTCCGTGCGCGCGGGCTTGGGTTTGTGGAACGCGCAAAAACCGTGAGGCTTTCTCAGGAATCACTTTCCGCACGACTCGGAAGTTTACGATAGTATGAACCGAATTTCAGCGGTATTTCTCTTTTTTACCCTCATTTTTGCCCTCATTATTCTAAGATTATATTATTGGCAGATAGTCATGCGCTCTTCACTCAAAATTGAGGCGGATTCACAACATTTTTTTAAATTTTCCCTCCCTGCTATACGCGGTGAAATACGGACTCAGGATATGACACCGCTTGTCATGAATGAGAAGGTGTATCTTGTGTATGCGGAACCAAAAAACATAGAAAATACAGCTACTTTTGCAAAAGCTGTATCTGAAATTATGACTGTCGATCTTACTACACTACTCACAAAAATATCAGACAAAAAAACCTTCTGGGTGCCTATAAAACATAAAGTAAACGAGGAGATAGTGTCAAAACTCAAGGCGTTAAAAATAAAAGGGTTAGGGTACGCGCGGGAATCCGATAGATATTATCCTGAGTCGTCTATGTCTGCGAACATGCTTGGATTTGTGGGTTTAGATGAAAATGGAAACGACAAAGGGTATTTTGGATTAGAAGGGTACTATAATCGCGAACTTCGCGGTAAGGACGGAAGCCTGCTTCAGGAAAAAGACGTCAGGGGCGCCCCGATACTTGTGGGTGAGATTACGAGAATAGAACCTGAAAACGGCAGAACGCTGGTGTTGTACCTGGACCGTGTCGTACAGCATATAATTGAGAAAAAATTACTCGATGGGATCGAAAAGTACGGCGCGAAAGAAGGATCCGTTATCCTTATGGATCCGAAAACCGGAGGTATTATCGCATCAGCTTCATTTCCATCGTACAATCCTCAAAATTATACAGATTTTGATAAGAGTTATTATAAAAATTCTGTCGTGGGAAGTAGTTATGAACCAGGGTCAACGATTAAGGCCCTAGTCATGGCTGCGGGAATAGAAGAAGGTGTCGTGACACCTGACTCGACCATGGATGAACAGGGGCCGGTACGGGTCGGCGAGTATGCTATCAGGACATGGAACAATGAATATCATGGCCGTATAACAATGACTCAGATATTAGAGCGGTCTTCGAACGTCGGAATGGTGTTCGTAGGAGAAAAGCTTGGAAAAAATAAACTTCTCAAATACGTTCATGATTTTGGTTTTGGTGAACCAAGCGGAATTGACCTCGAAGATGAAAGCAGCCCTGAGTTGCGTAAGTCTTCTGATTGGACAGATATCGATCTTGCTACTGCATCGTTTGGTCAGGGCATCGCTGTAACACCCCTCCAGATGGTTCGGGCTGTTTCAGCCATTGCAAACGGTGGCAAGCTCATGGAGCCTCGTGTAGTACAAAGTATGAAGGATGATCATGGGTCTGTCTATCCGATACAGCCTAAAGTAGTACGTAAAGTTATAAGCGAACGAACAGCAAAACTCGTGAGCGACATGATGGTGTTGGCGGTAGATAATGGTGAGGCTAAATGGGCAAAACCTAAAGGATATAGAATTGCCGGTAAAACCGGTACAGCACAGATTCCGGTGGCGGGTCATTATGATGCTACTAAGACGATAGCATCTTTTGT
This sequence comes from Patescibacteria group bacterium, assembly GCA_038064255.1. GTDB lineage: Bacteria > Patescibacteriota > Microgenomatia > UBA10105 > UBA927 > JACREM01. The sequence goes on along the minus strand of JBBTTM010000127.1, from coordinate 321 downwards.
CGGATTTGCCCCTGCGGATAATCCGAAGTTTGTGATGCTGGTACTGCTGAGTGAGCCCACGTCTTCACAATGGGGATCTGAGACCGCAGCACCGCTCTTTTTTTCTATAGCCAAGGAGTTATTTATCCATTATGACATAGCACCAAACGGCTATTGATGGCGCTCCCGACGTATGGTTTTCATGGTATAATACGTGGATGATACGGATGCTAAAAAATTGGTATCATCTCGTGCGGGCTATAGCTTCAATTTTCACTTTCCGTTTCCCATGGAAAAAGCTTGTTGTCATCGGAGTTACCGGTACAGATGGGAAAACGACGA
>JBBTTM010000126.1:0-1557 GCA_038064255.1 Patescibacteria group bacterium | reverse complement strand
CTTTTTGTTTATTTTATAGATTTTTATCGGATTTATCCCCTAGAGCCAAGTAAGGGGATTAGGCGGGAAGCCAGATTGCCGGCCCGGTTATTCCGGGATAACCGCAATCAGATAAAGGTAGTATGAACTACCTTTTTTGGCATAAACCTTGCTCATCGAAGTCATAGAAACTTTCTTATCTCTGGGGTATAGACAGGAACCAAAGGTTCTATTATGTTCGCCGCCGTGTCACATGCGCGAAGTTGTTTCGCTAACTTATTGATATTTAATGCGCTCGGTCGGACTTGAACCGACATACCCTGGAAGGTGGCCGATTAGAAGTCGGCTGCGTCTGCCAATTTCGCCACGAGCGCCAAGCCCAAGCAGTAACTTCTTACAACCCGCCCAAAGCGGGTTTTGTTGTCTTTACGGCTAACTTATCGAAAACCACCGTATATTGTGGTTTAAGTCAGGAAATAACGCAACAGGTCGTGTATTTGAAAATCGTGGATAAAAAGCCAGATAACAGGAAGCGCAAGGTCAAGCTACAACAGACTAAGGCCGCTAAAGATCATGGCGGGAACAAGAAGCACCGCGAAGATTTTGAGTGGCTATTGAAGTCTGCTGTGGGCGGTCGTAATTGAAACTGCGAATGGAGCATAGGTTATGAGCAACTTTAAAGAAAAAGCAATCGAAATTTGTAAAAATTCTCCGTTTGGTGTCACACCTCCGCCATCGGTGGTGCTGGCCGACGGACAGGGCAAGACTGATGAAAAGTTATCGTCTTGCGATAACCATCTCGATGCGGAGTTCATGAAGTTGCTCGACCAAGGAGCGCATCTCGATACTGACAAGGTGCCACTGTAAGTCGTTCTCATATTTGCTTGGATAGCTCACAAAGCCTGTCTCTAGACAGGCTTTGTTTTTTGGAGAAAGCGAATGCCGCATCCTTACATTATGTTGAATGGTTCAGATTGGGTAAAAATTCTTGAACACATCAGAGTTGCGATCGCCTTTTTAGCATTGAATGATAAGGTGGAAGCAGAAGAAGTTACCAAGCTGGTTGAACAATATGCTAAAGGGATTTTGGATGATCGGGACAATATTTTCGCATTAACAGCCGCTGGTATTGTTGAATACATCAATTTCTATAAGGTGCATCCGAAGGATGGGGTTTATGACGAATTCAAGTCTATATATTTTACCGGTATGGCCGTATCAAAACGCTTGGCCCAATTAGGATTGGTCGATTTGAACAAACTTCATTTGAGAGCAATGCTGAGATTGCTCGATCTTAGACTGGAGGAACCATTTAAAGTCAGAAGAACCGCCCTGACAGAGCGCATTCGTTCGATAATTGATAACAACGTCATTGAATCTCATCTTGGAAAATATGGATGGTATTTAATCTACAAATGTCTGTATAACGCGGCGAATACGAAATCAGAAACAATTTAATTTAAAAAGCGATCAGAAAATCGCCGCCATGCGGAGGATTTTAACCAGCTTCTTTCTGACGCTGCGCTAGGTGTGAAAGCATCCGGTAGAACATAGTCCCCGGCTCGTTCCGGTTGTTGT
>JBBTTM010000125.1:0-6420 GCA_038064255.1 Patescibacteria group bacterium | reverse complement strand
TTCCGTTGTACCTCCCAAAACTTCTCCGTGACTACCAACAGCTCCTGCGAAACGGGATGCTCACCAATGAATATCTGGCGTTTGGATAATTCTACAATTTGATTAAAGAGAGTATCGCAGGAGAAGTGTTCCTTTTTTGTTTATTTTTTTTACACTCACAAGTTTCAAATCCGCATTAATAATTTTTTTAGTTCTAAGACTTGTTCCCTTTCCGAAAATCTTCGGCTCAATAGTAAGATACACTTCATTTACTAAGTGCGCTTTGAAAAATGAAGCCGCGACCGCAGAACCACCTACAAGAAGCGTCTTTTTATACCCTCGTTTCGATAATCGTTCAACTAATATTTCTGGGGATTCGCTACTGAATTCCAACTGGTTTTCTACACGCTCCTTTGCATATCTGTGTGGATTTTCTGTCAGGACAACACGAAGTTTATTTTCTGAAAGCTGAAGTGTTTCACGGATAGTCTCGTACGTCCCGCTCCCCATGACTATGAGCGAATACGCGTCGCGGAGACGGATAAAATGATCATTGTCCTCCTTGCTTGACCATAGATGAATATCTGATTCATCCCCTCGGGTAAACTTCCCATCGATAGAAGACACCATGACAAGTGTTATTTTCATAAAAATGTTCAGTATTCGCCATGATTATTCCAAAAATTGTACCATACTTTATGAAAAACACCCCCCTTACGGAAGTGTTTTTCATAATTCAATTTTCAATGCACTATTACTTTTTCCGTAGGAGAAATACTTCGAGGATGCTGATAATACCGACTGTATGGGAGACAAAATACATCCAGGCAAGTTTATCTTTGAAGTCTAGGGATTCCCATGTGACGCCAAAATCCTTACCCCAGAGATTTCTATGAGTATCTATGACTAGTACTGCAGTCTCAACGAGAGGACGAGTTATGTGTCGATGAGCTGCGCGAAGAAATCGAACCATCTACAAACTATATCAGAAGTATTCATGATCGCCGATACATATCAGATATGCGTTCCTTGCACCCAAAAAAGAATTGTCATTCCCGTGAAAACGGGAATCAAGCCTGGATCCCCGATCCACACGTCGCCTAAAGGCTTTGCGTGGCGCGGCGGGGCGAGGATGACACATACTGTATTACTTCTGAGATACGAGAGCGCGAACGGAGTGAAATAACTCTTCTTTGGACGGCTCTCCTTTTTCTAAGACCTTTTTTACCGCCGGCGCGTTTGTAATCATAAATGGCCAGGGTTCTTCACCATTAAACCCTCCGTGCGCACCGTGCGGTTCATGCTCCTCAAGGCATGCTGCTTTTCCATCCAAAACAGCCCCAAATAGAACTAAATCGCCTATGTTATACGACTGTGAGTATCGTGCAAGATCATCTAAAATTCTTCTGACCGGAAGATTTTTTATACTGCTAGAAACTTTATTGACTTTTCCTTGGTCAAACAGAATGTCGCCACTGCGAGACATGAGAACCGCACCTGCTACTCCACTCCGTAGGAGTACCCATCCTATACCCGGATGAGAAAGAAGCGTTTTTAATAGTTTTGGATATTCGGTGTCTATCACCTCTCTAGTCATCGGCATCTCCAGCGATTTTGTAAAATACACCTGTGCAGTATCACCGCAGGCCAATATGTGCACATCCCTAAGGCTTTCCGTGGCGACACTTATCTCTTTTTCCCCATACCTCGCCCCCACAAGTTTCACGGATACGGTATACGAGTCATCTCCTATCCCACGTGCGATAAGTCTGTCAATCGACTCACCAGTAATATGACGGAAAAGTTTTGCGTCTATCTGTCCATGATCAGACAAAATAATAAACGAGTATTTTCGATTTGATCGTGTTATTGAAAGATATAATTCGCGGCAGTAAAAATCGACCAGTGCGAGCGCCTGCATCGTAAGATGGTGCCGTGGCCCATGTATATGAGCCACGTGGTCGTACAGACTCATATTAAGAGCTATTTTTGGCGTACCTCGCCAGATCTCGATTCGTGTCAAAACTGAAAAATAATCATTCAAAAATATTTTTACAAGCATCTCTGTCATCGCAGAACGATAGTATTGGAAGTTTTGTTTTATAAGTGATGTAAACGTTGACGAAAACGTGTTTACAAAAAACACGAAAAATATTTTCCAAAAGCGTATCGGATTTAAAAGCGGAACAAAAATACCTCTGTATTTTGGTATAAGCTGGGGAATTCGATGCAAATCAAGTTCCGAAGAGCTAAGATCCAACTGCTGTGCCCCTGCCCCGTAGGCAAACATAAGACTCGATCCGCCGATCATGAGTGGCGTATTAGTTTTTTTCAGTTCTTCTTCTACCGCGTGTATCGAAACGTTATTTATACCAAACCGGAATTGCTTTTTCTTCCGATCTATCCATGTAAACGACACAATTCCTTCATGTGTCCCATAAAAAAGCTCTGCATCGACGACAATGGTCGACGAAGGTATGCCGGAAAAATACTTACCTACCGTATATTTCTGTTCTGTTATCAATGAATCAAGAAAGGGACATATTCCTTTTTTTCTTGCCTCATGAAGGATCTCGCATGCGAGCCCATCTATCTGGAGTATGATAAGGCCGGATTCTGAAAGCGGTACATCGCTTGATTTCAAACGCAGAAACCAGAGCGTGAATGAAAGAAACGCGTCACGGATGGAGATGGGCATCGTTTCGTACTCCTTTAGCTCTTCTTACATGCTTCCAATTATCGTTTACTCTCCCAAGTACCATGATGTCATCTGCGATATCAAACAGATAATGGAAAAACATAGATCCAAATAATACAGTCGTCATCTCCCACTTTTCTACGATAGACAGGAGTGTTGCGCCAAGACAGAGAAACGTAACGAGATAATTATGTGTTGCAAGCGCAGTATTTTTTTTGTGTCCTTTTTCCATAAAAATCCAGAGATTGCGCCATTGCCTGTCTTTTATAAATACCTTGAGACTCACCGCATACTTCTCTTTACGCCCGTACGTGAGAACATAGAATATATGATCGGCATCAGGCAGAAGTGAGGCAAAAACTGAAACCCAGAGGAGTTTAAAATCGCCGATAATCCAGTACCGCTGAAGTATATAGATCCAAAATACCCCAAGGATAACGTGATACAACTCGTGTCTCCCATGCCAGAGGAAAAATCCAAGACTTTTTACCCGGGATATGCGAATACGCATAGTATTAGAGATTCAGACCCTTCAGATATTCACGAAACGTACCATTTAAATCTTTATGAGCGAGCGCAAATTCAACAACAGTTTTAAGATACTCAAGTTTGTTTCCGGTGTCATAGTACTTACCGCCCTTTATCTCTGCTGCAATCACCCGCTTTTTATCCCCGAGCATGAGCTTTAGGGCATCGTTATAGTACAGCTCCGCGCCCTCGTCTAAGTTTAGACGCGCACGGTCGAGGTACTCAAAAATATCCGGAGTAAATACATATCCGCTGACGTTGGCCAAATCCGACGGCGCACTCGCTTTCCCCGGCTTTTCTACAATCCTTTTTACATCTATCACTCCGTCTCGAAGCTCCTTCCCACCTGCAAACCCATATCTGTCATAATCTTCGTCTTTCACAGCCCGAATGCTCCCGAGGATGGAACATTTAAATTCATTATATGTTTCTATGAGTTGTTTAAACCGTGATTTAGGAGCAGCCTTTATAAAATCATCGCTAAATGTGTAGATAAACGGCTCATCACCGATGACCTTACGAACATTAAGTAACGGCGTACCATTACCGTACGGGCCTTTCTGACGGACATAGATAAAATTCGCCATCTCGCTTATCCGTTCTATTTCCTGGAGTAACGGGAGTTTTTTGGGTCCGCCCATCCTCAAATTCTCGATGAGCTCCATGCTTGGCCTGTCAAAATGATCTTCGATCGTCCTTTTGTGGTATCCGGTAACGATGACGATCTCCTCTATCCCAGCCTCTATCAGCTCTTCGACCACGTACTGAATCACGGGTTTATCGACGATCGGGAGCATTTCTTTGGGCATGGCTTTTGTCTGTGGAAGAAACCGGGTGCCAAAGCCAGCAGCAGGAATAACAGCTTTTCGGATTTTCTGCATACGTTCCTCCATTCTAATGGCTAAGCATTTTGTTTGTCAATTTGATATCATAATTGAGCATGAAATTAACAAAACACATCATTTCGATACTTCTTGGTATTCTTTTTATTACAATACTATTGAATGTGTCAAAGAAAGTTATACTCGCGGCACCACTCTGCTCCGGCCTCACTTCCGGACCACTTAAAACTGCTGATGGAAAGGGTGTATTATTCCTCGGAGACTCTCTTTCAGCGTGCGAGTATTGTTTTACTGCCGGACTTGGAACCGTGCAGGCACAGGGAGGAAAAAGAGCTGACAGCGTAGCGCGCGAAGTACAATCAATAGATGCCAATCAATTTGGTGCAGTTGTCGTATTTTTAGGTATAAATGATCTCGTGTCAGGCTCTTCTGCCGAAAGCGTCAGTTCGTCTCTCCGGTCTATCTATACAGCATTTTCATCGAAAGGTATACCCGTCATCGGTGTCACCCTCGTACACAATAAACCGACCCCGACACTTGCATCTGCCATAAATTCTGTCAACAATACGATAAAATCAACTGCGACAAAAACGATTTCGCTCGAATCTATCGTATCCGGCTCTTTTCCGGAGAATGATCCGGTACATTTTCTCCCGGAAAGACACACAGTGCTTCGTCAGGCTGTCCGTGATGCATTTGGATCTTCGTGCGGAGCTGTACCGACACCACAAATCAGTACGGACATAAACGAATCGCCAGAAGATTCATCAAAACAAGTAGTTCCTCCGAACGCCACAGGAAAGACAGCACTCCCATATCTCGCTGATTTTGCAAAAAACTGTAAATCTGACAAAGGCATTACCTGTGTCATGGAAGAGTTTGCCCTCAATCTCTTGGGGAGCATAAAACCGGCTGAAAATATTTTAAACCTCCCATTTATAAAAGATATCGTTGCTTCTTGGGAAAACATAAATCCGCATATGACTCCTTTGGCGCTTTTACCGGAGAAAACCATTCCTCTTGTGCAAGAATACACTGCCTCTGGTACTCTTCAAGCGGAAAATGAAACTGGTACCCGCTGTTATTCTGTCCAGAACGGTATCATCACCGCTAAATTTCCGTTCTTAAATAACCTTATAGCAGAAACCACACAGGCAAATGCATTGGCAGGCATGCTTGGAAGAAGAGAGGATTTCAACTTCAAACGTGATTTTCGGCCACAAACACTGACAGAAAAATTGACCCGGGGCTGTATAGATCCCACAAAAGGAATAGAAACATCTGTCACTCAGGAAAAAAGCTTAGGAGAGCATGCGTATGCTCCAGACGATAATCCATTTGTGACAGCTGTCAAAAAACTCGGTGCAAACAGAGTGTCTTTACTTAACTCCATTATCAGTCAGCTTGGATTTGCAAAAGGTGAAAGTGCTGCTGCAAATGTCGGAGTCTATGCATTTCTCCATACTCTCTGTCCTCACTGTAATTTTATATCAGAACAGTATGCCTCAGATGAATCCGGAAAACGGACAGGACTCGTAGCGTCTCTGATCCCGCTCGATCGTCCGGTGGTATATAGCGCTGCAAACGAAGAACAGCCTCTCGAAACGACCATCGGGGATGCTTCAAATGTTACTATCAAAAATCCATTTTCCGGACTTGGCGGACCCATAGAAGCTCATAAAGACCTGTATTGTGCGATGATACCCACGTCAATGCAGGACGGAAGAGATTGTTCTCCAAAAGAGCGACAGAACAATCTCGACCCGGGGACAATATATTCGAGCACGTGGGTAATGGAAAAACAATCTGGCATACGATCTCCGGTAAAAGGACCATTCAAAGACATACTGAAAAAAGCCGCAACAGATGAAAAAATTCCACAATGCGTGCTAGAAGCTGTTGCATTTGCAGAAGGTGGTGATCTGCTTCCTGAATTATCTAAAGATCAATGCATCCCAAACGTCTGTTCCGCTGCAGGATCTATGCAATTTACCACAGGAATCGGTCCAGCGAACGATCCGCAATGTAAAACATGCGACGCCGGGTATTGCCCAAATACTTGGAAATCCTACGGTAATAATGGGAATCCATGCAATTGGTATGATGCTCTTTCGGCCGCAGCAAGAAAGCTTAAAAATGACGGGCCGCTTCTCGGTACAGATCCTGCTGGACAGGGAGAAGCCATACATAAAGCTGGTTATCATTATTATGGAAGCGACAATAACAAGCTCGCTCGAGATCGATTTGGCGGCTGTGAATATGGAGAATTTCTTCGAAAAACGTGTGAACCAAGCTATGTTTGCCGCCTAAACCGATAGGTAACAGTTCAGTCTCCTGATAGGGATTATATTGTTCGATCCCGCCGTGGCGGGA
>JBBTTM010000124.1:0-5937 GCA_038064255.1 Patescibacteria group bacterium | reverse complement strand
TCACCACGTCTGAAAGCGCACCACTGCATTTTGGACATACTGTGACTGCCTCTGCTTTTTCTGTTTCATTTTTCATATGGTACCTCTACCAATTAGACTACATCAGGCATGCACAGGACGCAAGAGAGAAAAGTTTATACGCATCATTTCCCCTGACTCCTAGAAGGTATCTCAAAACCTCAAAAATCTGTATTGTTCGATCCCGCCGTGGCGGGAGAGAACTTCTCGCTGGAGTTTATCCCGAATCTTTTCGAGGGACTCGAAGAATAGGTTTCAAGATGGCTCCCAGGAAAGGGAACGTAAAAAAGAAGAGGTGCAAAGTCGTCCACCCTTCGGGTGAGGAAAACGGGTGAGGAAAAGCGATGTACGAAGATTAATTATCAAGGAGAGATTGGATTTGTTCGTACACATTATTCTTTTGTGTAATGCTTTCAAGCGGCTGATAATACAATCTATCGCCAAGAGAAATAAATGTCTGATATGTTTTCTTTCCTAAAAGTTCGGAAAATTTTAATACATTTTTACTAAAATAGAGCGACACCAATTCCTCGGGAGACATTTTCTCCTCTAAGCGTCGTACGACCTGTACCTCTTCCGCATACACATCCCCCTTTTTCTTTTGAATATCGGGATGGACAGAAAGCATGACTGCGGAGAGAATTTTCTGATTGAAATATTCCGTCATCCCTTCTTCCAGAAACGGTGGGAATGGATCTCCCGTATCGCTCACAAAATGCAGATACTCGTGAATACTCGTTGAAAGATATCCGGCAAATGACGATTGCCTATCATCGCCATGGTCACGGATATATATCGAAGACGGTGAGTAATATACGCCGTCCTGAAATTCAGGCGTGATCGGATCACGAACCATGTCTGCATATATCTTCCGCTCTTCGGCAATCTCACGTTCAAATTGAGACTTGGCGGTCGTGAGAGTTATTATGTTTTTTTCAACCGTATCCCGATCAGTATCAATCGTGCGGATGCTATCATCAATCGTCTTTTTCCCATTTTTACACGTTTCATTTTCGGCAGAAACCTGCAGAACACATTCTCTATACCAATTATTTGAAGATGTTTCGTACGCCTTCCGTTCGGAAGAAAGCTGATCCCTGAAACGAATCATACGTAAAAGGTCTTGTTCTATCCCGGCAAGATCATGTTCTAGTGTATAGATATGGGCTTGATACGCTTTTAATATTTCAGCCGTCTTCTGTTTTTGAACTGCGATATACTCGTATTCATCAAGCACCTGCATGTCCGGTTCTTTGATTTTTTTTATATACTCCGAATACGCACCCCGGACAAGTTTGGAAGACAAGATATTTAGAAGAGGTTTGAAGCTATTCAACCCGTCGGGTTGGTTTATGGTATCGAAGATATAGAGATATTCTTTTTCGGTATCCAAAAGTAAGGCAAAGCCTAGCTTTTTTGCCTCATCTGTATGACGAGTGGCGAGAGACGGGACGACAACCATCTGATAAAACGTGCCCTGAATTTTTTTCAGATCAACAGCGTAGAGACTCAGAAGAAGACCAAGGGAGGGATCGTCTTCGATGATTCGCAGATCGCGCGCATTGATATTCTGAATTTCTTTAACAATATCATTGTCGTCAAACTTATAGATGGCACTCTGTGTCCTAAGCGTTTGAATTTTATGTGTCATATCACGGTCTGTGGCGGTGACAATCCTGTTTATTAATATTGACGGAATAATAATCGAACCAACAGGCGCAAAGACGAGCAAGCTATGAAGCATTATCATACATCCAAAAAGAAGCATCATGGGAATTTTTTTCCGGAAAAACCAGAACAAGACCCCGTTATAACTTTCGATAAAGAGAAGAAGAATGATAAGGGCAACCGATGGGACAAAACAGAACTTCGAAGCGCCGCATTCATAACTCTCTGACAAAACACTCGCTATTTTTGACGGATCGACGATGACAAGTGATTTCATGGGGTGCAGATCTATGAAATCAGCGTAGGAAATGTAGGTGGAATAGAGAGAAGAAAAAATAGCGAGAGCAGAGAGGATGAGAAAAACGAATGTGATGCTGATAAATAGAAACCTGTTCTTTTTTATTTTATAAGGCCAGGCCTTCCCTACGGGGTCAGGCCGTTTTAAGGCCTGGCCTTTAAGAAAATGTGCAGTCATACAATCATGATAAACATTTTTATTTTATAAGGCCAGGCCTTCTCTGCTCGCCTCGCTGAAGCTACGGCGAAGCGGGCGAGGCCAAGCTCCTTCGACAGGCTCAGGATAAACTGTTTCAAAGCCTGGCCTTTAATACAAATTAGAATTTTTTCCCAATCAAAATTTCCCGAAGCAAAAGCATGACAAATTGCAGTCCGGTCGGAACCGCGTAGGCGGTACTTTGTCCGCCGATGCGATTGCCCTCCTTAGTCGGAATCTCGACAATTTTTTTCCCAAGTTTGAGACACCGTATCGTCATCTGAAATTCTATGGCAAAGCCGGTAGTATCAAGATGCAAACTCTCATATACGTCTTTTCGTATTGCTCTATATCCATTTATCGTATCTGTGACTTGTCCCCCAAAAAAAAGATGAACCAAAAATGAAAACGCCCGATTTGCCCATGCGCGAAATTTTAACACCTCGTCATCCTCTTCATTTCGCGATCCGTTCATAAACCGGGATGCGATCACTACATCATTTCCTTTTTTTAGAAGTCGTATAAGTTTTGGGATATCCCGCGGATCTTCATTGCCATCCGGACTAAAAAAAAGAAGATACTTTCCCTTCGCCTTCGATACGCCGAGACGAAACGCCTCGCCCCGTCCTTGTAGCTTTTGCTTTATAACCCGGATATGATGCGTTCGAAGATACTCGACTGTCCCATCTTTGGAATCATAATCCACAGCAAATACTTCTGAATCGGAAACTTTTGGGAGACTGTTCAGAACTGCCCGTACCCCATCTATCTCATTTCTTGTTAAAATAATGATACTGGTTTCTATCATCATTTCATAACGATATCATACTGACATGAAACGAAAAAGCCTTATTTTAGCTCTGCTCGTATTTTCCTTCTCTCTACTCCTTCGTGTATTGTATACCCAAGTCATACCGGGCCTGATACCGCATGGGGACCAAGAAGGGTATATCCAAATCGGCAATCTCATACAATCTTCACCGTCGATTTCAACTCTTATCAACCCCTACAGGACACCCCTTTACCCTCTCTTTCTTTTATTTGCTCATTCGATATTTCATACGTACACTGTCATACCTTATTTACAGTATTTGATTGCAAGCTTCTCACTAACTCTCTTTTTTCTTTCACTCGTGAAACAAAAAATTATGCCTTTATTGTCACTTGCGATAGTACTCTTGATATCGCTTTCGATCAATGTCTTTGGATGGGAAAAGAGTCTCATGACCGAGGGCCTCGCGACATCCTGGCTTTTACTTCTGGTATCAGTTTCCTTACCTCTTTTTGAATTGATTACCGTGAGGCGGTTACTCCTATTCTTTTTTCTTTCGGTACTTGGATTTCTCCTGCGGCCTATGGTACTACCGATACCGATAATCATCCTCGCGTTTCTTCTGGTACAAAACGTAGTAGAGCGCAAAACGCAAAGCGCAAAGCTTTGGTTTACAATTGTTTTGTATATATTGATACCCGTTTTTTACATCCTGGGGAATACGTACTTTCATGGATACAAAAGCATCCAGCAGGTGGGAGACGTCGATGTATTTGCCCGCATACTCCAATTTCAGCTTCCGGTAGACGCCGGCAAGGCGTATCCGTTTTATGTCAATATCGCCAAAAACTATGTATATGACTCAAAAGACTTCCGCCCGTTTGACATACTCAAATCCTACGATCCTGACATATACGGAAAACAATATATGTTTAATGACCTGCGGTCGTTTAACAGAGAAGTGATACTTTCAAATCCCGTGCAATATGCACTTCATGCACTCTCTGATCTTCCCAAAGCCGTAACCGAGTCGAGTCCGTTTTTACATATAGATTCGCCGCAGAACCTTTTTTCCATGACCGGATTATTTTATATCCTACAGGAATTCTCGCGTGTCCTGACGTATGGGAATTTTTTGATATTCATTATCTTTCCCATCGCATTCATCCGTTATGTGCAATCAAAAAAGACCCGCTGGCTTCTCATTTCACTTTTCAGTAGCATCGTCATCTCTCAATTGCTTATCGGGGTATTCGTCGTCTACGAAGAATATTCACGATTGTATGCGGTAACGTATCCGCTCATGATTACAGGAATCATTCTTACATATTTTTCTCTGGCCGAGAACCTTAAAAAAAGACTGGAAAACCAGCGCGTGCGAATATCGTCAACCTGAAGGATGGAGTGCAGTAATTTTATTGATCAAGCGTTAAACTTTCTTCGAGATTTTTTCCATTCACTTTTTTAAGATCGCTGGATGAGTACGTACCCAAAAATTCTTTTCTGGTAGCGTTCGGAATATTTCCATCTCCGTATTTATATTCAAAAGCCGCAAGTTTTCCGTCCCTCTCTTCGATCAGATCAATCTCTTTTTGATCATACGTTCGCCAAAAATAAAAATTAGCGTGGAGCCTGGCATTCGATATGAGTTTTATTCTCTCCAACACACCAAAGTTTTCAAACAAGGCTCCCGTATCGGAGCGAATTTTTAGAGGATTAAAATTTCTAATAATGGCATTTCGCACACCCAAATCAGTAAAATAATATTTTGACATTTTTGAAACTTCTTTACGGAGATTTCTGGAAAACCCCCGTATATTTACGATAATAAACATTTTTTCCAAGATATCGAGATATTTTTCTACTGTACTACGGTGAACTGACAAATTGTCTGCTAATTCCTCTATGTTTACCTCACTACCCAACTGCAGAGAAAGCAACGAAAGCAAATCAAGGATTTTTTTGGGTTTTTTGATATCTCCAAATGACAACAAGTCTTGATACAGATAGGTGTTTATAATGTCATAAAGATATTCTTCTTTTTCTTTCTCGCCTGATAGGGTGTGCACCTTTGGATACATGCCAAATCGCAAAAATTCATCCAGACGTGACTCTAGACTAAAATTTGGAACTCCAAATCGGGTTTCTGCTACCGACAAGGGATAGGCTGTAAAAAATGTAGCCCGACCCGTAAGCGGCTCGTTCACCTTATTTGCCAGATCAAAAGAAGCCGAACCGGAAGCAATGATGTGGATAGGACGACTGTCAAATAATAATTTAAGAGATGATCCAACATTCTCTATTTTTTGTGCTTCATCAATTATTAATATTTGTGGATTACCAATAAATTTACTGATTTTGTCATAATCGGAAACACTAAAAATCTCTTGAATCCGGACATCGTCGCCTTTCAAAAAAAGCACTTCCTTACCGTCTTTTTTCTTTTTGTCAGTAATTTCGTGAAGAATGACTGTTTTTCCACTTTGTCTTGGCCCATAAAGAACTATGACCCTGGGCTCCGAGGCCAATTTATCCAAGATCAATTTTGTTACGGTACGATCAATTATCATTAATTACTTATACTACACTATATGGTATTTGTCAATTTGAAGATACGGGGTTATTTTTGTTCCAAGGCTTCCAGTCGCTTTGTAAGTTTATCGATCGTGTGACGAAGATCAAATAATGTTTGCTTGACATCGACATCATCAATTTTTATAGAATGAGACTCAATCTCACGTGCTTTCAAAGTGTCAACGCTCAAAGTCCGAAGATCTCCATCGCGATTTAACTCGCCAACATAATAGCCAAGGGAGACGAAGGCCTCTATTTTATCAATTTTCAATTTACAATTTACAATTTTCAATGAATTTTCAATGCCTAAATTTTCAATACAGGGTTGCCACGATTCGAGTGCCTTCCCCACCGTATACCCCGCTTTGGTTGCTTTCATAGCCAAACCTGGTTTATCAGAGGAAGTCAAAAA
>JBBTTM010000123.1:0-3421 GCA_038064255.1 Patescibacteria group bacterium | reverse complement strand
TCCTGTAATCGCCTGGAGTGTATACGCAAACGCACCATCTTGATTCTGACATCCAACCATTACTCGATAATCCCCTGGTATCGGCGCGATTCCCTGCCCCGTTACCGAACCAACCATGGGAATAATATTGAAAATATCACTCAACGGCAACCAATTGGGATACCAAGAATTCTTCTGGTATGCCCATTCATGAAAAAATTCGTGAATGATGTGCTCTCTTTGATCAACCGAGCTTATTCGGGAAAGATCAGATAGATTGATAAAATCAGTTGCCGTACCAGTCACGGTATGCCCAAAAAAATCCATGACCGGATTCCACGTATGACGGATCGTTTTGTATTTTGCATCTTTTAACAGTGATTCCGGCAAAAGATTAAGAGAACGCAAAATCGTCCATCTTCCTTCATTGTCATACGAAAGAATCTCAAACTTACCGCATGAACTGGTCTCCTGAAGTAACCCATTGCGGCATTCTAACAGGCAATTTCCGTCCGCACGCATCGCTTGTTTACCCTCTACTGTACATGTATTTCCACGCGCACCAGTGTATAGCAATATTCTTATAACTGTAGGATTAAAAATCTCGTTTCTATGCTCTCTGAGATATGTCATTTCCTTTTCCACGCTTTCTTTTTCACTCATAGGAATTGAATTCTCTGGTATAAATTGATGCATGACTCTTAAAATTTCACGAGATAATTCGCTCTGCATTTTCCCATTGTTTGTTCGTGCAAACCAAAGCTCTACGGTTGTTTTCCCCCAATCCTCCAACGTCCCATAGGGAGGCACGATGGAATCGTTATACCTATTATGCTCAACATTTTCTTCGTTCCCACCGAGGGCACTTCTCAAACGCCTCAGAATTGGAAGAGAAATGCGACTCGTTAGGCGGATAAATGCAGGACAGCTCCCGGTCTCACTCCCAAGGACAGTCCCCTCACTAGATGCAAACGTTTTTGGAACGAAAGAGATTTTATCTGACACATCCGATTCCTGCGTTGTACTGTATAGATACATGAATGGATTTTTTATTCGCCCGTCTATCATCTCTGAAGTATTTATAAATCTTTCCGCAGGTTGGTTCGGATTGCTTCTTATCTCACCCGGATCACTGGTCAAATCGACTTCTGACCAAACACTATTTGAAATTGCCAAAGCAGTTGCATCCGGTGTATTATGTTTATGGTTTGCCGAATATATAGCGGGAAAGGAATCAGTATGACGAGTCAAATCATGAGCGACATCATCAACACCGGATTCACTATGACCATGATACTGGGTATCGTCGGCCTTCTGTATGCTCATTGGTATCGAAGTAGAATACAATCGAGAAAACGGAGGTAAAACACTATGAGTCTCAAAGATATCCTTGGAAACGGTTTTGTTCAAATGGGTGTGTTCATCGTCCTTCTTCTCGTCATGTGGTACGTTCAAGCCAATGCTCCGGGTAAAACCAAACGCTAAATCACGCTCTCCCCCCGCCTCCCCTAAAGCCTCGCAGACGGAGATGATACTCGAGAGTTTAACTCTAAATAAATTCCCATTGGAATTCAATCGCTGATAGAGTCTGTTCACCGCATTTCGCAGCGGTATCGGCCATTTTGAAACCCAAAGGCGAAGGCCTAAAGGTGTTTCTTCAAACAACACAATATTTCCCCCTCCCCCGCCAGTGCCTTCATTTTGATTAACAGAACTAGGCTCGCCAGCTCGATTACTATTCGATTGAGACAAATCTTTTGCTGTCTCCTCAACTATCTTTGTTTCCCCTTTATGTCTATTTTCCCGTGTGTACGGCCGTATAACACTGGTTAACAGTATGGATGTAGCAATAGTCAATGCAAGAATCGATCCTATTACTGGTATTTTTTTGGACTCTACCAGCTTCTTCTATGACGAAACCCACCTAGTAATCGCTTCACCATCGATTCTAGGAAGAACGACATACCTGATGAAGGAATATATACCAAAAATTACGGTTGTGATAGGCACAATACTATACGCGAATATATCTAGCAAATCGACAGGCCTTCCGGTGCCCATAACCAGTAAAAATTCAGTGTAGATTAATAACGATGGAAAAATATTTAGAGCAATAAGAGAGAACCAAAAACTACCACCTCGTGCAAATTTCGGAGCCCGAAGATAAAACATAGATAATATTATTGGTAATGTAAAAAGGTCTCTGAATTGACCTAACACTGCATTTGCCATTCCTGTCCCAAACGTATCTCGAAGAGCCCAATAAATAGATGTATGTGTCTCAAGCTCTGGGAAGTTAAATGCCACCGCACTTTCGATAAGTGTCCATATTTGAGTAAGAAACCCCAAGCTGAATAATGACACCGACATAAGGAAAATATTCGAAAGCATCATTTTTTCCAACAAAGACAATGTTCTGTATTTGGGAAATAGTGCCAAAACGTCCGAGCCTGCGATAGTAAATTTCGACGTAACCAATGAATATCCCTCGCTTGCAGGAAGGGTAATATCTATACCTTCCTTTATCGTCCCGCGTTGCACCACAACACCTTCTGAGTTTGTAATATGATATGCAATCCCTACAATATCTTCTTTATTCGTAATTGTAGGGCTATTGAGAATAGCAATAATTTCACTGGGAGTAAATTCTACTCTGCTTATTTGCATAAATTGAAAATATCTATCAATACGATCGAGGAAATTTTCCAACCGCACTTTATTGGGCATTCGGGCAAGATCGTTTCGTATGAGAGCAGGTATCGCGGGAATCAGTTCAACCAACTTCTGTGCTTTTTTCTCTACTGTCGTTCGGCTCTCTGTCCATGCTCGAATAGTAGATAATGCGGTCTGCCAAACATGACTACCTGTTGATTGACTTGGAGAAGTTTGTCCTGCCTGTATGATTTTTGTCTGAGTACGAAGGGATGTGAGGTCGGTAGAAAGGGCTGCACGAAGGGAAGATTGAAAAGCTGTTGGCGGGCTTCGATCTCCAGTTGAGTTACCACCAATAAGCAGACTAAATGATTCGTTATCCGTAACGACACTAAGGATATCTTCATCATTTCTTTCCGAATGGGTTTGTAATTCCTGGGTCAACGCCGCAATTGCCTGTTCATACTGAGCCATGAGAGCGCTCCCAGCATTTTTATTCCCATTTTCAATGAGTCGAGCAGCTTCCGTTTCGGCCACTTTCCGACTGGCAAATTCGGAAACATCCGCCGCCTGCTCTCCCCCGCCAGTGCCCTCATCTGCAACCATGTCGTCATCATCCTCATTAGAAAAAAGAGGTTTTCGATATGGAGGATAAATTTGATTTTCCCCAATCGGGGTATCATTTATGAAGTAAGGCGTATTAAGTGCCGCGCGACTTTTCCTAAAGTAAGGAAAATACCTATCTGATATTTTAAAATATAAACTGGTCAAATAGGCACCACCATCTATA
>JBBTTM010000122.1:0-4426 GCA_038064255.1 Patescibacteria group bacterium | reverse complement strand
AACAGCTTGCCGGATTCGACGAACTGGTGCTGGAGTTGCTGGGCATTGGCGGGAATGCCGAAAAAACGCGCGAGCAACACCAGGCATGCCAGCCCGGTGTCGGCGTCCTTTGACACGTTGATCGAATGCGGAGAAATAACTACCCCCCGGTAGCGGATACCCGCTTTTTTATCCAACCCCAACGTCCATTTTAGCCCCGGATACGGGGTGACATCTCTATTTCCGCGCTCGACCAGCCCGCCACCGAATACCACCAGCTGTGCGGCATTTCAACCCTGACCAGACCGGCCACCGGTTCCGTTGCCGTGACATGCCCATGCCGGCGACCAAAATACAAAGGGCCTCATATCGAGGCCCCTCTAAAAACGCCGTAAACCGATTTGTCAGTCGTACTCCCACGCCGCCGCCAACACCGGCTGGAGTTGGTCTGGCATCTCGGTCGGGATCATCCCACCACTGCCGGGCGTGGCGGTGAAACCGGCCATGGCCTGGACCAACAGGGCGACTTTCTTGTCGTCGAGCTCGTAGCCATTGGCGGTTTCGAACTCGTCGATCGGGCGGTGCTTGTTCGAGTACCAGCCCTCGATGGTCATGCCGTCGTCGGTGCCGAGGATGTTGATGTTGAGGTTATTGCCGCTGCGGCTGAACCAGAGGTCTTCGTGGGTAATGCCGGCGCCGAAGCGGATTTCGTTGTCGTGGCCGGAATCCTTGGCATTGGTCTTGAGGGTGTCCCAACCGTCACCGGAATTGAAGAGCACGTCGTTCTCGCTGTCCTTGCCGAGGATCAGGGTATCGTCGCCGGCGCCGCCGGCGAGGGTGTTGTGGCCCTTGCCGCCGTCGAGGATGTTGTTGCCGTCGTTACCGGTAAGAACGTTGTCGCGTTTGTTTCCGGTGGCATTGATATTGTCCGAGCCGGTGAGGGTCAGGTTTTCGAGATTGTCACCGAGGGTGTAGCTGAAGCCGCTCAGGACGGTATCGGTGCCCTTGCCGGATTTTTCGACCACGGTGTCACCGGCATTATTCAATACGTAGGTGTCATTGCCGGCACCACCGGCCAACACGTTATTGCCGTCGTTGCCGATGAGGATGTTGTCGAGATCGTTGCCGGTGGCATTGATGTCGGCCGTGCCGGTGAGCGTCAGGTTCTCGACGTTGTCGTCGAGCGTGTAGCTGACACTGCTCAGGACAGTGTCGGTACCTTCGCGACAATCCTCGACCACGACGTCGCCAGCATCGTCTACGACATAGCTGTCGTCGCCTATTCCGCCGATCAGGGTGTCGGCGCCGAGGCCGCCGTCGAGCGTGTCGTTGCCGGCGAAGCCGTACACCGTGTCGTCGCCACCGAGACTCTCGATGACATCATCATCCGAACCACCAAACAGGAAATCGGCGTCATCGGTGCCGGGCGCGGCAATTACCAGGGATTCGAGCGTGGCCGCGTCTAGAATTTCCCCAGAGCCAGCGAAGACAAGCTGTTCGATCCTGAAGTCCTCGCCCGCAAACCAATTGGACAGCGTCAGGCGCGTATCGCCAAGCTCCAGGTAGAGGTTTTCCAGGTCTCGCGTAACAACCAGGTCAAATAGCTCGGATCCAGGGGAGAACAGCAGGGTGTCGAGATTCCCCGGAGCATTGTCTTTATCGAAGATAACATCCTGTCCCGATTCGGGACCGAAAAGGTAAGTGTCGTTACCCCGTCCGCCGATCAGGGTGTCGTTGCCCTCGCCGCCGTCCAGGATGTTATCGCCGGCGTTGCCCGTCAGGACATTGTCCAGGTCGTTGCCGCTGGCATCGATATCGGCCGAGCCCGTAAGGGTCAGGTTCTCGATATTGTCATCCAGCGCGAAACTTACACTGCTTTGGACGCTGTCGGTGCCGGCGTCGGCGTCTTCCGCGACGGTATCGCCCGCGTCGTCGACGACATAGGTGTCGTTGCCGGCGCCGCCCATGAGGGTGTCGGCACCGAGACCGCCGTTGAGCACGTTGTCGCCGTCGTTGCCGGTCAAGACATTGTCAAGGGCATTGCCGGTACCTTTGAGGTTGCCGGTGCCATTGAGAATTAAGTTCTCGACGTTGTCGCCCAAGGTGTAATTGATGGTGGCTTCGACAGTGTCGGTGCCTTCGTCGGCGTTCTCCACGACCTCGTCGTCCCGGTCGTCCACCACGTAGGTATCGTCGCCCAGCCCGCCGATCAGGATGTCTTCGCCCAAACCGCCGTCGAGGACATTGTTGCCGTCGTTGCCGGTGAGGACGTTGTCGCGCGCGTTGCCGGTGGCGTCGAGGTCGTCCGCCCCGGTGAGGGTCAGGTTTTCGAGGGTATCGCCGAGTATGTAGCTGATGCTGCTCAGGACCGTGTCGGTGCCTTCATAACGATCTTCGACGACGGTGTCGCCGGCATCGTCGACGATATAGGTGTCGTTGCCGCCGCCGCCGATCAGGGTGTCGGCACCGAGGCCACCATCGAGGATGTTACGACCATTATTGCCGGTCAGGACGTTGTCGAGGTCGTTGCCGGTGGCGTCGAGGCGTCCACCGCCCACAAGCGTAAGGTTTTCGAGGTTCTCGCTCAAAGAATAGCTGACAGAAGCCCGGACGGTATCCAGACCTTCATCGGCGTTCTCATACACGGCATCGTCAACGTCATCGACGATGTAGGTGTCGTCGCCCAAGCCGCCGGTCAAACTGTCAGCACCACGGCCGCCGTCGAGGACGTTGTTGCCGTCGTTGCCGGTGAGGATGTTGTCGAGCTTGTTGCCGGTGGCATCGATGTCGGCCGTGCCGGTGAGTGTCAGGTTCTCCAGGTACTTGCCGAGCTTGTAGCTGATGGAACTCTCGACCGTGTCGGTGCCGCCGTCGCGCTCCTCGCGCACGACGTCCCGACGATGATCGACCACATAGGTATCGTCGCCGTCGCCGCCGATCATGACGTCTTTGCCCGTACCGCCGTCGAGGAGATCGTTGCCATCGCCGCCGTTCAGCTTGTCGTTGCCGGCGGCACCGTACAGCAGGTCATCGCCGCCGAGGCCGTTGAGCGTGTCGTTTCCGGAGGTGCCGTACAGAACATCCGCTCCCTCCGTGCCGGGAGCGACGGTTATACGGCTTTCGAGGGTGGCCGGGTCCCAAGTGGTGCCGTCGGCAAAGACCACCTGCTCGATACGGGCGGCGGGATCGATAAACCAGTCCGACAAGACCAACCGGTCGCCGGAATCGGCGATGGTCAGGTAGAGGTTCATGGCGTCGCGCGTGACCGTGACATCGCTTGTGCCAACGCCGGCGGCAAACTGAACGGTGTCGACGCTACCCGGTGTCGACTCGTAGCTGTTGACGGTGTCCTGCCCATAGCCACGGTCGAAAAGATAGGTGTCGTTGCCGTCGCCGCCCACCAGGTAATCGTTGCCGGCGCCGCCGTCGAGGGTATCGTTGCCGCCATTCCCATATAGCTCGTCATCGCCGCCGAGGCCGTTGATGACATCGTCGCCGGGAGTGCCAAAGAGGATATCGGGCCCCTCGGTGGGGTTGGTGGTAACCTGGCTTTCGAGAGTGGCCGAATCCCAGGTCGTGCCGTCGGCAAAGACCGCCCGCTCGATCTTGTAGGCGTCGCCCAGAAACCAACCACTGAGAAGCAAGGTGTCGCCGGTGGTCGCATTCGCAAGACTGAGATTGTCCCCCACCCGCGTCACGACGAGATCGCTGGTTTGAATCCCGGCCGCGAACTGCAGCGTGTCAATACCGCTGCTGTCGCTAACGACGTCCGCTCCGTCGCCGAGGCCGAAAAGATAGGTGTCGTCGCCGGCGTCGCCCGACAAATAATCGTTGCCGGCGCCGCCGGTCAGAGTGTCGTTGCCGACATCGCCATACAAGCTGTCGTTGCCGGCGCCGCCGGTCAGAGTGTCGTTGCCGTCATAGCCGTACAACTGGTCATCGCCGCCGAGGCCGTCGATGACGTCGTCGCCGGCAGTGCCGAACAGGACATCCGGCCCTTCCGTGGCGGGTGGCGGACCGGGAAGCAGCGCCTCGACCGCGGCGACATCCCACCGCGTGCCGTCGGCAAACGAGATCTGCTCGATCTGGTAGGCGGGGTCCAGAAACCAGTTGGCAATCGTCAGCGTTTCGCCGGTATCGGCGATGGTCAGATAGATATTACTGGCGTTGCGGGTGACCTGGATATTGGCCGGCAGAACGTCGGCGGCGAACAGCACGGTATCGAGGTTGCCGGGCGTGGCGTCGGCTTCAAAAATCTGGTCCTGCCCGCTGCCACGGCCAAAAAGGTAGGTATCGTTGCCGGTGCTGCCAAACAGGTAGTCATCGCCGCCGAGACCATCGATGACGTCGTCCCCGGCGGTGTCGAGCAGAAAATCCGTGCCCGCGGTGCCGACGATATAGGCCATTGCCTGGTGCCCCTCATTCACTCCGCCGGAGTATCCCAACC
>JBBTTM010000121.1:0-1781 GCA_038064255.1 Patescibacteria group bacterium | reverse complement strand
AGCACCCAGCATACAAAGGAAGAACAGACATTCGTGTTTCAGGGTCACTATCAAACTCGGATCTACTCATGGAACATGCGTTTTGGATCGGCGTATATCCGGGTATTACTGACGAGATGATTGAGTACGTTCTTGGAGTATTCGATATGTTCATGAAACAATGGTAAAATGGTTTCATGGATCCTCAAAGTACAGTTCTTGTCACAGGCGGTGCAGGATTTATAGGTTCCCACCTCTGCGATGCGCTTCTTGCCAAAAAACATACGGTAATCTGCCTTGATAGCCTCATAACAGGCGCGAAGCGTAATATATCCGAGGCTCTGCTTAATCCCAATTTTAGCTTCATCGAGTGTGATGTTACAAAAGAATTACCGAAACTGCCAAGCGTATCCCATATCTTTCATCTTGCTTCTCCCGCCTCAGTCATCGATTACCAGGCAAATCCTGAAGAGACGGCGCTGGTGAATTCTCTGGGAACTATTGCAATGCTGAAACTTGCAAAGGAACACTCTGCAAGATTTTTATTTACCTCAACCTCTGAAATATACGGAGATCCTCTGGAACATCCACAGAAAGAATCGTATTGGGGAAACGTCAATACTGTCGGCATACGATCCTGTTACGATGAGTCGAAGCGGTTTGGCGAGACGATGACGGATCTGTATGTGAGAAAATACGGGGTAGATGCCCGGATTGTTCGAATTTTCAACACGTACGGGCCGCGGATGAGAAAAACGGATGGCCGGGTCATCTCTAATCTCGTCAATCAGGCGATAGAGGGAAAGCCTCTTACCGTGTATGGGGACGGATTACAGACGCGCTCATTTTGCTTTGTGTCTGATCTTGTTGACGGGATTATGAAGATGATGTTTACCGATGGATTAAACGGTGAGGTGGTAAACCTTGGTAATCCGGAAGAGTATACAACGCTTGATCTTGCCCGCAAAGTGCTGTCGATGACCGGTTCTTCTTCGACTATAGTATTTAGATCGCTCCCCAAAGATGATCCGAAGATGCGCTGTCCGGATATAGCTAAAGCGGTAAAATTACTTGGTTGGAAGCCGACAATTTTACTGGAAGAGGGACTACAGAAGACTATCGAATATTTCAGAGCGTCATAATGGGATTCGTGTTGCGAAGGTTGTCATTGCGAGGATCCCGTCAATGAGGCGGGAGACGTGGCAATCTTTTGCATGCGGAAGATCGCCGCGCCGTCAGAACGGTCTCGCGATGACAATGGTATATAAGTATTTATCAGTATGAAGATACAAGATATCGTATTTATAATTGTGTTTATGGTTTTATTATCTCAGAAAAAATTTGAGTGGTTGGCAGCGCTTGGGCTTGCATGCATAGTACTGAGTATTCCGCTGTTTTCTCTCTGGATTTTTTTTACAGCTGAGAGACTTACTTGGTACGCGGCACTCTGTTTTGCAATATCCGCAATTCATTTACTCTTTTTTCTCAGGCGCAGTGAAGAATTGGGGAGGAACAATATATGAAATTACTCATCACCGGCGGCGCGGGATATATAGGTTCTATAACCAATGCGGTTTTACAAAAAGCGGGGCACAAAACAGTGATATTTGATAGAGTCGAGTGCCGAAAGAACATAAACGGGATAGAAACTGAAAGTATTGTAGGTGATCTCCGGGATTTATCAGCAATTAAACAGGTGTTTAAATCTCACTCGTTTGATGCGGTCATCCATTTTGCGGCATCCGCACTTGCCGGAGAATCTATGCAAAAGCCGCATGAATATTTTGAAAATAATATCCTCG
>JBBTTM010000120.1:0-1800 GCA_038064255.1 Patescibacteria group bacterium | reverse complement strand
CAGCCGAAGAGCGGTTTACCCGGATAAAACACGACAATGCATTTCCCGTTCGCGAGATACAATGGTGTCTTTTGTGGGCTGGTCTGTCATCTAAAGACATAGATATGGTGGTATTTTACGAGAAGCCGATCATAAAATTTGATCGTCTGATGCGCCAGCACATTGTTGGATTCCCACGCACCCGGAAGATGTTTATTGACACGATAGGATCGTGGTTTGACTCGAGACTTGAGATGAAGAAGGTGCTCAAAAAAGAAATTGGATACGTTGGAGAAGTATCGTATGTCCGTCATCATGAAGCACACATGGCGTCAAGTTACTTTCTCTCTCCTTTTTCCGACGCTGTGCTTCTGTCTTTAGACTGTGTCGGTGAATGGGCGACGACGATGACGGGTGTTGCAAAAGGCAAAACGATGACTCTTGAAAAAGAGGTCCGTTTCCCCCACTCACTCGGACTTCTGTATAGCACTATTACCTCCTTTTTAGGATTCTCAGTCAACGAGAGTGAGTACAAGGTCATGGGGCTTGCGGCGTTTGGAGACCCGAAAGTATTTCGGGATCAGTTTCGTACGCTCGTCCAGACTAATGACGATGGAAGTTTTGCTCTCAATATGAAGTATTTTGATTTTATTGCGGGAGAGAGGATGTATACGCAGGAGATGCCAGAATTATTTGGAGTAGCACCGAGGAGCGCCAACGATCGGATGAAAGCGGTGTATGAAAATATTGCGGCAGGACTACAGGAGAGATTAGAAGAGATTGTTATTTCGTTACTTCGAAAGCTGTATGTGCAGTATAAAATCCCCCGCCTCTGTCTTTCCGGCGGCGTGGCGCTGAATAGTGTGCTTAATGGAAAAATTACAAAGAATACTCCGTTTACTGATGTCTTCATCCCGCCTGACCCGGGAGACGGCGGTGCAAGTTTGGGCGCAGCGCTTTTTTACTGGAACTGCCTTCAGAAGAAAAAATCAGAGATTGTCTTTTCGCCATACCTCTGTCCGAGTTTTCCGGATGAACAGATCGAGGAGGCCATAAAGCAATCAGGCTTATCTTTTACTCGTTTGTCTCGAGAAGCTCTTCTTGATTCCGTATCGACGGCATTAAAAGAAAAGAAGGTCGTAGGATGGTTCCAGGGTAGGATGGAATGGGGGCCAAGGGCTCTAGGCAATAGGAGTATCCTTGCCTCCCCGCTAGACGGGAACATGAAGGAGCTTATCAATAAAAAAGTAAAACACAGAGAGCCTTTTCGTCCATTTGCGCCGGTGGTACGGATAGAAGACGTGAATAAATATTTTGTCGCCCCCAAAAAACGGTCCAGACCGGAAGAATGGATGCTTGAGGTGTATCCATTTACTGAGGAAGGAAAAAAGAGTGCGCCAGCGACAGTGCATGTAGACGGCACAGGAAGGCTTCAGACTGTAAGGCGCGAAGGTAATCCGCTCTACTATGATCTCATCACTTCGTTTGGGGAGAAAACCGGGATACCGATACTCCTCAATACATCCTTTAACGTGGCAGGAGAACCAATTGTGTGTACGCCAAAAGATGCTCTGAGTTGTTTTTTGGGTACGGATATTGATATGCTGGTGATAGGATCCTTCCTTGTGAGGAAGAACGGAATAAATAAGCCAATAAACAAATAGTCAAATACTACAAATAAACAAATGAACGACAAAGAATTATGATCCGAGACCTTACTTCATATCTTTGGAAAAATAAATTGTGGTGGATGGCACCGCCGATTATCGTCATTGTCCTTTTTACCCTCCTTGTGGCTTTCTCCGCCGTCTCCCCCATCTC
>JBBTTM010000119.1:0-1925 GCA_038064255.1 Patescibacteria group bacterium | reverse complement strand
CATAGAGTAGGAGAACCTGTTTCGGCACGGGTCATTGCAAAATTTATAGAGGTGAGTAAATTCCGAGAGGTCATCACTGTGGATCTGCATAACGATGCAATTGTAGGATTTTTCCAGATTCCGGTGACGAATCTGTCTATGCTCCCTTTACTTTCATCCAGATTAAAAAGTCTCGGATTAAAAAAACCAGTAGTCGTATCACCCGATGTAGGCGGGGTAAAAAGGGCGAGAAACCTTGCGTATGAAATCGATGTACCTCTGGTTGTCATGGAAAAAAAACGGTTTCTGGATCGTCATGATCAGAGTGAATCATACCAGATTATTGGTGATATAAAAGGAGCTGACGCTATAGTTATAGATGACGTCATATCTACCGGTGGAACGATAGCGAATAGCGCTCAATCTCTTATGGTTGCAGGTGCCTCGTCCGTTACTGTGCTTGCTACGCATGGAGTACTCGCGGGGAAAGCAACAGAACTATTATCTCATCCAAACATTACGAAGGTGATTCTTTCGGATACAATAAATATTTCAAAAGAAAAACAGTCCACCAACATGGAAATTGTTTCCACTGCCCCCATCATCGCCGAAGCGATACAGACAATAGTCGGTATTTAATCATGAACATCTTACCAAAACCAGTATCGCGGCTCATAGAGTCGTTTGAAAAATTGCCCGGAGTCGGGCCGAGAACTGCTCAGCGCCTCGCCTTTTATCTCCTACATGTTCCGGATAGGGAACTGGAGAATTTTGCCCACAATCTCGTAACACTCAAATCTGAAACAGTACTCTGTGAAGTATGTAAAAATGTCGCAGAGACTACTCCCTGCGCCCTCTGTTCGAACAATACTAGGGATCGGAGCATAATCTGCGTCGTGGAACAACCCATGGATGTCATTTCGATAGAAAAGACCAATAAATTTACCGGTTTATATCACGTGCTTCATGGTTCAATCGATCCTCTGAACAATATCGGACCTGATGAAATATACATAGATGCACTGGTTCTTCGAATAAAAAATGCGTCAATACCAATTTCTGAAATTATCCTCGCACTCAATCCGAATATGATTGGTGAAGCCACTGCACTGTATATCCAACGAAAAATTATCGAGCATATCTCAGTATCAAAAACAGATACAATTACAATTACCCGCCTGGCACATGGACTTCCAATGGGTGGAGACATAGAGTATGCAGATGAAATTACACTTGGAAGAGCTCTAGATGGAAGAAGGGGTCTATAATAAATAGCTGATAGCTGATACATCTATGGTAACGAAAAAAGAAATAGAGGAAGTATTGGATACAATACCTGATCCGGAGATAGGTATATCCCTCATGGAACTTGGTCTTATATACAACTCCACCATAGACAAAGAGGGAAATGTGGAAATTCTCATGACACTTACCTCCGTAGGATGCCCGCTGTTTGATGAGATCGTTGCACCAATTGAAGAAAAAGTGGGTGCTCTAAAGGGTGTTAAAAAGGTCACAGTGAATCTGACGTTTGAACCACCATGGTCTATAGATAAAGTATCGGAAAATGCAAAAGCACTTTTAGGTTTTTAATAAAAACATGGCAGGATTTTCAAGACAAATCATCGGTTCATTTGAAGATATCGGCAAAGATATCGTCCGTGAAGTGGCAAGCGTTCCGAAAGATGTAGTTGGTAAAGCTCTTGAAAGTCTTGGAACATCATCAGGACCCAAGAAAATGCAACAAACCAATGTTCCGACAGGAGAAAAGAAAGTCGATCTAAACTCCCCGCTCGAGTCTCTCGGTAAAGCAGGTACAACGAAGGAAAAAAAGCTTATCGCCCGCTCTGCACTCGAGTATCTTGCCTCTGCACAAAAACAGCAAGAGAAAGAGCCAGGTTCATGGGAAAAAAAACAGGAAGAAGAGAAAAAGAAGAAAGAATTAC
>JBBTTM010000118.1:0-5757 GCA_038064255.1 Patescibacteria group bacterium | reverse complement strand
CTCCAGTTTGCTAAAACACAGTAAATCAACCTCCAAACGCTTCATCGTGGAAAAAACAATCAACTAATTGGCAACAGGTCTATTTGTCTATTGGCTTATTTGGCTATTTGTTTATTGGATTATTTGTTTATTTCTACCGGTACCCTATCGGCTTTTCCGTCAGAGCAACCGAGAGGCTGATTTTTCGTTTTTCCGGTTGTATGTCTTCTATGGTCAGGGTTAATTCGTCCCCAGCTTTTGGTTCTTCGCCAGGTGAAACTTTACTGATATGAATAAGTCCCTCGATCCCCGGTGACAGGGTCACAAAAATTCCATACGGTGATACTCGTGACACCGTACCTTTTACCTGTGTATCTTTTTCAAACATGTCAAGCACGTGTTCCCATGGATCCGGAAGTAATTGCTTGAGCGACAGCGTGAGTTTTCCGGTCTGACTATCGACGCCGACTATTTTTACCTTCATCCCATCGCCGACCTTGAGGTATTGATGCGGATCCTCCACCTTTTCCCATGCGATCTCTGAAATATGAATAAGTCCCTCTATGTCAAGCTTTTCACCGTCTTTTTCTACGACAATCTTCGCAAATGCACCAAACGGCACGACGCCGGTAATCGTCGCCTGCACGGACTCTCCTTCTTTCAGAAGATCCAACAGATCTTTTTGCTTGGAAAGCGTTGCCTCTTCTGTCAGTGCGCGCTGAGAAAAAATAAGCCGGTTTGTTTCTTTATCCACCTCAAGTACCTTTGCCATCACTCTGCGTCCAGACACTTTATCCATCTGCTTTGAGAGTGTCGCGTCAAGCTGAGACTGCGGAATATATCCGCGAAGTCCACCGTACTCGACGAGTACGCCTCCGCGGACCGGATCTTTTATGATCACTTCTACCGGCTCGCCTGACTTGGCTGCGTCAGCAAGAGTCGTCCATCGTTTTTCAAAAATACTTCGCCGAAGAGAAAGCACCGACTGGCCGCGGTCATTTTCCGCGACGATGACCTGGGCTACCACACTATCTCCGGGCTTAAGCGCCATGAGCATGTCTTTGTATGTCTCAAGCTCCCGATCGATGATGACGCCCTCGGCTTTGCCGCCAATGTCGATCGTAATTTCTTTCGGAGAAACGCTCGTAATCTTGCCTTCGAGTACATCTCCTTTTTTCACACCTTTGAGGGTATATCCGACGTTTTTCAAAAGCTCCTCCATGGTCTGAGGCTCGTTAGTGGCTTGCCCTGCTTGTCCCGAATCTTTCCGAGGGATGCTTTGTGGAAGGGATTTTTTCATTGGAGTTTCTGTTACAGAAGAAAACGAAGAAGATTCGCCTTTTTTCTTACTGACAGCTAACGACTGATGACTGATAGCTTTTCTTTTTGCCATTCATTCTACCGCCCTTTCATTTGAAGATTTATCTATTATACCCGATTCCTAAGACTCGCACAACCTTCGGTCAATACCTTCGGATCAATATACATCTTCATGCGATCCAACAGAAAGAAGATAAATATCGTCACCGCGAAATGCAATGATTATACGAATGTTCATCGTGACAGAGATTGAATAGACCGACTGGCCGGAGAGTTTATGAAGTCGGAGAGACGGATGGCTAGGATTATCTTGAAGACGACCCATTGTTTTTACTATGGCTTTTTTAAGTCGTTCATTTTTCTTTTCAAGTTTTCCCAAATCTCGATAATACCTATTCGAAGGGATGAGATTCATGACATGGCGTGACGGACATATGCTTCAATATCTTTTTTCGTCCGTAATGCCTTCGTTCTCCCTAAGCGATGATCCTCGACCGCTTCCTGTACTATCTGATCATACTGATTTGTACTGAGAATCAATCGTAGGGCGCTTCTCACGATATCACTAAACGAAGCATAGTGCCCCTGGTCAATAAGCGCGTCAGCCTGAGCTTTGAGCTGTGTAGGAAGAGAAATGTTGATGGTGTCCATATGTTTACGCTGGAACAAATCCCATTTGTTTCAGTGTATGAATAATAGCAATAATCATACATGGTGTCAACAGAATCCTCGAACAGCATAAGAAAAAAACGCGCATCAAAACGCTTTATCTTCATTCGGGGACATAAATTCACCTGAAGAACTTGCATCGCCCGGGGCTTCGCTTTCACCTACATCTTCCTGCATGGCTTTATACTGCCTATCAAACTCCGCTTCCGCTCTCTTTGCCCACTCGTCATACTCCGTTCCCCATACATAATACGCTGACTGAAGGGAATTATAGTCTGCAAATTCACTCCCCCAGGAAGATTTGACGTCAGTAAGAGTATTTTTTAATGCATCAAAGCGTATCCGCTCGTCACTCACAGTATACCCAAGCGCTTCGTTCTCATCGAGCCAAGCGTCAACTTGAGTGAAAAGCTCTACAATGGTTGTATTGATCGAATTATAGTCAATATCTTTTATCTGAAAATCTACATGTGCACTTAATGCCAGATAATAAATTAGCCACTTTCGAAGTCCAATCTGTGCACCCCGGTAATCCAAAGTTTTTCCTGCAGCTTCTGCTTCGTTTTCAGCAAGTTCAATCTGTTTTACAAAATCATCATCGATCACGAGTCCCCATGCGCCGTACCCATCGTTATTTCCAGTACCATCCTGTATTTCTCTCGCCCAGGAAAGAAAAGACGATGAATATTCCCTTAGATACGGCAGATCCTGCTGTACTTCTTGTTTTTGTTCATCTGTAAGCGTCTCTGGTAGGTCTATATCAATAGTTGAAACTATAGTATTAAGTTCCTGTTTCATTGTATTTATATCAAGCGCAAAGACAGGAGACACACGAAACAATACTGCGATGATAAAAACAATACAAATAAAATATGTGCGTATCATGGATTTTTCAAATTAATACTTTTAAATGGTGGGGCCTCTGGCTTATTGACGCTTCTTGGCCTATTCAGACGAAGTTCCGGTGAGATCGTGTCAGTCTCCTGTGCGTTCCCGTTTGCTCCGGTGCTTCCCGATGCACTCTTTAGTACCGGCGATGGTGTATCCGCATTTTTAAAAAAAACGTATCGAAAGGCAACAAACAAAACTATGGCAACAAGCACAATCATGGAAAAAAATCCGGGAACGAGGAATGTGTTTTTTGATTTTTGCGGAAGAATATTTTCGCTTACGTCTCTTCAGTAAGTTTATCTGCAGTCAATTCTGGAAGATCTGACGTATTAATCTTGTCGATATCCATATTTTCCACTCTCCTTTTCCTCTCTACTCTAACACTACCAACCTGGAATCACCGGGTCAAGAACAGATTTCGCGGTGCTACTCGAGGAAATTATCTGTGTTTCTGTTTTTTTGCCGCTTCTATCTTTTTCCCCTCTTCTATATAGTCTCCCGCAATCTCCCAAAATTTCCAAAATATCTGTTTGTACATTTCGGCAAATGAGGCGTTGGTGATTTCCACCCCCACCTTATTCCCGTCCGCCCAATTTAAGATAGAAATTGTGTCATTAAATAGTACCAAATATTGTCTTATGGCTAGAATTTTTGAAGGAATATATCGAGATGTATAGTACTTTCCCCAATTGGGCACGTTCGTGTACCAATAATCACCCTGATCCGTCACATTTTCTATCTCTATTTTTGTAATTTTTCGCTCCACTTGTTCAGAGCGAATGGTTTCAGCAAATGCTTTGCCGGCGATATTATTCCTATTTTCATACCCA
Source organism: Patescibacteria group bacterium (assembly GCA_038064255.1). Classification (GTDB taxonomy): domain Bacteria; phylum Patescibacteriota; class Microgenomatia; order UBA10105; family UBA927; genus JACREM01. Next base: position 2,068 of record JBBTTM010000118.1, on the reverse strand, counting down.
AATACCAATATCTCTTTTTTAGCCGCCAGATGGTTCCAGAGCATCTGCTTCAGTCCCTCTGTGCCGTGATAGTGCTTGATCTCAAATCCGCTTTTTCCGTTTATGGGGAGCGAAGAAAGCTCTTTGACGAGAGACGGCAAGAGCTCCTTTTGATCCTTCAGTTGCTGTTCTTTTTCTAACATCAGAAGCTGAAGGCTATCGGGACTCGAAGCCTTGAGGGTCAGTCCCCTGCCTCTGTCTGATTCTTCTATGAGTCGTTTGATTTTCAAACGGTCGAGGTAGCGGTAAATCTTTGAGCGATTGATATTTGTTTCACGCGAAAGATCAAGAGGAGTTTTGTCCCCGCTTTCAAGCAGATGAAGGTATATTTGAACCTCCACCGCATCTAATCCGAATTGCTCAAGTTGACTGGTAATAATTTGTTTGTTCATATAAACGAACAGATATTTGACTACCCTATAGTATCACTACTATACTCCTATGTCAAGATGCTGGTATCAGTATCCCGATGAGCCAATTCGGCACATCTTCGCATCAAGCCACGCAAGTGCGCGTGAGACCTGATTTAACATCAAATGCCTGTAAGGAGGCTACCATGGGAAGAATTATAACGTTAGTGTACAATTTGAACATCCAAATTCCTCAATTAACCGATACAGAATTGAACGATTATGGTCTAGCTTGGCAACAAGTACTTGCGCACCCTGATGTTGGTTTGCTAAAACCAGAGGCAGTTGGTGGTCGCGACGTATTAATCGTCGAAGCTCCACTCTACAGACGAGCCTCATCAGCCTATGCGGTAGTCGCATATCTCTATTGGAGTAAGTTTAATAGTGATTTTGCTCGCGAATCGAGAACGATATTCACCGGAGAAATAGAAGAAGAAATCGAGGAAAAAATCAAAGCGTTTCAACACAGGGCTAGGCCAATCATTGCACTATTCATCACACCAACCTACTTTCCAGATCTCGTCGGCGCGGAATATGGAGTCAACCTGTGGCCTATGCAACAAACTGGCACGTTTGTTGCTGCATAAAAGCCAGCTTCAGGCGATCGAACATAATCGACACCCGTAATTTACCTGTTTGGTTCCGAGCAATCGGAATGGTCGCAAGATCAAGGTAAGGGTGTCATTTTTTTGACCCCAACTCAAACGTCACCCCCGGTGGAAAACAGAATCAAACTAATCACTATAGGTTTGACAATTACTCCCTTTCACTCTAAAATCCCACTATAGGTCGGTACATACATCTACTTGCGGATGTTTTGTTGTTGACTGAAAAAATATTGCACGTTGAAAATTGTTTCTTTCTCTCTTGTGAGCAGAATCGTGAGGGTTACAGAGGTAATAAGCACGACTCTGCTCATTCAAGCAGAAAAGGAGACTCTTATGAAATTCAACAGATTACCATTTTACTTTGTTGCAGCTGCACTATCTTTTGCAGTAGGAATGATGGCGTTCATCGTCCAGAGTGGGTTCGGATATTCGGCTAATCAAGCTATATTAAAGGCTGACTACCGAACCGGCGGCATGTTCGTCACGAAGCCAGTAACCGTAACCCGCATCACCTCCTCCGGCCCATTCTCACTGGTACTTGAAAACGGCACCATCGTCGCCGAAGGAATCTACACCGTTATCCCGACAGAAGGGCCGCTCTTCGAGGCAAAGGGACCGATCGAGCTCTCGGGAACCACGCTCGTCAAAAATGATGCTGTTACCCTCAATTTTCAATTCGAGGATGACGGATACAAAGACGTCAGCTTTTTCTTGAGAACGGATAAAAAGCTTAACGCCTTACTCTTAAGCGTCGCGCTAGCCGCATTTGGCTTGACACTGTTAATACTCATCATTAACCAATGGTTCGAGAAGCAGTCAAACAAAGTCTGAAATTTTGATCAACATCACGCGACACCCTCGCCAAGTTTATCTTCGACAAACGTCGAGATCATACAAGGCAGGGTGTCATTTTTTTGCCTATATCAATTTGACATTTTTTAAACCCCCTGCCACACTTGTTAATAATAGTGTTAAATTGTGCATGGTAATAGTGTAATTTTGTGCATGTTT
>JBBTTM010000117.1:0-3970 GCA_038064255.1 Patescibacteria group bacterium | reverse complement strand
GAGCCAGGTTCATGGGAAAAAAAACAGGAAGAAGAGAAAAAGAAGAAAGAATTACTCGAACAACAAAAACAAGCACAACGTGCTCAACTGAACCAAGTATCGACAAAAAAACGAAAAGGCGATCTGTATGGAACGCAGGCAAAAAAGACGGCCGTTGAGAATAAAAATACACGTCAGGACTAACCCGCATAGCTACAGAATCATCTTTTCTTCTCTTTTTTCTTCTTCTCATATCACATCACTCCTGCTTGCTTTTTCACGTTCGTTTAAGGTGGATATAAAATACCCGACCGGTATGGTTAGATAGCACTTAAATTAGTATCGTACAATATGGTTATGCAAAACATATCTACGCTGTCATCGCGTGGAATTGGTCAAACCAGTTTGGATATAGCAGAAGGTGTATTTTCTCACATGGTTGATCTCATGCTTTGGTATACCGTGTACATGGCAGAACTCAGTGTTCCATTTAATGCATATGGGAAACCGTTTCGTGCAAGTATTGCCGCCGACAGATTTTTATATCAGGTGAACTACGATGTGATAAAACATGCGATAGTGCACGCAAAGCGCAAGGGCTGGATAAAGCGCCGAAGTCGCCACGCTATTCCAACAATTACAGAAGCGGGAAAGTTGCGACTTTCTCAAACCATACCACAGTACGACGTACATCGTGTCTGGGATGGCCGCATGCATCTTATAACCTACGACATTCCCGAACAACGATCTGGAGATCGACAACTCCTCCGCGGATTTCTGAGGCGCATTGGTAGTGGTAGGCTTCAGGATTCCGTGTGGATCACACCATATAATCCAATCGATACGATACGAACATTTATCGAGGCAAAAAATTTGGGAGGAACTGTCATTGTGTCAGACCTTGGCCGCGACGGAGCAATTGGAGAGGAAGATCTCCGGGCGCTTATCGTACGGGTGTATAAATTGGAAGCGCTAAACATACGGTACGAGGCGTGGCTTGCTAATTTTAAAAGCGAAAAAAACGACCATTGGAGCGCGATTCAATATCTTTCTATTCTTTCAGATGATCCACAATTACCTTTCTCGTTACTGCCTTCCTGGTGGAAAGGAGACCAGGCGTATGCGTGCAATAAGCAATTATTAGCAAAGTTAGATCGAAGCATACCGACCGGAATGTAAAAATCCACTTTAAATATACACTTACCCATACGGGGATTTGCGGGAGTTCTCAGCGAGTTTTGAATATGTAATAATATGAATTATGTTACGTCTATATAATACTCTTACGAAGAAAATAGAATCTGTCACTCCATCCTTACCAAAGGAATTCACGCTCTATTGCTGCGGGCCTACCGTATATGACTATGCACATATTGGAAATTTTCGTACGTATACTCTGACGGATATTCTTGTCCGCGCACTTCGATATGGTGGTAATTCCGTTCACTATATTATGAACATTACTGACGTCGGGCATCTCGTTTCCGACAGCGATTCCGGTGAAGATAAACTTGAAAAAGGTTCCAAAAGAGAGGGAAAAAGCGCCTGGGATATAGCAAAATTTTACACAGAGGCATTTCTTTCAGACAGTAAAAAGCTCAATCTTATGGATCCTGATGTCCGCCCAAAACCGACGGATCATATACCGGAACAAATTGAGATGATAAATACCCTTATTGACAAAAGGTACGGATATATCATAGATGATGGACTCTATTTTGATACAAGCAAATCAGCAAACTATGGGGAATTGACTGGTCAGAAGAGATCAGAACTCAAGGAAGGAGCGCGAGTAGAAGTAAATGTGCAAAAGCGTAACCCAACTGATTTTGCGCTCTGGAAGTTTTCCTATCCAAAAGGCAGGGATTTCGATTCAAATCTGGATGACGTATCCAAGAGGCGCCAGATGGAATGGCCAAGCCCCTGGGGTATAGGTTTTCCGGGTTGGCACATAGAATGCAGTGCAATGAGCCGTAGGTACTTGGGCGACCAGATAGATATACATACGGGAGGAGCTGATCTCATACCTATTCACCACACAAACGAAATAGTTCAAAGTGAGGCCGCGACGGGTATCCGACCCTTTGTCCGCTACTGGGTGCATGGCCAATTCATCATGGTGGATAACGAAAAAATGGCGAAGAGTAAAGGAAATTTTTACAGACTGCAAAACATACTCGATAAAGGATTTGATCCATTGGCTCTTCGGTATTTTTATATGACTTCTCATTATAGAAGTTTTCTTAATTTCACCTGGACCGGACTTGAGGCTGCCTCCAGGGGATTAGAAGAATTACGGTCATTTATGAGGAGTGCAAAAAACAATGCTGGAAAACGCAATGAACTTTCAAACGAAAAATTATTAAAAATTGATACCTTTAGGAAAAAATTTACTGATGCACTTGAAAACGATCTGAATATGCCGCAGGCTCTGGCTGTCGTCTACGAAACCATAAAATCGAATATTCCAATTACTGATAAATACGACCTGTTGCTCGAGTTTGACGAAGTTTTGGGTCTTGATTTACAGCATGTGAAACAAAAAGATGTATCAATACCGGTGGAAATTTCAGAGTTACTTAAGAAACGCGAAGAGTATAGAAAAGCCAAAGATTTTAAAATGTCCGATGATGTAAGAAAAGAAATTGAAAACAGAGGATACGAAATTAATGATACTCCAGCTGGTTCTGTTGTGATAAAAAAATAAAATTCTCACGACCCATATCTGATCTTATCCTAGCTCTTCATCTGCTGTTTTTGTACAATAGAGAAATTGCCCAGGTGGTGAAACTGGTAGACACGCTAGCTTCAGGAGCTAGTGCTCGCAAGAGCTTGGGAGTTCGACTCTCCCCTTGGGCACCGAGTCTCTCTCTGCACTTTTACAAACTTTTACAGTACAATACTCTAGTACTTTTTGCGGACGTGGCCTGCCTCGCGTTGACGCGAGTCAAGGCGGGCGGAATTGAAAATGTATACGATTTATGTTTTGAAGAGTAAAATATATTCTAAATCTTATGTTGGGATTACGAATAATCTTTTGAGAAGATTGTCTCAACATAACGCAGGCTATCACGCATACACAAAACGTTGGAAGCCCTGGATAATAATTTATACGGAAATAGCCTGCCATAGAATTGAGGCTCGAAAACGTGAAAAGTATTTAAAATCGGCAGCAGGAAGAATATGGTTAAAGAATTTAGTATTTAAAGCGGACGTGGCGGAATTGGTATACGCGCAGCCTTGAGGAGGCTGTGCCGCAAGGCGTGGAGGTTCAACTCCTCTCGTCCGCACTAGATGAAGAATAGAGGTTCACCCCGAACCTTCTTAGGATTCGGGGACGATTAGCTCAGTTGGTAGAGCGTCGCATTTACACTGCGAATGTCGGGGGTTCGAGCCCCTCATCGTCCACAGAATATGTGTATTTGCCGAGATAGCCAAGGTAGTCAAGGCGCCTGTCTGAAAAACAGGTTATCTGGGTGCAACTCCTAGTCTCGGCACACAAGATCTTTGATATTTAGGTAGACAACTCGAGATAGGCGCGGCGTCCCGCCTTAAAGCGGGATTATCTGGGTGTCCCGTTCGTTCGATACGGGATTTAGAAACAGTAAGACTCATAAAATAATTCGTCAACTGTTTCTGGAACAACTTAAAGTCTCGGCACACAATTATATGCGGCGGTAGTTCACCGGTAGAATGTCTCCTTGCCAAGGAGAAGGTAGCGGGTCCAATTCCCGTCCGCCGCTCAAAAATTTTTAATAAAATTATTTATAGCACCTGACTTTGCCTGCCCGCCAGAGCTGGGACTTGTGCTGGGAGATCGTCCAAGGGTAGGACGACGGACTTTGGATCCGTTAATCTTGGTTCGAATCCAGGTCTCCCAGCTCAGGCCCTTGCAGGCGGGGATCTGTGCGACTCTAGGTTCGAATCCTAGCTCCGCAGCCAGTAGGAATTGGAAGGAGGTCGGGAGGTAGCGCTTTCCGCGCCCGCCTCC
>JBBTTM010000116.1:0-6358 GCA_038064255.1 Patescibacteria group bacterium | reverse complement strand
CTATTTGCCGAGAACTATTTTCAGATAAACTTCTCGCTTAGGCTCGAAGAATAAAAAATTGTATCAGGAGTCTGAACAGTTACCTGTTTTTCGTTTCTCACTTTCACTATACAGTATACTGTATACTATACAGGTTACATATCTATGAAACCTTCCAGTGAACAACTTCCACCCCCGACGGCCTTCATACAGCTCTCGAGGATCCGACCACCTTTGATCCAATTTGCTATTGTATGTTCTATTCTTTTTATCGCCCTTGGCCTCATCGCCTACGGACGCGGGTATAGGATCGATATCAATAATAAGTCGCTCACACCGACCGGACTTCTCGTCGCGACGAGCGACCCTACCGGAAGCGAACTATTGGTGGACAACAAACTTATTACCGCGACAAACGCCACCATAAATCTTGCCCCAAACTGGTATACGATAAAAATATTAAAAGAAGGGTTTATCCCATGGGAAAAAAAGATCCGCGTCCAGGGAGAAATCATCGCCCGCGCCGACGCGACGCTTTTTCCCAGTAACCCGTCTCTTGCTACCATTACGACCACGGGCGTCTCACACCCGTCAGTCTCTCCCGATGGCACAAAGCTTGCCTTCATCGTGCCAAACGGAGCCAATGCCTCGGACAGCGCGAGGCTTGATGAAAAACGGGCAGGTATCTATGTCCTGGATCTCGTCGATAAGCCCTTGTCGCTACTCAATCGCGATGCGAGACGAATCGTCTCAAATGAGATATTAGATTGGTCTAACGCTCTCCTCACCTGGTCGCCGGACGCAAAACAACTCCTCATCAGTCACTTTCCGAATCCCCAATCTCCAATCGCCAATCTCTTTCTCTTGGATTCAGACAAAACCAACGACACCCCCCGCCCGATTTTTAACAAAAACGTGCTCATGGCCGAATGGGAGGAACTCGAAAAAACGAAACGGAAAGTGAAAATTGGGGGCTTAAAAGAGTCGCTTCTCCATGTAGCAACGTCCAGCATGAACATCATCTCCTTTTCGCCGGATGAGACAAAAATTCTCTATGAAGCAAGCATTTCTGGGACGATTCCGCAGATAATCAAACCATCTCTTATTGGTACAAACCCTACCAAAGAGGATCGGAATTTACTGCCAAAACACCTCTACGTCTACGATATCAAAGAAGACAAAAACTACCCCATATCTTTTATTGCAGATACTAAGACAAATCAGAAAATCCCGCGTAGCATGAGCGAAGCGAAGAGCGAAGTGGGACACTGGCTCCCCACATCCCTTCACCTCGTCGTCGCAACACCAAAAGGTATCGACATCATGGAATACGACGGAGGCAATCGCGCCACGGTGTACGCAGGGCCCTTCCTCGACGGTTTTGTCACCCCCTGGGCCACCGGCATGAAGCTTGTGATTCTCACCAACCTCAACCCCACCGCCTCCTCCCTCCCGAACCTCTATAGCGTGAATTTGAGATAGAAATAACACCCATTGCACACTCACAGCTCTCTTCGCTATAATCCTATAAGATTCATCGCGAAATTGCTCGCGATAAAATCGCTCGCACTTTTCCATACGGTGAAGGTCGAAGAAACCCAGTTCCTCCCCCGATCTCCTCTCCTACTTGCATCTTTCATCTCTGTCGTCCCGAACGAGGCGCATCGCCGAGTCGAGGGATCTTCCAGTTATGTATTTGACAAAGTGTGTGAGTATGAGGGGATATCGGAAAAGCTCAGATTCAATCATGTTCGAAAACGATTCGGAGGAATCAAAAATGGCTAATGTATTATTTCCAGCTGATCCAGCGCGCGATGACGACGGAACACCAGACCCGGATGAACCGGATGACAACGAGGAGCAATTTACAATACACAGCTCAATGCATTTTCGCACGCGCGCCGCTGCCATCGCAGGACTCTTATTTCTCAGTAGTTGCATCTGCGTATGCGCAACATTTTTTGCATTTGCGTCATCCGAGTGGTTACGGAGCTTCATTCCAACACTACTGACTATCTGCCTTGGTCTCGGCGTACTAGTGATTCTTTTTGTATTCGTGTGGATATTTATAAAATACAAAAATCGCCCACATGATGAATTCAAAGCACTTCTCACCAGCCAAAGAAAGCCTAAGTAAATCAATAAAAACACGCAGTGGGAACCAACAGTTCTCTTTTGATCTGTCCCTCTGCGTGTTGTTTTTTTGCAATTTTTTCCTCTTTGAACTACTATCACCCTGCGAACGATCGCACCCGCGCGATTTCTTTATTCGCAAAAAAGAACTTTGATTTACCGATTATTTCCCCGCGCCGAACCCTCGACGCATAGCGAGTTTTGCAAGTTGAGCGTAGTGAAATCCCGTAAGGGAACCCAACTTTGCGAGGCTAAAGGAGACTCCTCATGAAATTCAATCGAATTATCATATCTATTTTTGTTCTCGTACTTCTCATTGCAGCATGCACTACAGAAGGTCGTTTCCGAGCGACACCAACAAGCGAACCATTGGTGACCTCAACACCCAAACCTGGAGAGACTCCGACATTAACACCCAGTCCGACGCCTACACATACACCGGCGCCGACTGCTGTCCCGATACCCAAAGGTGAAATCGTCAGAGTGTTCGCACATACTGATTTGTGTAGCGCTCCAGTGAGTTATTGTTCCCCGCTAAAAGTATTCCTTGAAGAAGAACGTGTAGAAATTCTTTCATATGAGGGAAGCGACTGGTATAAAGCTAAAACAACAGGGTTAACAGAAGACAGTCCACCGATCATTGGATGTCTTTTTAAAGGATCAATAATACGACTCCCACCCCCGGGGAAATAATGTATCCGACTTACCGTCGTCTTGATAATGCAGTTTTTTGTATGATTTCTCAGGACGACGTTTTTTTTGACAAAAAACCTTATCCGAATCTCGAATGTACGAAGGAGCAAACTTATGAACTAACGTAACTTTGTGCCCTCGATAGGAATTCCCACCTCAGAAGTTGGGAACCTACATCGTCATTTTAGTGCTCTCGCTCAGAATCGGACTGGGATCGGAGGTTTACCTGCTCGCCATCGCTTACGCTCAGGCGTTAGCGGGCGAGGGAAACCTCTGCTCCCCGCCTGCCATAGCCATTTTGTGCCCCTGATAGGAATCGAACCTACATCGGAGGTTTAGGAAACCTCTGCTCTATCCATTGAGCTACAGGAGCATAAGGCACCGGCGGGCAGGTGTCCATATTGAGCTACGAGAGCAAAATCTCATCAATATTGTACTGTATCTATGCTACAATATGAACTGATCTTCGATAGAGTATATCCGAACGGGACGTAGTTCAGTTGGTAGAATGAAGTTCGGCCTGTCCGCCATCGCCAGGGTGTAGTTCAGTTGGTAGAACGCTACGTTCGGGACGTAGAGGTCGCGAGTTCAACTCCCGCCACCCTGACTCAATATTGACAGGCGGAGACCGTGAGGCCCACGGTTTCCCACTTCACATTTCGCTTCACTCTGTTCCGTGGGACTTCATTGCAGTAAGACTCACTCCGTTCGTCAACTGCGAACTTGAGCAAATCTGCCCGTCCCGACCAAAATTTCAATATTTTAAATAGAAGACACTTCGCAAACACTCGATCTTCGTACAGAAATACCTCCATTTCCCCCCACTTTTAGCCTCCTAGTTTGTATTTTTGACATACACGTGTTCTCGTGATATACAATCTATATGTATATGTCAAAAACTACCCGCGCTCTTTCAGCTATCGCCGAATCGTTTCTCCGTACTACCACAGACCTGACGCTCGTAACGCTCTATTTTCTTATCCTCCTTCCGAGTAAAAAGACGCAAACGGATATCAGACGATTAAGTGATGAAGCGATAAATTTTATTGGCACTACAAATTATGATTCTATAAAATCAGCCCTCCACGAACTCACACGATCTGGCCTCGTGATGCGAACACCAGCAAGGCGTATGCTTGATGTAACTATATCGGTAAAAGGAAAAAAGCATCTCGAGAATCTCATACCGACGTACAAAACAATCCGGCCTTGGGATGGACATGTTTACCTCGTGTCATACGATATTCCAAACAAGGCAAATCATAAGAGAAATTTTCTCAGAGAATCTCTCAGGTCTCTCAGCGGCGCAATGCTCCAGGAAAGCCTGTATATGACACCATACAATCCTACGGCTACGATCAGTGAGCTAATTACCTCACACGCAATTCCTGGAAACATTCTCATCTCAAATCTCGGTATCGGGGGCTCTGTAGGAGAGGAATCGCTCCCCGATCTTGTTGCACGCGTGTACGCTCTCGATGCTTTGGCTAAAAGATATTCCAGGTATCTTGAATTATTTCCGGCATCATCAAAACCATCTGTATCAGCTATGCTTTCCTATCTCTCTATTCTGCACGACGACCCTCAACTCCCATTCGAGCTCCTCCCACCAAATTTTCCGGACAAACGTGCCTACGAACGCTTTCTCTCTTTGCACCCGTAACACTACAATTCGTCCGAAATCACCTCATACACCTATACAAAACACAAGCATTGAGCGAAATCTGAGCAAAACTCCAGTGCAAATAGATTGTGTTTTTGACATACACGTGTTCTCGCAATATACAATCTAATGAGTATTTTGAAGCTAAAAGCAAGGGTAGTAATGAGGGTGAAAACGAGGTATAATACATACATACAAACCAAACGGAGAAGATATCGTTTTATTCAACAAGTTAAACAAAATGAATGAAATGAATACACTCTGTTTTCTTTTTTAACAGGTAGAGCTCTATAAACGAGTAAATATTTAAACCGACCTGCCAAACTAAAAACACATGAAACTTGTCTCCAAACAACAGCAACAGGCCATGCAGGAAGCCGAACCGCCACTGCACATCATCCTCGCCTCCCAATCTATCGGCAGACGATCTCTCCTTGAAAAACTCGGCATCCGCTTTCGCGTCGTGGTATCTCGGGTCGATGAAGACAGTATCCAAGACAAAGATCCGCACAAGATGATAAAAAAGCGGGCCGCCGCTAAGGCCGCAGAAGTCGCTAAAAATCCCCGCGTGTATATGCTGGACGAATCAGCGAAAAACCTCATCATCGCCGCTGACAGCATGGCCATCGTCGGCAAGAAAACATACGGCAAGGCAAAAGACCGCGAGCATGCGAAAGTGATACTCAAGGATCTCATGGGCAAAGCCCACACCTTTACCACCGCCGTGACAGTGTATTATCTGGAAGGTCATGCGATCAAGAAAGTCTGGGACAAAAGCCACCATACCAAAGTACACCTGCGAAAACTCTCACCCGCTGAGGTTGATAGTTATGTCTCCCGATTTGATTTTACCCGTTTTGCTGCAGGCTATGCCCTAAACGAAACCCCGTGGGACCTGGTCGTCAAAGTCGACGGGAGCTTTACGAATGTGATCGGCCTTCCCTTTGAAGTCATCCTCCCCATCCTCCGTCAGGTAAAAGCGATTGTCTAACACCACCGCTTTCATTCTTTTCTCTTTACGATTGTAAACCCTGACGCATCTCCCCTTGTATCAAGCGATTTTACTATTTTTAAATATCTCTCGAACTCTTCATCGGTCATTTTTTCTATCAACACTTCTATATGTTTATATCGGTCAAGCGGATCTGAGCGCCCGGTTTCTAAATGTAATATATTTATACCAGCACGTCGAAGTGGTCCGGTGATAAGTTTGAGTGAGCCTTTTGCATCACGAAGCATCAATCTCATCTCTATAGCACTTTGTTGAATTTCAAATAATCCTTTTGCCACACTCCAAAGCATTGATTGCCTCCCTGCATCCAATGGAATATTCCCAAGACCCACATGAAGAAGAAAAGTATTCAATTGTTGAACACGTGCCTTTTTAAATACGATGGTTCCGATAGGTCGAAAATCTGCTTCAGTGTACAGACGTTTTACTCGATCAACAGATACATACAGCGGCTCGTCGGGCTTGCCGTGTTCATGATATAAAAACAAAAATGCAGACTCAATGATCTTTTTCCCACGCTCTCGTACTTTCCGTGCAAGTTCTTCTTTTTCTATCTGGTCAGAATCCATACGGAGCGTCTTTGCTATCTGTCGGGAAAAATACCTCTGTGCACGCGTTGATGTACTTTTATCCAGCGCCTGTAAATTTCGGAAATGGGATCTATTCATATCATAAGAAAACTCCACTTCATCTTCATGCTTCAGCGGGAGAGTAAGATTCGCATCCTCACCTCGAAAACCAAGCCGAACCAGAATTAGCCCTGTCGCATAGCGTGCCCATGATTCTTTGATCCATACTGACGCATCGTATCCGGTCGACCCAAACGGGATACCGTACTCGACATTTGACCTGTCACGTATGACGATAATCCCTTTTCG
>JBBTTM010000115.1:0-1994 GCA_038064255.1 Patescibacteria group bacterium | reverse complement strand
CTCGAAGAATAAAGAATTGTATCAGGTGACTGAACAGTTACGTAAGTCCATATCTCTTTCTTTTTGACTAAAAGTAATAGATAATGATTTGAATATTCGTATGAAAAAAAATATTCGTTTTATGTATCTTCATTCTTTTTGTCTTTGGGTTTTTTCTCGGTCACAGATCGCTTGAAGCACGGGTGCAAAACGAGAGGGATATGACAATTCGCACACTGCGAGAGTCCCTCCTTGAACCACAGATGAAAAACCCCGGACTTGCAACAGACATACTGGTCGCTGCATTCGGTGCAGAAAAAGGGGATATACATTGGCTAGAAAATACTGGGAACTGGCAGTTTACACCCCGCGCACTTACGACGATTGATGGCGCATTGGGAATAGCGGATATATCCGATATTTTCCCAAATACTTTGGCGGTCCTCGTATCTCAGGATTATGAAAAAATAATTGCGTATGATTTTACTGATCCAAAAGCGCCGAAAGACAGGACGCTCTATCAGGAGAAAAATATCGATTTTGGTTCAAATAAGCTTGAGCAGGCGGATATAAACGGGGACGGGAAAAAAGACCTCGTCTGGGTGCACGGAGACCATTTTGAAGAACATATCGAAGATAAACCAACCGATGGGATACATTGGCTCGATATTGCAAAAAAAGAGCCGGAGTTTACGTCTGTAGGACTATTGCCCATGGTATTTAACGGAATACCCTATGATATTGATTCTGATGGTAAGGTAGATATCCTCGCGACACACATCATGAAAAATAGATACGACAAAGCATCTGTCGGATGGTATAAAAATATGGGGATGGGGAAGCTTGGCGCGTTCACTCCTGTGTCATTTACATCAAAAGCAGTGCTTGCTGCGGGCATCGGAAAACTGTTGCCGTCACTTGCGCCATCGGTCGTGTACCAGGACATGACGACGCTTGAATTTTATCTCGTGACGATAGGAACGTAAGTTTTCTTGCGCAAGATTTGCACGAGAGGTCCTCTCTGACACGTTGATTTGACGGGCTAGAAGATAATCCATGGGGAGTACAAGGTTGGTATTTTGGCACACCCGATGGAAAATCTTTAAAAACTAATTACTTGAAAAGCGAGTTCCTGCTAGATGGTTATCTTCAGCACTCAAAAAACCATTTAAAATTATTGCAACGGTAGACAATGATTTTTCGTTAATCCGGTTGAGCTGTACTAGCAATTGATTGAGATCATCAAGTCTCTTTTTTGCATGCTCTGAAGGTTTATGACCACATTCAAACTCAGTTTCAATATCTTGATAAATCCATCCGCAGCCTCTGCAAACTCCAAATTCATCCGTTTCAATTACATGGAATTGGAATTGAAACTTGTCATGAGCAGGGCTCAATGCATATTCAATGAAATTAATTGAGTTTGCAATGTCTTTCTTCGCTCGTTCGAGTAAATCACGCAGATCATCTGAGCTGTATTTTTGTGACATGAGAGGAATTCCTTTCGGGATTATAGGGTATTGTGCAACAGCACGCGCAATCTACGAAATCTCATAGACTCTGTGTGCCGTTGAACGGTGTCGTACTCCCCATGGTAAGGTGCGATATACTATCGACGTAAATATCCACAAAAATAGATATGTAGCCAATGAGTATGGGGATCGTATCATCTCTACTCTCTCTCTCTCTGTCAAGATACTATGAGCTGTAGCGAAGCAGGGATATGACCGTGGCGAGGGAATTAATTTGTCATTGTGCACATGTGATCAGATGTACAAATGAATTCGAATTCTAGTTTTTGTTATTTGGCATATAATCTGATAGGATGTGGGCACCATGGGAAATCCTGAGGATGAAGTGACTGCAAGTCTCGTACCCTATGAATTTGATGAGCGGGCAAATTCTTTTATAGATACATTAAGAGCCAGTATTCCCAAACTGAAGATTTATCATAGTCTTGAAACTGTTGATTTTTGGGATGAATCTGAGGTTCGGACGACTGGACTTGGAAAGAG
>JBBTTM010000114.1:0-9643 GCA_038064255.1 Patescibacteria group bacterium | reverse complement strand
AGATTTTGGGGGTCATATTTATTTGCAAGATAAAAATGTGTCATTGCTTCTTGGGGCTTATCCTTCTCTGTCTTTTTTCCAAGCTCAGCACGAATATCAGGATTCATCGAATGAAACCATGCGACAACTGGAGTATACATGCCGTTCTTATCTTCAATTCTCATTATCAACTCTTTTGAGACCTGCTCAGAGTACGGAGCAGAGTAAAATGCGGCTACTTCGTTTCCCGCGGCAGAAAACACCATCGACCCTACAAAAGAAAAGTAGTAGAGAAAAAGTACACTAAGCAGAGCTATTAAAACAGCGCGCTGGGGTGTTGATTTATTGCGGTAAATCATACCTTTCACTATACTCAAGGTAACGAAAACTTGCAATTGAGATATGATTTATCGTAATATTCTTTCATTGTCTTGCAGATAGGACAATAATATGATATTATTGTCCTATGAATACGTTATTAAGAACGCTTTTATATGAATGGGGACAAAGAAAACTTCCCTCAATCATAGGCAGAGATATCCACATAGACACATCGCTGCAAAAAGGAACGAATAACGCTACTGTTGTGACAGGGTTTAGGCGTGTGGGAAAAACATACCTACTATATGAAGCAATAGAAAAACTTCTGGTGACGCATTCCCGTGAAGAAGTGGTATATATAAACT
Organism: Patescibacteria group bacterium; assembly: GCA_038064255.1. Lineage (GTDB taxonomy): Bacteria > Patescibacteriota > Microgenomatia > UBA10105 > UBA927 > JACREM01. The sequence continues at coordinate 8,978 of JBBTTM010000114.1, read as the reverse complement.
TTGAAGACGAGCGCATTATAACCCCCACGACAGAGATGTTGACAGATTTGATATCCGAAATTCAAACAGTGTATGGAAAAAAACCAAAATATTTATTCCTAGACGAACTACAGCTCGTTCCAAATTGGTCAAAATGGGTACGGAGGATTTTGGACACTGAATCAATACAAATTTTTATTACCGGCTCTTCTTCAAAAATGAGCAGTGCCGAACTACCAACAGAACTTCGAGGTAGAGCGTGGGAGATGAGTGTTCATCCGCTCACATTTGCTGAATTCTTACGCTTTAAACAAATAATAATAGATGTTAAAAAAATAGCCTTTGTGAAAGAGGAAGCTGCTCGTTTTTATTTTCTCTTCAATGAATACCTCCTCTTTGGGTCATTACCAGCCGTGGTGCTCACTTCTGCCGAAAAAAAACAAGAACTCTCTCAGTCCTATTTTCAGACAGTAGTACAAAAAGACATAGCAGAAAGACATAAAACTGAGAACGATACTGCGTTAAAAACGCTTTTGAAACTACTTCTTAATTCAAGCTATATTACTATTTCCAAACTGCACAACAGCCTAAAAAGCATGAGTATACCCGTTGGAAAATCCACAATAAACAACTATCTGTCGTATATAGAAACGTCGTATTTTATGAAAGAGTTATACATATATAGTCCAACGATCATAAACCAACTGCAATACCCGAGAAAAGTTTATTTTATAGACACCGGATTTATGACTGCCTTATCAACTAAATTTTCAAAAAACATGGGAAGATTATTTGAAAATCTAGCGTTTCTTACGCTTTCCCGGACCAATGAAACGATATATTATTATAAAGATGAAAAGGGAAATGAAGTAGATTTTGCCATACTAGAGGGTGGTAAAACCACTTCTTTGTATCAGGTGTGTTTTGATCTGACAGACGAGGAGACTCGCACTCGTGAAATACGCTCGCTTACAAAAGCGGGGGTTACACTGCATTGTGCAAATCTTTATCTTTTATGCTTGGAAAAAACGGGTTCATACGATCTCCCTCAGGAAATAAAAATTATTTCAGCTGCAGAATTTTTCTAACTAAAAACAATATGAGAAGCCGTCTGTTTTACTGCCTGCTCTAATGAAATCAACTAATAAAGAAATCCAAACAGGTAGAGCGGAATCGTTTTCTTGTCCCCAATGAGAATATCATCTTTAACGAGATACCCCTCTTCACCTCTAAGCTGAGCTATGGTTTTATTCTTGCCGCCAATCTCAAAAATGGAGTTATCACACTCAATATCTGCCTGTTTTGAAAAAAATACATGATAACGCGCATTTTGCAAATTGCTCATGACAAAAAGCTCCCGCAAAAGCCCAACCAATGGAACTTTTCCAACTTCTTCATTGAGCGCGTATAGAAGATTGGAGTTATCCAGGTAAATCTTTTCTGCGTCGCGGACAAGGGCATGTCCCTGTTTGTCCTGAAGAAGAAAACGCAAAAGGCCTGTGTCTCGTAATATCTGAACATACTCAGAAATAGTGGTGTGGTCTCTTTTTAAACTCCCTGCCAAACGATTAATATTGACACTCCCTGGCTGCGAAGTAGCAAAAAAATAGATAATCTTTTTTAACGTATCGAGGCTAGTGGTATTCAAAGAATAAAAACTGCTCACATCTTGATACATTATTTTGTCTACGATCCCTCGTAAGCTCTGGCTATAAGACATATAACTACCCATCTCAAGAAATGTAGGATAATACCCTTCGCGAAAATATTGTTTCAGATACCCCAGAAGCTTTGGGGTCTTAGCAAGCTCAGCAGAGAGAACACCCGCTGAACTCCGGAGGTCATTGAGTGTCAACACGGGATACTGCTTCTTTTCTTGTATTTCTAAAAACTCCCGAAAAGAAAACCCGTACATGGTTTTCAGAATAGCCCGGCGGGAAAGATCATATCTTCCTTTCACCAAATCAATACTGGAGCTTCCCGAAAACAACACGGTAAGGCGAGGGTAAGAATCATAGATATTTTTTAATTCCTGATTCCAATTTTTGTACCGATGTATTTCATCAATACAAAGCATGTGCCCATCAAAATCTTTGACAAACTGATCAGCCACCTCCAATAGAGTATGCTCGACAAAATAAAGATTATCGGCTGAAACGTAGAGAGCCTGAGAAGAATCGCGATACTGTTTTCTCAGATAGTCAATAAGAAATGTTGTCTTACCCACACCCCTGGCTCCCACGATTCCCACGAGCCGGCTATCCATAGTAAAATCGTCGTAAAACTTTCGATGATACGTAGGCACTGTTTCAGCAAGCAGACGATGATATGTTTCAATAAGGATATCCATAGTTTGAATATAGTCAAATAATATTACCAAAAAACTTGATTTGAGTCAAGTTTTTGACCGTAAATCGGTTTGTTCCAAAAACACTATCGAGCCATACTTCACTATACCATTCATGGTATACTGTTTCTATGGATACAACGAAACTTCCGACACGAATACCAAAGGAATTAGAACATTTTTTTTGGGACGTAAAGGCCGAAGAGGTAAATCCGAGCAAACATCCGCACTACGTCATCAATCGGCTCCTGGATAAGGGGGATATTAACGCAGCGCGATGGGTAATACGTAGTTTTTCCAGAAAAACTATCGTGTACAGCCTGAAACATGGTGCGCCTATGTTGGCAATAAATGCTTCATTTTGGAGAAACTACCTTGGAATTTCCCCAAAAGAAATGCCAAAACCAATACCCTATCACAAACAACCATCTGAGTTGTGGCGCTTTGCCTAATTACCACCCACAGGTAAAACAATTTTTCATCAAAGAATCAATGCGGCTCGGGAAACAGTATCTCGAGGTGTGAAGACTCCTGATTATTTAAAAACCCGCTCTCCGATCTTTTTAGCTTCCGCCAAATAAAATCTAATCATTTTTTCGCGAAAGTATAAATAACAATACAAAATCAGCTTAAAAACGCTTTCGTAGAGTCAAAACCAGCATGACAAGCTGGACAACGATACTTCGCAGGTTTGTTCCAAAAATTGATATCGAGGGGGAGTGAGGATGTGGTACCCCATAAGATATATTCTATCGCCCTTCGTGTCCACGGGTCAATCTGATCTTTGATTTTTGGCCACACAGCTTTTACCTCCTCGCGATCTAGTTTTTCATCTATGCAGTCAACTTCTATGATCGCGGCAATTCGCCAGAGACGATATTTTTCCGGATTCTCTTTTTTCATCGCTTCTTCGTCTATGTGCGACCAGTTGTACATAGTGTTGGTTTACTAAGTGAAGTATATCATCCTCCATGCGCCATTTATATCCTCTTATTCCTTGAGTTCAAGCCGAGAAAATAATACAAAAAAAGAAAAATAGATATGTAACTTAGATTAAACTCAAAAAGAGAGTAGAGAAGCGTGAGTCCGATTGCCCATAAAACACCTTTATTTTCTTTTTCGCCTCGCATATTTTTTATAATCATCCACCCAACAGTCACGAATAACACAAAACCAACAACCCCTGTCTCAACCAGTATCTCAAGTGGAAAACTGTGTGCAAACCAGGAATATGACCCGGGGCGAGCCTGAAGTCTTCGGGATTCAAGGGAAAACGTTCCGGGTCCAAACCCGAACCATGGTCGCTCCCTTGTCGCGACAAGGGCCTGACGCCAATATTCAAATCGACCATCCTGCAAAAGTCTTGGTTTTGTGATCGATATTTTATAATTTCCAAACATAGGAATATCAAGCTTTCCCACCATGCTCACGCCGATCAGGAGTACAACAATAAAACCAAAAAGCAATAAAAGCGGCTTTCTGTATGATTTATTTCTCCGGGCAAACAAAAGAACAAATACACCAACGAGCGCTATTGCCCCGCGGGCAAAAGAAAAAATCAGTGTGACAAAAAACAGAATCAACAGAAATAGTATTTTTTTATCTTTTGTTTCTACATATCGATACAGTCCAATGGGAATTCCAAAAAGCAAAAGGTCAACAATATGATTATGTCCATAGGTAGGGTAGAGGAGATTCATGAGTGGAAGAATCCGGGCGAAATCCGGAAAAAACAAAAGAGCAAATGAAACCAAACATGAAACACTAATTATTCCGAGTAAAATATTTTCCATCTTCTTTGTTTCAATCTTTTCTGAAAAAGAATACCCATACACAAACACGAAGAAGGCCATAAAAAGCCGCATGACAGTAGTGACAGAAAACCCGGGACTATCGGAGAAAAAAATGAGCGCAAAATTGTAGACGAGAAGAGCGGACCATGAAAAAAACAGTGGGCGCGGCAACGAATGAATTTGTTTTTTGTAGAGAGCCCACCCAAACAACAAGACGATTGAGATGGCAAAAAATGCGTCAACCGCGGGTTGTTTTCCGTCTCCTAAAAATATTCCAACTCCGACGACCAACAAAAAAACAATCGGTTGGTCGAGGTATGATGAAATTTTTTGAATCATTTTTTTCATTCATTCAATAATATATCGTTGGGGCTTGACATGAAACCATGAATTTCCTACCATGTGGACAAGTTATCCCCATGCCATGCTTTCTTCGCGCTGGAGGCTTCCAACCTCGCACTCGCGAAGGGCGCAGGCACGGGGAGCAGCCCCACTAAACCTGTCCATCGTGCGCTAATCTTGTGATTCATCTAGCGCTCATCATAAACTATGGACTTAACAAAAACATGGAAAGCTGCTCTCTCTGAGATAGAGCTTTCTGTCTCAAAAGCCACGTTTGGAACCCACTTTGGCCAAACGAACCTTGTCTCTTTTGAAAACGGAATCGCAACCATAGATTTTCCAAACCCACTTATGCGAGGCCTTGTGGAAAGCCGCTACTATTCACTCGTTAAAAACGTCCTAGATCATCACACAAAACAAAACACGAGTCTCGTTTTTATCGTCATGCCAAAAAAACAGGTGCTCCTCGATAAAGACGCGGGACCCCTGTTTTCCCAAATAGACCAGGGTTCTGGGTCACAGACGATGGACACCCTCAGAAGACTCCATGTTCGTCCAGAATCGACTTTTGACAACTTTGCTGTGTCTACCACCAACCAGATGGCATATGCAGCTGCCACGGCCGTCGCCAAAAACATCGGCTCTGCATATAATCCTCTGTTTTTCTATGGCGGGGTAGGTGTCGGAAAAACCCACCTCATGCACGCAGTCGCAAACACGCTGGTACTAAAAAAACATAGCGCAAAAATCGTCTATTGCATGGGGGAGGAGTTTTTAAACGAGATAGTAGAGGCGATCCAGACCAAAACATCCGCCCAATTTAAGAGAAAATACAGATCCGCTGAGCTCCTCATGGTAGACGACGTGCAGTTTATTGCGGGAAAACAAACAGCACAGGAGGAATTTTTTCATACGTTTAATGCGGTTCTCCGGGAGGGGGGCCAGGTGATCCTCACAAGCGACAGGCCGCCGGGAGAAATATCAAAACTCGAAGACCGCCTGAGATCCCGCTTTGAAGGAGGACTCATTGTGGATATCTCTCCGCCAAATTTTGAACTTCGCGTGGCCATTGTCAATATAAAATCCCTTGCTGCGGGACTCACTATTCCCTCAGACGCTTCCCAGATAGTGGCCGCAAACATCACAGACACGAGGGCCATAGAGGGATTTATCAAAAAACTTCGGGCTGCTACAAATGACGGCAAAGAACCCATCACCACAGACCTTGTAGCCACGGTGCTTGGGGCTCGCTCAAAAACACTTGGTTCGGTTATTCAAAAACCAACAAAAAGGGTTTCTGGCACAGACGTCTTAGAGGCTGTAGGAGCGTATTACGATATAAAAACCACACTACTAAAGGGCACAAAAAGAGACAGACCCATAGCACGACCGCGCCAGGTAGTAATGTATCTTTGTAAAACAGAATTGGGCCTCACCCTTGAAGATATAGGGGGTCTTTTGGGAGGGCGGGATCACACTACTGTCATGCACGGGGTTGAGACCATAACCACAGAGCTGTCAACAAATCAACAACTGCGGGAAGCGGTGTCGGGGATAAAACAAAGGCTCTGGGTATAAAAATGCAAGTTTTCCACTTATCCACACTTTCACGTTTTTTATCCACATTTCTGTCCACCTCTTTCCCCGCACTTTTCCACAGTGAATTTCCCGCCTTTTTCCCGTTGTTGACAGCCAAAGAGAAAAACCATACACTTTTCCACACCGATTATTACTTCTATTACTATAAAAAGAACCTATGATTTTGTTTCAACGAAAGAATAAAACATGAAAATATCCGTACTGCAGGAGAATTTACATAAAGCACTTGGAAAGGTGGGAAGAAACATCTCTTCCAAGCCGCAGCTCCCAATATTATTAAATGTCCTTGTCGAAACAATCGATAATCGTCTTTGTATAACAACGACCAATCTTGACACTACAGAGAGAGTTTTTGTGGGGGCAAAGATAGACGAGGAAGGCTCTGTTTGTGTTCCAGCGCGAACCCTGATAGACCTTGTTTCTTCGCTAAAACAAGGCAATGTAGATATTCAATCAGACAAAGAGAAAATTAGTATTAAGGCCGGGGGGGTACGGGCAAATATTCCCGGGACACTGGTGGATGAATTTCCCAAGACCGCGTCTTTGTCAGGAACCAAAGAAATCCATCTCAATAAGGAGACCATGCTAAATGCATTGAATCTTGTGGTTTTTTCTGCGGCTGGGGACACGAGTCGCCCGCTTCTATCAGGAGTCAAGGTGACCGCAGAAGACGGACACATGACACTTGCTGCCACGGACGGGTATAGGCTTTGTGTTAAAACAATCACCGTAGATAAGGATGTAGTTTTTTCAAGCGTCGTTCCCGCCCGTGTTTTTTCTGAAGTGGTAAAGATAGCACTAGAGGAAAAAGATGAAAAAGACATTGTCGTTTCTTTGTCTTCGGATGGACAGGCGCTGTTTCGGATTGGAGACACTGAGCTTTTGTCCCGGGCGATAGACGGAGAATATCCGGCATATCAAAAAATAATCCCAAAGAACCATACATCAACCGCGGTTTTTGACGTAGAAGAATTATTGTCTGCGGTTCGATCTGCGTCTATATTTGCCCGCGACAATGCCAACATCATAAAACTTCATGTGGAAAAAGGATCCTCAAGTGTTTCTTCAAACTCTCCGCAGGCGGGTGAGGGGACTATTGATGTTGCCACAGATGTGGAAGGAGAAGGCGGGGACATAGCATACAACAGCAGGTTCCTTATTGACTATCTTTCCCATATCACTTCCGAGAGAGTTGTGTTTGAGATGACAGGATCCCTCAATCCCGGAGTGTTTCGAATTCCAGACGACGACACCTATCTTTCCGTCATCATGCCCGTCAGAGTACAGGGGTAAATATCTACAATTCCGGCCCGCTACCGGTTTTTTCGACTGCAAAACCTTTGGTTTCCGGAAAACTGAGAAAAGACGCAATATTTGTTGGTACAAATTTCCACTCTTCATAAACAATGTCTTGCTCTTTGTTGGCTAGAAACGCAACACCGGAGCCTAGATATACATATAGCAATATTCCAATATTTGATTCATGACCATAAAGAGTGGTTGGCTTTTCGCCGATCGTACTTACTTGTTTTGAAAACGACGTATTTTGTGGGGGCAGAATTTTTGTTATTGTGAGCCGAACAACATCCCCCTTGTAGTACACATCATTGGTCCAATATTTATTATCAGAACCATATTTACTTATTGAACCATTGTCAATTTGTTCCGAAGATAGTGGGGGCCCAAGATTGTTTTCAATTATAGTTCGGGTTGAGCTTCCGGGTTTTATATCACCGAAACCACCAAAAAAATTTTGAGGAGATGGTGGTTTTTTTGAATTAACCAACAAAACTAACACGATGACAAAAATAAAAACGACGAATAAGAATAAGGCCTTTTTCATAATTACAAAGAACTACAAATACTGTCATTTACCATTAGACATTGTGCAAATTTTTCATGCCTCGGAAATGCTGATGGGTATTTTGGATATGAGCTCCACTTTGGAGGGTAGTAGTAAGAATGCCCGATAAATAAACCAATTGTTTCGGCAAAATCTTCTGAATCTTTTTGTTTGCCCGGGTATGTTGGTAAGAGCCCTTCCCCTGGTGGTAGAGGCGATGATATTCCCTTTGAGAGAAAAAGCTGGTAGTATGACCCGTTTCTATATTGCAGAACATGTCCAGATTCGTGTGCGAGTGTATATACGGAGCTTCCGTGAATCACTCCGGCATTATAAATGTATATCCCCCCGTCCTGAAAACACCCACCACCATAGTCTTTTTTAACCCGATAGAGAGGTATCGGAGATGATGAGCATTTTAATTTAGACATGTACAGAGGATACTTCGCAAGCTGAGAAGCAGCAAAAATCATTACAGCTTTTTCTTGTGAGCTCCATGCGTTCGTTGGGGCATTAGAATCACAGGAGTTAGATGACCCACCCACATCCTTAAATTGAAAACAATCAACACCTGGATTTCCAATAATAACACTCGCATATGCTGTTTTTGTTTCGCCTGTTTTTTCGCCCGCATCAGCTGTGACGGTGAGAGTATTTGTGATGACACTATCTTTTAAAGACGAAGATAGAGGAATTGTAAATGACAGGGTTTTTTCTTCTCCTGGGGAAATAGACTCTATGGTACCCAAGGAGGGGGGAGAAATCGTACCAGCCCCCCCATATACCACGAATGTATCAGACAGGCGGATGTTGGTAAGTTTATTTGTTGTTGCCCCAATTACTATAGTATATGTAATCGGTTTTGGGATATTGTCCGGAATACTATCTGGATCAGCTTTTTTTGTAAGACGGATATATTGCGACCCTGTTTCTCCCGAGGCGTCTTCGCCGCCTTTCTGGAGTCCTACGGTTATCGGTGCACGGGTGTTGATGATGCCAATGGTCATAACCAATGGAAGTCCAATAGCGATAAGAAGAATTATGATTATTCCGGGAACCACGCCGTTATCCGTGT
>JBBTTM010000113.1:0-8139 GCA_038064255.1 Patescibacteria group bacterium | reverse complement strand
CGTATCTATTATACGACGCAGAGCGTCGGGGAATTGACCCGAAGAGAGATTAAATTACTTCAATACACCCAATTCTTTTCCGACTTCCGCAAATGCTTTGAGGCCTAGATCTAGGTCCGCTGTAGAATGAGAGGCAGACGGCATGACACGAAGTCGGGCTTTACCAAGCGGCACCATAGGAAACTTGATCGGTGTCGCGTACACACCGCGCTCAAAAAGTTTTATGCTAAAGTCTTTTGCGAGATTTTCGTCTCCAAGCATGACAGGGGTGATCGGCGTCTCGCTTTTTCCTGTATCAAAGCCAAGTTTTGTAAATCCGTTTTTAAGGTACTTCGCATTTTCCCACACTTTTTTCACGAGTGCGTCCGACTCCATGAGTATCTTGACCCCTTCACGAAGCGCTGCGGTATCGGCAACGGTGAGCCCGGTACTAAAAAGAAACGGTCGCGCCTTCTGGCGATAATACTCAATTAATTCTTTTTTCCCGGCCACGACCCCACCGATGACCCCAAAAGCTTTTGATAAAGTTCCGACCTCTACGTCCACCTGCCCGTGGAGGTGAAAATGGTCTACGATCCCCCGGCCATGATCTCCGAGCACCCCTTCTCCATGAGCATCATCGACCATGGTGATGGCTCCATACTGCTTAGCAAGCCGTACAATCTCAGGAAGTGGTGCGATATCACCATCCATACTAAACACGCCATCGGTAACAACTAATATAAGCCGCTCTGATCGATCCTCTTTTTTCCCTTCAGCAAGTTTTTTTGCTTCCGTCAAACGAAGCTCAAGTTCTCCCATATCCGCGTGTTTGTAGATGAATTTATTTTTTATTCCGGAGACACGGATAGCATCGATGATTGAGGCGTGATTGAGCTCATCAGAGATCACAATATCATCTTTGTCCATGATCGTCTGAATGGCGACGATATTTGCGATATACCCGCTTTGCACCAGAAGTGCTGCTTCTGCTTTTTTAAAAACAGCTAGTTCTTCTTCAAGTTTTATGTGTAGATCAATCGTTCCTGAAAGTGTGCGCACTGCACCCGTCCCGACCCCGTGCTCGTCAACTGCTTTTTTTACCGCGGCAACGAGCCTGTCATTTGCAGCAAGTCCCAGATAATTATTGGAGCAAAGATTGAGGACTTTCTTATCGTTTGCAACCAGATACGCCCCTTGTGGCGATGAGATGATCCGGATGTTGTTGTAGAGACCCTTCGTCTTCATGTCCTCGATAACTTTGTAAAATTTATTCAGTGGATCATTCATACAATCTCCCTTCAATTTATGGACGAAGTAATATCTTTCCGCACTTTCCGCTTTTCATAATCTCCATAGCCTTTTCAAACTCTCTCAGTTTAAACTCATGAGTGATGATTTTCCCTAAGTTAACTTTTTTTGATTTCAAAAGATCTGAAACCTGATACCACGTCTCCCAGATTCTGCGTCCAAACACAGAGGCAATCGTCATCTCTTTATTGATAAGATTTTTACCAACATTGAGTGACACGTCTGCTTTTGGTATCCCGAATGCAATCATGGTACCAGCAATCCTCACAGCATCGAGTGCCTGAGCAAAACACTCCTTGTTTCCGCTCATTTCTAGGACTACATCACATTCATTCACAAGTGTTTTTGGCAATTCATCGTACGCTTCGTCGCACCCCATGGATTTTCCGAGCTTTCTCCTGTATTCACCACGATTGATGCCGATCACTTCGCGGGCGCCGTATGCCTTCGCAGCAGCCACAGCACAAAGCCCTGTGGGACCAAGGCCAAACACCACCACGCGCTTACCTGCGACATTTGCCTTTGTCACCACATGTACGGCGTTTCCGAGTGGCTCCTGCGTACTCATCCATTCTATGGGCACTGATCTGTCATTTTTCCACGTTGTGCGAATAGGAATTGTCGCATACTCAGCAAACCCACCGTTTCGCCCGATACCAAACAGCTCCATATTTTCGCAGATATGCCTGTTTCCGATGCGGCATTGGTAGCAATGCCCGCAAAAAATGTGTGTCTCGCTTGAAACCAGATCACCTACTTTTATATTTTCTGGGTTTCCGTTTATTTCCATCACCTCTCCCACAATTTCATGACCAATGATGACGGGAGGTTTGATGTGCCCTTCAGCCCAGGGGGTCCAATCATAAATCGAAATATCCGTCCCGCAGATGCTGGCGGCTTTTACTTTAACCAATAATTCTCCTGCTTTTGGCTTTGGAATAGGCATCTGTTTGACCTCCACTCCGGCAGACGCCTTTGCCTTTACCACTGAAAGCATTGTTTGTTTCATATAAGTGATTTCTTTCCGAAACCTTGCATTCAAGGAGTCGGATTAGAAAGAACCATACCAGACGCAATCTTTTATTGCTAGGGTGATATATTTGTCGGTCTGAAACTGAAAATCATGCACTTACGCAATGTGATTGGTCAATGATACAATATCATCCATGCCGACGTGGCTCAGTGGTAGAGCATCTTCTTGGTAAGAAGAAGGCCATGGGTTCAATTCCCATCGTCGGCTCAAAAAAAGTGGAATTCCTTATGAGTGATCCTCGATGCTTCTAACTGTTCTTCTGAATTTTTTATTTCCCGAATGTAATATTCCATAGATTTTAGCTTTGTACTGTCGTTGACCCTTTCGACAAATTCGATCCCCAGACAATGATCCATCTCATGCTGTATGACTCGGCCTAATATCCCATCGGCTTTGAGACTAAATTTCTTACCATTCTGATCATACGCTTCGACTGCTACGACTCTTGGCCGAACTACCGGACCAAAAAGTACCACCTCCATGACGCTTCCGCACCCTTCCCATATTGTAATTTTTTCTTCCGATTCCCAAACTATTTTTGGATTGATGTAAATGCGTAATTCGTCTGATTCCTCTTCTGTCCGAAACTCAGTCTTTCGCGGTTCAGTAAGAAACACCATAAAATTTTCTGCGATCTGTGGTGCCGCTATTCCAATAACCCCCGTCTTTTTCATGGTGTCCGAGAGATCATCTATGAGCGTAGCTAAATTAGGATCGGAAAAATCAGTGATCTCCAAATTTTTTGCTTTGAGTGCCGGATGACCAAGCTGGATAATCTGTCGTACTGCCATAATAATTGGAGCGTATCATAGCCTTGTGCAAGAGAACCTCTTGCGCAAGGCTTCAGATCAATCTAATTTATACAGTTCAATTTTTCCAATCAACTTACCATTTTACTGTCAGCCCAAATGGTGCCAGGCTATCTGAAAACTTTTGCGTCCGCTCTTTGCTTTGTCTTCCCGAGCGGATCGCGAGCACCATCTTCCAGAGCATTGTCCGCAAAAGATAGAGATTTCTTTTTTCTTCAAAGTTCCCTGGTAATGCACGAATAGATTTGTAGCCTTCAAGAAGCATATCTTCCCGAGGATGATGAGTTTTCCATGTGGGACACGACGCGAGATCTAAAGCCGGATCGCCCACCACACATGCTTCCCAGTCAAAAATGCCGGTGATGTGGTTTCCGGAAAACATGATGTTATGATCAGCAAGGTCATGGTGGATGAGCACCCCCTGAGTGATATTCATGATATTTTTTCTCTCTACAAAAATTTTGACTATTTCCTTCGCCGTTTCTTTGTCGATTACATTATCTTTTACCAGATACGCGAGGTCGCTCTCGAGGCATACATCAATATATTCTGAAAAACTTTTTTTCGTCCCATTTAGTTTTCCTTCGAGTGCAGATTTCTCGTCAAATCTTCCAAACCCTTCAAACATTAATGAATGAATTCGCGCAACATATTCCCCAAGCTCATACGATAGCCGGTCATACTCCTCTTTTGTCCCATGAAAATACGATTCTATATCCTGGCCTATGAGCCGTTCTTCGATCTGAAAATCAAACGGAAACTTTTTCCTCGACACATCAACAAAACGAATCGCGTTGACCGGTACACCGAGTAATGACACTGCATCTGTCACCAGTTTTTCAACCATCATCACCGTCTCTGGCTCACTAAACCCAAGATTGGCCCGAAGTATAAACTCAATCGGCTCTTCAGATACGGATACGTAATAGATGACATGCGCTGTACCGAAAGACTGACATTTGTCCCAGTGAGTAACCGTCAAATTCAATGAAGACTTAAATATCTCTGGAATTCGGTCTGTGGGAAAATCCTCGTATCGGGTCTTAAATGAATTGATCTCCTCCTGACTTCTGTGTGCTACTGCGTAGTAAATATCGCTCATAGTATTATAACACCAAAAGAATCAGTCCTCCGGTGACGATCAGAATTCCCAGAAGTTTTCGTTTTGTCAACTCATCGTGGAAAAAGTACGCGGAGCCGAGGCTCACAACCGCAATAGACGAAGCATTCACTGCGTTAACATATCCTATATTTGGTGCGAGCTGAAACCCAAGTTGCATAAAATAATTAAACGATGCAGATAGAATACCAATGCTGAGAAGCAAACCAGCTGTAAATGGAGTGAAAATAGTAAAACTTATTTTTTTTCTTTTCATATCGAAAAGAAAAAAAATCGATTCTATAGCCATCACATAGATGAGTCGCGTATAGATTGGAACACCGATTTGAAGTAAATACTTTGACATGAGAGAAAGCATACCCCAGCAAAAAAATGCACCAAACGCGAGAGGAAGCCATGATGATCGAACATGAGATTGATCAGTTTTTGGTTTACCTATCATTATGCATGCTGAACCCATGACAATGAGAAATATTGCTATTCCAGCCTTGAAAGTTAATTCCGACCCAAACAACATCACTGCGACAATCGTCGTAAATACCACATAACTTTTAGAAAGTACGAGGCTATATCCGGGATTTGGTGCATTTTCTATACTTTTCAATGAAAACACACTCCCCCAATATCCAAAAAAATACCCTGTGATGAGAAGGATAATGAATTGATAGAACGTGACCCCGAGTGATACATGAGAAAGAAGCGCAAGGGGTATAAAAAAACACAATGGTACGAAAAACATTGCAGTATTTTGAAGTTCAGATGGAATGTGCAATAACGTAGATTTGCGCACAAGAAGATACATAATCACTGAGGAAATAAATACAATACTACTCGCGACAATCCAGTTCATAGAACATATTGTAGCTGTTTAAATTTCATAAGGCCAGGCCTTGCCGCCGACTAAAACCGCAAGGTCTGGCCTTTTATGAACAAATGTAACTGTTCAGACTCGCTGATAGGGATTATATTGTTCGATCCCGCCGTGGCGGGAGAGAACTTCTCACTTCGGCTTTTGGCCTCGTTCGAAGAATATTATGTCCGTAACTCTGAACAGTTACCGAACAAATTGATATATTGACATACCGCTTGATATTCTCTTTATTTAATATATGTCCAATTTATTTTAGGACAGAAAATTACCAAGAAAGGGAAACTATGCTTAACTCACCAGATCCAAAAGAAGCAGACATGTTTGGTCAAGAATTAATTCTCAATCTCTATGACTGCGATCTTGCAACTATTTCATCCGGAGAAAAAATAAAAGAATTCGTCATCGAACTCTGCGATAATGTCATCCATATGAAACGATATGGGGAGGCGCTCATCCCACACTTTGGGCATGAAAACCCCATCACGTCGGGATACTCCCTCGTACAGCTCATAGAAACGAGTAACGTCTCAGCACATTTTTCTGAATACAAAAAAAGCGTGTACCTCAATATTTTTTCCTGCGCATGGTATGACATAGAAAAGACAACTGCGTTTTGTAAAGAGTTTTTTGGCGCAGGTCGAGTAGAATCACATCTACTGAAACGGGAATAAATCTGATACGATAGGAAGATGAATCTCCTGTCTCTTTTTACCTTTACCGTCCTTGCGGCTGAATCACTTATTTCGCCTGTTCCGGAGACTCAGTATGTTCCGATTACTTTCCCGCCAGCAATCGAAAAACCCTCTTCAGGATTTGGCACTCTAACATCTTTTCGGGTGGAAAATGCGACTACGCCAATTACAACTCCTTCTCCTTCGCCAGTGTTAACAGTTCAACCAGCAACCAACGCCCGCAACGACTCACTCTGTTCGTCTTGCGAGGCGGGCAGGCAAATAAAAAAGAAACAGTATACCATCGCCCTCCTCGGAGACTCTATGATCGACACCCTGGGCCCAGAAGCCCCGCATCTAAAAGGAAAACTTTCAGCCATGTATCCGGGTGTGACATTTACCATAAAAAATTTCGGCGTCGGCGGAACAAATATAGAGTACGGAATACAACGACTACGAAATAGTTATGCATACCTTGGAGTTCAGGTACCAAGCGTCGTGTCCACAAAACCGGATTTGGTGGTGGTCGAATCTTTTGGCTACAACCCTTTTTCTTTTGACACAGGAGCTCTAGATAAACACTGGCTGTCACTTGCAACAATTGTCGACATTATTCATTCTTCCCTTCCAGGAACTAAAATTCTTATCGCTTCGACTATCGCTCCAAACCGGGACACGTTTGGAGATGGTGCGCCAGGACTTTCTTTTGCAAAGGAAGATAAGATAAAAAGAACAGACAATATAAAACGATATCTCGAAAATGCCATAAAATTTGCGCGCGGCGAACACCTGCCGCTTGCCGATGCGTACCATGCAAGCCTCGATGGCAGTGGAAACGGAAAACTGCAATACATTAATGGCGGCGACCACATCCATTATTCTGACGCCGGTCGAGCCCTTTTTGCCCAAAAAGTATCTGAGGCAATTTTTAGTTACAACTTACTCAAATAGCCATCTGTCGAGTAAAACTTTTACACCATACATCAATTAGTTTGTATTTTCGACAAACACGTGTTCTCGCGATTTACAAACTAACCCATTTTCTGAAGCTAAATATCTAAAGAAAAAATATCCGGAATTGGGTCAATCATTTTCAAGGCTTGGCGAAGAGGATAGATATGCGGTATACTATCACTCTATGGCAAAAAAAGAACAACGGATATTACTCGCATTTGTCTGCTCTGTCTGCAAGAGTCAGAACTATATTTCGAACAGAAGTAAGCTCAACACGCCGGAGAAATTGAAGCTCAATAAATATTGCCGTACATGCAAAAAACACACAGAGCATAAAGAGACGAACAAATTGGACTGAGTATACGTTCTTCACAGTCATCTCGAGCACTTCGGCTTCGCTCAGTGTCAACTCCGTCGAGAGATCTTCCAAAAGTGTACAATAGGTATATGCCACGAAATACGTTTATATTCCTCTGTTTTTTAAGCGTTCTTGCGGCTCTTGTCGTCGGAGTAAATATTAGAAGTTACCTTTGGCCTGATCAAACTCAAACTGCACAGATAATTACCGCAACTCCAACTCCGGTCACTTTGCCTTCAGAAAAAAAAATATCTACATTCAAAAGCGTTGACTGCGGTATTTCTTTTTCCTACCCCGCGTCACTTACTGAAAAACAGGAAGCGACAAAGAGCGCGATACTTTTAAATCCTGTAGATAAATCCATGTCTCTTCTCATGGCATGTCAAAAGGATATTCCCCGTCCCCCGCTTGTCGCAGGAAAAATTGATTCAATAAATATCGCAAGCTCTTCCGCAAACCCCATAGGGTATCCAGCCAAACGGTACCACGACAGTTCACAAAAAGACGGATCACCAATCGATACGTTGATCTTCGCTCACCCTAAAAATAAAATGGATGTCTTTATCGCCACCGTCGGCTTCCCGCTCGACGAAATTCTCACTTCACTATCAGTGGAATAAATATCATCAATTGCCAGAGTAAATGACTTCAGACTATAATTGAAAAGCAGGACTGAGGTCTCCCCGCCTGCCTTGGTGCAGGGGTGTAGTGAAACGGTATCACAACAGTCTCCAAAACTGTTTTTTCAGGTTCGAGTCCTGACACCCCTGCTCTGTGGCAGTATGGCGGGCAAGCAAAACCGATGAGGAGGTTCGACTGAGTGCTTCCGTAGCTTCGTAATACTAGAAGCGCAGGAGCATTCCTCCCGAGCCTGCTGTCTCCAATCCGCCAGCGGGCGGACGACTCCTTTCAGGTCTGCAAAGAGAAAATTCATGGTTGGAGCGTCGCCCCCGCCCGACGCGCCTGCAAACGCATCGGCTCGTAATTTGTAAATTAAAAGACCCCGCAGAAATTTCTGTATATTCCATTTTGG
>JBBTTM010000112.1:0-1201 GCA_038064255.1 Patescibacteria group bacterium | reverse complement strand
CTGGATGAGAAGCGCGATACCGGAAGAAATTTCAATCTGAGCCTCTTTACCAACTATTTCATTGCTCACGCCCCTCGACTCTCCTCGTTTAATCAGAACATCTTTCCCATAATATTTACACCCGGTAATTGATACACAGATCTCTTGTGTCCAGGGAAGAAGAGACAAATATGTATATTGATTATTTTTTGACACAGTAACGTTTCTACTAAAGAGAGTAAGCTCTGAAGTTTTTGTAACTATCCTTGCAGGTATATTTTTTTCTAAACAGGAAGCAAGAAATGAGACGCCGGCCAGTGAATGATCGAGTCGTGATCCTATGGCTCCAAATATTTCTATCCTCTCCGGTTTTTCTTGACACGCGAGTACGACTGCAAGTTCCAGATCTGTCTCATTTTTTTCTTTGGAATATTTCTTTATCGGAATCTGAGCCTTCTTTAATACTTCAAGCTGCCCCTCTGAAATCGAATCAAAATCCCCGATCGCGATTGTTGGTTTAACATTACGCGAAAAAAGCCACCAAGCTCCTCGATCAACTCCAATAATAAGTTCGGATTGTTTAATCCTATCCAATAAAGATTCATCAAGCTCACCCCCAGCAACTATTGCTATCTTTTTCATATTATCGTGCCATTGTAACACCCCAAACCCACGGTATTCCTGCTTTTTTCAGTACATATGCTGCAGATCGAAGTGTGGCGCCAGTTGTACAGACATCATCCACCAAAAACACACCTTTAATTTTTACCGCGTGCTTAGTGTCGACTGTAAAAACATCCTCCATGTGTTTCATCCGTTCTTCCCGCGTCCGCTTCTCTACCTGTGGTTTTGTGTATTTTGCACGCCTCAATAAATTTTTTCCAACCGGAAGTGACATTCTTTTTGAGAGACATTCTGATATTTTCTCTGCCTGATTAAACCCGCGATGACGGAGTCGACGCGGATGAAGAGGGATAGGTATGATGACAACGTCGTTATATCGAAGATGCGATAAAGCGTTAATACGTGACTGGGGAATTTGAGAGACGAAAATCGAGACCATATCTGAGACAAATTTATATTTTATCTGTTGGACAAAATTTCGAATAGGACCGGCATAGTGAAAAAAACTCGTAAGTCCGTCTATGCCATGCCGTGTCGTGCAATACGGATGGGTCAATCCCATCATGGCGGATTTTCCGCACACCGGACAGATCGTCTC
>JBBTTM010000111.1:0-1315 GCA_038064255.1 Patescibacteria group bacterium | reverse complement strand
ACCAAGCATTGTTTGGCATGAACCTGAAAGAAATCTCCACCGCAATACTTTGGAAAAAAGACATACTCAGGAAAATAAAAATTACAGCAAATGCACGAAGCGCCATGATCCAAGCAGAAGCGCTGTACAAAGCGAAAGCTTTAGGCGCAACATTTGCAGAGGTTGCTATTCCGTACTATGCGAGAAAAGCAGGCGTCGCCCATGGCACCGATCCGCGGATGATCATACAAACTGTAAAAGAAATGCTAAGGCTTTGGTGGGAGATGAAGGTAAAAGAGACTAGTCGCTAGTGACTAGTTATTTAATTTTATAGATCCTCACCTGTTCGCTTCTATAGACCTCTATGAGCTCCGGGTAATACATCGTGAGTTCCGGGATATAATTTGCAATCTCACGTTCCTCCGGACCGTAAAAAACATATGATATTCCCTGCGATTGTATCCACTGCATCTCAGTCTCACGACCGAGATGGTTTTGGTAAAAGTTATACATTGCAGCTTCTTTTTCCTCTGCCTTTACCGTATTTGCGTGGCCTAGATATGCGGTATTTCCAGCGTAGACCGGGATATAATTTCCGGTGGTGACTCCCGAAAACACGACCGCATCCCGCGGTGTATTCACCTGTAGCCAGATAAGTCCATTGACGAGTTCCTTCATCGGATACATGACATCTGCTCCGTGAGGGACAATCGGATACGTAGCGCGAAGCTTATGATCGACAAAATCCCGAAGCCAGAGATACGAAGACCCCATGCTACCGAAGGCAAAGAGGATGATGACTGTTGCAATCACCAATTCCCAATGACTCCTGCGAAGCAGGATCAGGCTCCGCGTGACAATCCCCAAACGGGTCTTAAAAATTTTGAGCTTTGAGCTTTGAGCTTTGAGCTGTATCAACCCCCACACGCCCATAAACGCAAGGGGTACGTGCGGAATCATCTCGGTAAAGCGCGTTGGCGACTGCTCGGGAATTTTATCAAAGACAAATAAAAACAGAAGCCAGACGAACACCCAGGCCACAAAAATCGTCATCTTCTTTGACGTATTCCATCCTTTGGTCAGAACCCAGATGCATATACCAAGTATTCCAAGCGGCAACACCGGGCCGACCGCCATAAAATACTCTGTAAAAGAAAATTTCGTCGGATGCAGGACGTCAAACTCGACAAGCCGCTTCCACGGATAGCGGGTAAACAAAAGAGTGAAATACAGGAGCGTCGGAACCGAAAGGATGAAAAATAACAATCGACCATAGACCGACTGGATAAACCATTCTTTTACTTTTGCATACATTATATATATATTAAATTTTCCT
>JBBTTM010000110.1:0-5352 GCA_038064255.1 Patescibacteria group bacterium | reverse complement strand
TGCCTTTCAAAACATATGTGGTCGAAACGAATCGCAAAAAATTAGACGCGTATGTGGGAACTGTCCTTCCAGATGAAGCTATAACAAATATACTGAATTCTCTCGGATTTAAACCGGAAGTAACGCATGATAGCGTCAAAGTCACCGTACCAAGCTTCCGACGAGACGTCACAATAGATGTAGATATTATAGAAGAAGTTGCACGACTCCATGGGTATCACACGATAGAGACATCACTTCCAGACAGCGAGCCTCCGGTCACCGTGCGTGATCCACTCTTTGATTTTGAAGAAGATATAAAAATAAGGCTCCGCGACTACGGATACACGGAAATATATGGCTACTCCATGCTTTCAGACAAAGAGACACAGATATTTCATCTTGATGCAAAAAAACTCTATACCATAGCAAACCCTCTGTCCCAAGACATGGTGTACATGCGTCCAACACTAGTTCCAAGTATCCTTAGAGCCATCTCGGACAACGCATCGAATACAAAATCTCTTGCGCTTTTTGAATTAAGCCTTGTGTACCTATGGCAAGAAAAGGATCTACCGCGAGAAATGCCAAAACTCATGATCGCACTATCCGGTAAAAACGGATTTTCGCGACTCAAGGGCATATCTGAAGTACTCTTTGATGTCTATGGAATACCCGATCAAGCTTGCGACGAAGAGCGTTCTCAGATGTACGTTTCGGCCAATAAAACGCTCTCGCTTGGATCTTTTGGGTATATAGGCGAAGTGAAAAGGGAACTCCTCTCATCGCTTGGTATAGAATCACCAGTCACTATCCTAGAACTAGACATAGAAACACTTATTGCACACAAACACTCTTTCAAAAGATTTGTCCCGATTCCAAAATATCCGCCAAGCTTTGAGGATATGGCGTTCATCATACTACCAAAGACTCGAATCGGAGATTTAATATCAACACTCAAGTCTGTCGATCTGCTCATCTCTGATGTCACGCTTCTTGATAGTTTTGAAAATACCAGGACTCTCCATGTGACATATCTTTCACCATTGAAAAACTTAACGTCAGAAGATACCAGACCGGTTCGCGAAAAAATTCTTGCAAAAGCTCTCTCTGATTTTGGAGCGAAGCTCAAATCCTAAAATTGCTAGGGATTAGGTGTCGGAGTTGGAGTAGCGTATGGCTGATTTATCCCAAGATGAACCTGCCTATCTGCTGTATTTCCTTTTGAATCTGTACCCTTAACTTTCAAAATATGCGAGCCATTTGCAATTGAAATCGATTCATTGATCGAACCACCATTCACTTCCTTCACCTTTGAATCATCTATAAATACTTCAATTTTCGATACGTCATTCGTACTTGAAACGTCTGCCGACACTTGTATAGAATTCGAATTTATCTGAGCGTTATCGCCGGGTTCTTTGAGTGTTACAGTTATCTGTTCTGATCCCCGATATGTGTCGCGGGGTACATGAAACTTTGGATCGCTCTGTGCATTTACCCATGCATCGATCCCTTCCTGCCATCTATTTTTTCCGTCTCCCGACACTGGATCTGACTCAGTAAAGTTTACAAAAAATCGCGTATCGTACTCTCCCTTGGCAAGCTCCACGCTATTTGCAAGCATATTGCCATCTTTTTTTGATACTTTCTTCGTCTGATAGACTGAAGATTGACTCGTAGGCTCTGTTCCTTTTATAAACACTTCTTTTCGGGTACCTGTCCCGTCCCGAGGCAATCCTCCGGCATAGGCATCCACGTCCATCTCTGTAATTGTCGAGGGCCTCACAAATTGTTCATCCGGTCTATTTTTTAAAGCTTCTTTCATGATACGGTTCCAGATCGGAGCCGCACCGGTGATACCCGATGCCAGCGCCTGATTCATGGGAGAATTGTCATTGTTTCCGACCCACGCACCGACGACGACGGACGGCGTGTATCCAATAGTCCAATTGTCCCGTTTGTCGTCAGTCGTCCCTGTTTTGACCGCCACTGTTTTTCCGACAGTGGCAAGCATTGATCTCTCTCCAAACGCGTCTTTTCTTGCGTTGTTGTCAGAAAGAATATGGCTGACAAGATACGCAACATCATCGGACAAAACACGCTTTGGTGAAACTGTTTTTAATTCAAACAATACTGAGCCCTTAGCATCTTCCACTTTTTTTATCGCGACTGGATTTTGTCTCAGTCCTTCTGTCGCAAATACACCAAAGGCACTGGTAATATCCAGAAGCGTGACTTCGCCTCCTCCAAGCGTGAGAGAAAGTCCAAACCGTTTCAGATTGGCATCTGTAGGCTCGAGCGTTGTAAGCCCCATATCATATGCCACACGTAAAACATCTTTTATGCCGACCAATGCGCTGACTTTGACCGCAATCGTGTTGATAGAGTTTCCGAGTGCAAACCGAAGCTGAGTCGGCCCATGAAATTTTCCGTCATAATTTTTCGGATTATACTCCGGCTTCGCAGCTTCGCCGGATGGATATTTTGTATCCACATCCATCAGAAGTGTGCTTGGAGTATATCCCTTGAGAAATGCAGAAGCATACGTAATTGGCTTCATAGTTGAGCCCGGCTGTCTTACCCCTTGTGTTGCGACATTAAACTTATACCCCCCGCTATCCGTGGCTGAATAATCTTTGGAGCCAACCATCACAAGTATCTCGCCTGTCTTGGGGTCTATAGCTACAGCAGCACCGTTTGAAACTTTGAGAGTCTTCGCTTTTGCAACTTCGTCCGCAACGATTTTTTGTGCCTGCTCCTGAAGTTTCCAATCGAGCGTTGTGGTGACATGTAACCCACCTCCCTCTACACGTTTCTCTCCGAACATCTCGACTAACTTTTCTTTTACATATGCGACAAAATGAGGAGCTCTGAGACTCTCTCCACCTTTAGCAAAAACTGCTTTTGGTAGCTTCGCCTTTAGATCTATTTCCTGAGCTATCGTAATATATCCATCTTCACGCATTCTGCGGAGAACCTGTTCGGATCTATAGACAAAGGCTTTTCCGTCTCCAGCAAATGGGGAGTAGCGCGAAGGAGACTGGGGGAGACCAGCAAGGATAACAGACTCAAGCATGCTCAGTTCTCGTACGGGTTTAGCAAAATAATACTGGGAAGCTGACTCTACTCCGACTGCAGTACCACCATAAGGAACTTCGTTTAGATACATCTGTAAAATCTCATCTTTTGTATATTTGCGTTCTATCTGAATTGCCAAAATGGCTTCTTTTATTTTGCGGGGAAGAGACTGTTCGTTTGTCAGAAGAACATTTTTTACGAGCTGCTGTGTCAGTGTCGAACCTCCCTGGAAATTCCGGAATACAAAAATATTTATGATAGCGCGCAAAAGGCCAGTCGTCGAAAGACCCTGGTGTTTATAAAAATCCTTATCTTCTATGGCAACAGTCGCGTTTTTCAGGTCCTTTGGTATATCTGTCCACTTAGCAGGAATCCGGTTCACTTTCTGATAAATGTCGTATAGATTTTCGCCGTTCCGGTCGAGGATGAGTGTCGAGAGTCCGTCGTTTCTTTGCACCTTGTCAGGACGGGGAAGATCGCGTGCGTACCAGGCAAAGATAATGCCAATCAAAAGAGTGATAGAAAAGAGGCCAAGAAATGAAATGACTGCAACTGTCGTCCAAAGCTTTAAACGGGACTGATGGCGGCCAAAGCGCCTTCGTCTCTGCCGCTCTAGGAAAACTTCAAGCATATAAACTATTATACTCACTCTTGCCCGACACAGCCACTATATGATACTATTCTACACAATGAGCACATCAGATTCCCGCTATTTTGCGTATTTTTATTTTTTCCCAAACCTGGCGGGAGGAGTTGTGGTGAGATAAACATTTAAACATTAATCCACAACACCAATCCCGCTATAGGCGGGATTTTTTGTGGGAGAAAGGAGGTGAAAGAACATGAAAGAATCATTATGTAACCATCTAAGAGGAGTAGTTTGCACGAGCACTCCGACCGGCGAATACTCTGAAAATCATAAACTTGATGTAGAAGGAATACCATCTGAAGTACCATTATGTTCACGACCGACCGAAGGATCTGTTCAGAAAAATCATTGCGGGCAATACGAACCACGAATAGAACAAATCATCCCGGTCTGCGGAATCGAAACCATTGTCTAATAGTAAATTCATTAGACACATAGAGTTTCCCTTTGCGCTATACTATTCTTCGTATGCATAAACTCGCTATATTTCAGGGAAAGCAGATTCGCATAACGATCCACAATAAAGAATGGTGGTTTTCTGTAGTTGATATTGTTGGCGCATTGACTGATAGCCTAAATCCTCGTGACTACTGGTTCAAGATGAAAATATGTGAAAAGGATGAAAGCGGAACTCAACTGTCGACAAATTGTCTACAGTTGAAACTGGAAGCTCCAGATGGTAAATTGAGAAAAACTGAGAGTTCCTATGACAAATTACGAGAAACTGACATTTTCTTGACATGTGTGAGATAATAATTATATGAAGTACCAAATCTTTTCTAACAATAATAAATACGAAGATAAAATTGATATATCTCTTAGAAAGGTGATGTCACTGGTTGCCAATAAGGAAATTTCACCTAGGCTTGCTTCATTTTTAATGAAATATTTGCTCTACAAGAACACTCAGGAATCAGCAAGAGATTATGTTGATATAATTTTTCATGATAAAAGAATAGAAAAAACGGTCTTAATTAACTATTCATCTAAGCATACTAATTATTTAATTTAAAATGACACTCCCTAGGCCTCAAAAAATTCAAAAACCTCCAAAGATTGAAAGAGCGGATGAAGAGAAATTTATGGCTATCATGCGTCAAATTGAATCCAGCAGTTTCGACAAGATGGATGGCGCACATATTACTGAAGTACTTGCTCAAAGACGTCAAGTACGCGAGTATATACATGAAGAAAATATGCAAGAACATGAAAGATACAAAATTCTTCAAAAAAATGGACTAATTCAACTGATAATTATAATTTTGTTTGCTTTAATAATTTTATCAATGGTTGCTATTGTAGACAAATCATATTTCCCTCAGGCAATTACATTAATCATAGGATTTCTGGGCGGTTTTGGAGTTGGGAAAAGCATCAAAGAGCCGCAAAAAAATGATGGTTAAATATATTATGAGATCAATTTTTCAGTCAATGTGTTCAGTCAATGTGATTTTTTTTGACAGATTGGTACATATCTGGTATACTATATAAACAACTGAATAGAAATGCGTAGACGGAGACGAAGTAAGAGACGCTTTGAGACAAAAGAGAGAAGACGGTTGGTTTACCATGAGCGGTAGCCGAATGGTGCAAGATCTTCCGATAAAGCGAATCTGAAATACCCTCCCGAGCAGTCAGCCAAA
>JBBTTM010000109.1:4762-11520 GCA_038064255.1 Patescibacteria group bacterium | reverse complement strand
TTTGATAGTGACCCTGAAACACGAATGTCTGTTCTTCCTTTGTATGCTGGGTGCTTCAATAAATTGCCTGCAAATAGACTGCGTGTGCCGATTTTTTTCGATTCCAGATACTCTACCAATTCAAGTTTAGAAAATGGAGCATTTTTATTCACGACAATCGCAAAACCAAACCAACAAGGATCTGAACCTTTTTGTGCAGCTGAAAACGAAAGATGCTTTGAATATTCTGAAAGTCCCGTAAGTAGTTTATTAAAATTATTTTTCCGTTTCTCTATAAATCCGGGAAGTTTTGATAACTGCGCAAGTCCTATTGCAGCCTGCATATCCGTAAGCTTCACGTTGTACCCGATCTGTGAGTATATATACTTATGGTCGTACCCCATCGGAAGATCACCGAGCTGCCATTTAAACCGCTTGCCGCACGTGTTATCTTTTCCTGTGTCACACCAACAATCCCGACCCCAATCGCGGAATTGTCTGATCGCTTTATGTAAAAGTGGTTTCTGAGTTACTACAGCGCCTCCTTCTCCCATGGTATTATGCAGGAAAATACCAAGGAATCCGCCATAAAAATTTTCTTTCCCCGGTACTGAAAAATCATAGACATACTCATTTTTATTATAAAAAATTTTTTCTATACTTCTAACTTTCAAAAACGAAAGATCACCAGTTGCTAAAGCATATAATCTGGGATTTGATTTCAAATATTTTTGTAATCTTTTTTTTGATATTACTTGTTGATCTTTGCTTACACTTATATATTTTCTAAAAATAGGTAATAAGGGAATTTGATCTGCAAAGTTGTTTCGATCATGTATGTTCTGTTTTATGATTATTTTATCTTTATATTGATATCCGCCAAAACATAAAGTGAAATTTTCATCATTTGATGCGATAATTTTATTAATATATTTTTCTTTACTGAATTTATTTCTACGATAGAAAGATGCACTAATACCGATTTTTGACAATAAATATTGAAAATCATTTAATAATTCCTTCGAAACACTTGTTACATCTATTCTATTAGTATTATCTTCAAGTATTTTTATTGATCCGTCACCTCTAGTGTAGGCATATACAAACGATTTTATACATGTGTCATTTGCATGATACATAAACCAAGGAATCCTCTTATTTTTAGCTCCTTTCGGAATCTTAAAAACTTCCTTAAAAAGGATTTCAAGATTTTTTGAATCAATCTGTATGTTAACAGCGTTACTCTTCATTTTAATGATCAATGGTGAAAGATTAAACAGATTTGTTGAAATATGAATGACATCTGCGATTAAATCTTCTTCATTCTTATAAAATGAAAAAATTAAGCCGTTCTTATAAGACCCTTCAGCAAGAAAATATCCTACCAAACGACAAAGTTCGTCACTAATAAATATACGTGCAGGAATTTTATTAGATTGAGATAATCCTACTAAAATATTTTCCTTATTAAGATCATAGCAAGATAAATATTTTATTGGTAATGCATTTCGTGTTTTATATTGCCAGGCATAGTCACGATTTTTTACCATATCCAGATTTTGCAATGAAAAATTTGAAACATAGGCATCTATATCTTGGAAAGTTTCCAGAATATCAACATATTCAATGAGTGAATTACTTGGAATAAAATTTGTTGAAACAATATAATCATCTGGCGTAATTTCCTTAGCCGGTTTTGGAATAATTTCGGCAGTATCTTGATCAATGATAAACACACTGTGATCTTCCGTAACCTCAACTTCTCTACCGTGTTGAGTCTTAATTCTCAGCATATCTTTCGAACGACCTAATCTATGTCTAATTATCGCAGAAGGCGGAACCCAGTCTGCTTTATAATTTTTGTCAAATGCTAATATTTTTATATTTTCTGATTGATTAACGTATTTATCATATATTTTTTCTATTTTCTCCATCCGCCACTTTCCGGATTCATCCAAGTATGGAATTAAAGTATTATGTGAACAGCTCATCTGATGAGCCGGGTAAAAAGAAAATGTTGCTACGTCTCCAAAAGTGCCTACGTGTTTTCCCTTATATGTAGATCCCAAAGCATCACAACAATCCTCGATAAACCAGAGATTCTTCTCTTTCACTATGTCCAGTATTTCATCTAGTGGTAAAGGATTGCCCAGAGTATGAGCAAGCATGATGGCTTTGGTTTTAGGTGATATAGCTTTTTTTATCCCTTCTATCGTCGCATTCTTTGTTGATATGTCGTTGTCTATAAAAACAGGGATGCAGCGATTCTGAATGATCGGGTTTACCGTTGTCGGAAATCCTGTTGCGCTCGTTATGACTTCGTCTCCGGGCTTCAGTGCCTTTTCACCAAATACCGTAGAAGTGAGAGCAGAAAAAGCTATGAGATTCGCTGATGATCCGGAATTTACAAGACTTACATATCTTGCACCGACAACCGTAGAAAAAGCTTTTTCAAATTTCTCGGCAAATACTCCTTCCGTCCACCATCCATCTAGCACCGCCTGTACCCCATACATCAATTCATCCTGATCAAACACTTTTCCTGATACCGGCACGGTCGATTCACCCGGAGTAAATTGCTTAGGAGGAAACGTTTTTCTGAAGTGATCCGTGATTAACGAAGCTAATTGAATATCCATACTATTTTACTTCAACTACAGACTTATTATACTTATGTTGATATATTTTTGGAATGACGAGAGAGGTACAGTATAATTATCGCTATGTTGCAAACTTCGAAGAAAAAATTGGCAGTTATCACCGGAGCTTCCAGCGGACTTGGTAAGTGTTTTGCGAAAGAATTAGCGAATCGTGGTTATACGATCGTATTAATAGCCAGACGTAAAAAACTCTTAGACAACCTTGCAATAAAGCTAAAAAATCAGTTTGGATCAGAAATTCACGTCTATTCTTCCGATCTCACATCGCCTGTTGAAAGAAAAAAACTCATTCAAAATTTGCATACTCAATTTTCATCAATCGATATATTCATAAATAATGCAGGTTTTGGAGTATTTGGGGAAGCTCTGACAGTCGGAGTGAATCAATCTTTGAAAATGATTGAACTACATAATATGGCTGTTACAGAACTTACACTCTCTCTGCTCCCAGAGGTACAAAATAGTATAGACAAAGGAATTATTCACGTTTCTTCTGTCGCAGCTTTCCACCCATCTGCATACGCTGCAGTCTACGCTGCGACGAAGGCGTACATATATAGTTTTTCTATGGCCTTGTCCTCTGAGTATGAAAACAAAGTCAATATTCTTACCCTGTGTCCGGGCATCACCGATACTGATTTCTGGTCAACCAGTGGAGTGATTCCTCCAAAAA
Source organism: Patescibacteria group bacterium (assembly GCA_038064255.1). GTDB lineage: Bacteria > Patescibacteriota > Microgenomatia > UBA10105 > UBA927 > JACREM01. The sequence continues at coordinate 8,208 of JBBTTM010000109.1, read as the reverse complement.
TACTCTTACATTCTCCAGAAAAAGTAGCAAAACTGGCATTAGAAGCATTAGGCAAAAAAAAACTAGTAGTAGTTGGTATCGAAAACAAACTCAGAATCTTTGTACAAAAAATTCTTTCAGATGAATTTGTATTAAATCTATCGAAAAAAATCAGTATTCTTCTCAAGTGGAACACAAATAAATGAAAATCTATCCTACTATTTCCATAGTAACTACCTCATACAATAGCAATCTGGAAATATTTGAAAGTGTACTAAAATCCATAAAAGAACAGGATTATCCAAGGAATAAAATAGAGCATCTTATCGCGGATGGTGGTTCGACGAATGGTGCTATCGAACTTGCAAAAAAATATAACTGCAAAGTAATTGTAAAAAAAGAATTTCAGGAAGAAATTAACGCACGTATGCATGAAGGAATAAAGCAATCTAAGAATGAAATTATTACAATTATTGAAACTGACAATATCCTGCCTGATATTTCATGGCTAAAACGAATGACAGAGCCATTTATCGACCATAAAGATATTTTTTGCACATTTAATTCTCGTAATTGTTATTCCAAAGATATGTCTCCTTTATCCCGATATTGTGCACTTTTTGGAGTAAGTGATCCGGTTCTATATTATCTAAACAAATCAGATAAACTTCCATGGAGCAAACCAGAAACATACGATAAAGGACAAAAACTCGAATGCAACAATAATTATTCTATAGTCTCGTTCGACCACGACACATTACCTACGCTTGGAGATAATGGATGCTTATATAGACGTGATGCATTTAACAGATCAAAAATCTCACAAACAAACTTCATTCATCTCGACCTTTTTACTGAATTGCTTTCATTAGGGTACCAAAAATTTGGAGTAGTACACAATTGCATTTATCATGTTACCGGTTCCAGCATTTTCAACATGATAAAACGACGATTATATTACCGTAAGGTATATTTTGAAAACAAAAGAAACGCACGAAAATATCTGGTGTTCAATCCGCATTCCAACACGGATAAAATAAATCTTGTAAAATTTTGTATATTTACCGCAACTTGGGTAGAACCGATAATTCAAAGCATAAAAGGATTTAACAAAATTCCAGACCCTGCATGGTTTCTTCATCCATTAATATGTTGGATATATCTTATCGGGTATGCTCAGTTCGAGGTCAGGAAAGCGCTTTCTAAATTACTTTCGTAATTTCTTTATGATCTTCCCAGGGTTTCCGGCAAATACTACGTACGGTGGAACATTTTTATTGACGACTGTATGTGCTCCTATAACAGACCCAGTCCCTACGTGAACATCATTATAGATAACGACGCCTGATCCAATCCAAACATTATCTTCTATGATAATATTCGACTCTTTATAACCTTGATTTATAATATTCGTTTTTACATCATCAAATCGATGAGAGAGACTATACATCCGCACGGAATCTGCTATCAAAACATGATTTCCTATGCTGATCTTCCCGCCAAGCTGAGCAATATAGCAGTGTTTCCCAAGTCCAACATCATTTCCAATATCTAGTCCTTCCTTATCCGACCAGAGTGCGGTTCCCTCACCTGCGACAAAATCATTTCCTATGTGAAAAGGCCCATTAGCAGTAAGTGAAATATCATCTTTGAACCAAATGTGATGACCAAAGGCCATATTCGATGGATGTACGATTCGCGAACGTCTACCGATCAGAACCGGATAACCACTCTTTATAAATAGCTTAAAGAAAAATCCTTTTACGACACTGGAAAATAACCCACTTCCAGATTGAAGAAACAAGCCAACAAGCATATCTTCAATAACCGATTGAACAAGTTGACCCATCGATTCAACATGATAATAATTTTTCAAGAGTTGAATGAAATGAGAAAATCGGGATGAAGATGTGGAGTATAACATATAGCCTACGACCTCCTTGGCATTCGCATACGTCTCTCAATGTCTGATACTATCTGATCTTTTGATAACCCATTTTCTTCCTGCAGCATTGCTCGAGATCCATTCTTCTTAGTAAATCTATCAGGCACACCAAACCGGAGCAACTGAGTCTGTACATTGTGATCTGCAAATACTTCTGATACGGCACTTCCCAAGCCACCTATGATGCTATGCTCTTCCAAAGTTATCATCATTCGCGTATTCTTTGCCATCTTTAAAATAATATCTACATCCAACGGTTTTATCGTATGCATGCTGACAAGCCCGACCGAATATCCCTTTGACAAAAGATCAAGCCGTACTTCATTGCCCCGAGACAGCATATTGGAAGTAGTTATAATAGTAATGTCGCATCCTTTAGAAAGTTCAATCGCTTTTCCTATGGTGAATTCAGGTTCACTTTCATGAACAATAGGTTCACCGCCTTTTCCAAGACGAAGATAAGTGGGTCCTACATATTTGAACATCGCCTTTGTCGCATGCCGCGCCTCTATCGGATCTCCGGGACAAAGAATAGTGAGCCCCGGAAGCGTACGCATAATTCCGATGTCTTCAAGTCCATGATGGGTATGTCCGTACGGTCCATACGAAAAACCAGCTCCTACAGAAACAATCTTTACATTTAAATTCTGATAACAAATATCGTTTCGTATCTGCTCAAAATTTCTCATCGTGACAAACGGGATGATGGAATAGATGACGGGAAGCATCCCCTCCATGGCAAGCCCAGCCGCGACTCCCGTCATGTTCTGTTCTGCTACTCCCGCGTTTATATACTGATCCGGACATTCCTTTTGAAAATCCTCAAACACGGAAAAACCGAGGTCACCAGTCAGAAAAATTAACTTCTTGTTTTTCTTTGCCTCTTCAAGCAATACTTTTGCAAACGTATTTCTCATGACTTCTCCAATTCATTGAGTAATTCTATTAATTCATCCTGCGTCGGAGGCTTATACTGAGACGAAATCTGACCGATGTGCTGTTTCATCCCCCCCAAACCCTTTATGGTATGGGCGATGATGACACTAGGTTTGTTTTTTATAAACGGCGTTTTACTAAGTACAGACTCAAGTTTCTTCATATCATGTCCGTCGACTTCTTTTACACCAAATCCAAAACTCTCCCACTTCGCGGGAAAAGGCTCTAGATTCAACACGTCTTTCGTAAAACCATAGCCCTGAAGATTATTTTGATCTATAACAACGATTAGACTATCTAATCTATGATGACTTGCAAATAAAGCAGCCTCCCACGTTGACCCTTCGTCGCACTCACCATCTGATAAAATTGCATATGTCTTAAATTTCTGACCTAATTTTTTACCGGCCAAAGCAACTCCTGTTGCGATCGACAGTCCATGACCGAGTGCGCCAGCAGACGCTTCCACTCCGGGCACTGCATGGCGCACAGAGTGCCCGGCAAGAATTCCGCCATCCATCTCATACCCTTCCAGAATTTTTTTATCAAAATATCCACGCTCGGCAAGAACCGCAAACAGCGCCTT
>JBBTTM010000109.1:0-4662 GCA_038064255.1 Patescibacteria group bacterium | reverse complement strand
AGAAAACTTCTCTCCGGTTTTTCTTTCATCTTAGGTTCTTCTATCCAATATGTCCCGTCATCTCGAACTTCCTTAGCAAGTGAGATTAAATCATCATCTACAAAATGACACCGTCTGTATAATTTTATCGCCCGCTCGTTGTCACTAAAAACCCGAAGATATATGGTCTTAATTTTTAACACCTCATACGTCCACTGAATAAGCATATTCAGTGCGTGAGTCATAACTCCCGGAGCACTTTCTTCCCCGCGTATCACATTATCTACCTCACACGAGTTATCCTTGAAATCAAAAGAATACAGACCCAGATGACCGAGTCGTTTACCCCTGTCGTCTTCAAGAAAAAATAATACTCTTCCTTTTTTTTCTAAAAGCTGTGTAGTCAGCCACCTCTTCGTGCCCTCATACGTTACTTTGAACTGCGACGGAAACCACCAGTCATTTTTCTTTCTCCAGTCGGTAAGAAGTGAGATTGATTTACGGGATGACTGATCTTTGGACGTAACAGGAACAAGTCGATATTTTTTCGCATCCACCGTAAACCGAAGCACGTTCACTGTGCCGGTATTACCGTACTTTATGTCACGTAAAAGTGTCTCTATCCGTTTTTCGCGAATTTTCGAAGTTTCTTTCATGCGTGCTTATCTTTCCAAAGTATTTCCTTCACTGTGTCTGAAACATAATTCACTTGCTCTCGGGTCAGATTGTGCCCGCTCGGTAGATTAATACCATGTGGTCCTACATAATAGGCGACAGGGTTATTCACTTTTGGTGACACATACATCGGAAGCATGCTGACCGGATAGAAAAAAGGACGGGTGTCTATGTTTCTCTTTTTCAACTCTTTCATCATATCGTCTCTGGTTATCCGAACAGTCTTATCCAGAACTATCGAGGACATCCAGTATTCATTTTTTGCCCATGGCTTCTCGGTATTAAGAGTTATTCCCGATACACCATCGAGACACTCTCTATACCAGCCAAATATCTTCCTTTTTTTATCTACCATCGTGTCTACCCGCCCTATTTGCGCAAGTCCAAATGCAGCCTGCATATTGGTCATCCTGTACATGTATCCTATATCCGTGTGCCACATAGCTTTGTTATGATCCTTAGCATGATTTCCATAATCTCTCGCTTTTTCATAGATATATCTGTCATCTGTCACAAGCATCCCGCCCTCTCCGGTGACGATAGCTTTTGCTCCCTGAAAGCTAAAACACCCCACATCGCTTAAGGCTCCTGTTTTCTTCCCGTTTACCTCAGCTCCTATAGACGGGCACGCATCTTCGATCACTTTGAGTTTAAATTCTCTGGCAATCTTATTTATTTCTGTCATATCTGCCGGGTGTCCGTAAATATGTACAGGCATGATAGCCTTTGTTTTTTTGGTTATCGCTTTTCTCAAGCTCAGAGGATCCATGCACCACGTATCAGATTCTACGTCTACAAATACCGGAGTTGCGCCCGCATACTTCACAACATTTGCAGAAGCAACAAATGTAATCTCGGGTACGATGACCTCATCCCCCGGGCCTATATCGCATCCAAGCACTGCCAGATGAAGCGCTGCCGTACCACTGGACAGAGAAAGCGCATATTTTACCCCGATATATTTTGCAAACGCGTTCTCAAATTGTTCTATATAGTCTCTGTAGTGATTATTCCACCCGTGCTTCACCGCATCTGTCACATATCTCACTTCTTTTTCAGATACTGAAGGACCCGCAGTAAGAATGAGTTCTTTGGGAGTGTACGTTTTCTTTTGTTTCATATAAACCTCCTACTTTTGATCATTCTGAATACGTTTATAATATTCTTGATACCAAGCTAGTGTTTTTTCAAGTCCTGTTTTTAACGAAGTATTCGGTGTCCACCCCAATTTTCGGATTTTAGAATAATCCAGATGCTGGTACGGTATCTCATTTTTTGCTGTGTTTAATACCTTGTATGAAATTTTACCATGAAAATATTCAGATGCTCTGTGAATCAGATCCAAAACAGAGTAATTATCATCAGAAGAAAAATTATATACCTGTCCTGCGGCTTTATCCATATTTTTCAGAAGAAAAATATATCCATCGGCTACATCTTCAACAAATATATAGTCGCGAACATATGTACCATCACTTCTTACTTCTAGCTTTTTTTTGTCTATGATTGCCATGCAGATTCCCGGGACTATCCGATTCAGATGTACATCCCCTCCTCCATACACATTTCCAAATCTTGTAACTACAATCGGCATACCGTACGTTTTTGCATACGTCTGAGCGATAAGGTCTGTACAGGATTTCGACACATCATATGGGTGATCGCCGGACAATGGAGATTCCTCTGTGTATGATTTATCTTTTGACTTTCCGTACGCTTTATCAGACGAAGCGACAATGACACTGGTATTCGGTGATGATATCCTCAAAGCTTCGAGAATATGAGCGGTACCCATAATGTTCGTATCAAATGTATTCAAGGGATCATCATATCCGTGTTCCACAATCGGTTCGGCGGCAAGATGGATGACAGAATCAAACGTGTATTTTCGAAAAAATTGGAGAGTCTTCGTTCTATCCCGTATATCAAGATTTGTATACTTCACCTGTGACTTTAATTTTTCTAAACTAAATACTGAAGCTTTATGTATTTCAATATCGATGACACTCACGTCCGAACCCAAAGAAAGCAATTTTTTAGCAACATACCCGCCTATAAATCCTGCACCTCCGGTAACCAGAATTCTTTTTTTAGTAAGTTTCATATGCTTCATTCCATAAATGAAAATCCATGCTTGTAATATTTTTCGCAATCAAAATAACTATTAAATTTTTTCACTCCATCTAGATAGATGCTGTACGATTTCCGCATCTTCACAATAGCATCATATACGGCTTCAGGATTCCTATCAACTACCTCACCTGCTGTATATTTTTCTATGTATGGCACTATGTCTGATGTTCTCGTCATAATGACAGGCAATCCATACTGAGTAAATGTCTTTACTTTCCCCGGGTCAGTATAATATATAGGTATATCATGACTAGTATCGTAAAGTGCAAGACCCACACTACAGCTAGCTAACTCACTTTTTAATTCAGAAAGAGTATAAAACCGATTTTCAAATGTAACCCGAGTTTCGATATCTAATTCTTGAATTAGGTGACAATATTCTTTATGTAGTTTTTCGTCACATTCTCCGAAAATTTTTAATGACAATTCATTGTGCTGGGAGAGTAAATAAAAGACGATGTCCAGACCATGAGATCTTTTCACTACACCTACAAATGCCAAATTATTCATATCTTTCTTTTTGATAGAAATATTTTCAGGCATCACTCCCCACATGACCGTCTTTTTATTTGTTTCTTTGAGAATTCTTCCATTCATAACTTTATTAAGTGAATCCCCGAGATATATTGTGTAATCATTTCCAGAGTGATAAAATTCTACAAGTCTTTGAAACAAACGATCCAATGATCTCGTAGGCTTTGGAATATAATCTGCCATCCAAAATACTATGGAATACCGATATATTTTCTGCAAAACACTTCTCCCTATACAAAAAATTGGGTGAAAAGTTATGACATGAAATAATTCAAATGGAGAAAAATTCCGAATTACTGTTGCTAGGAACCAAAAATATACAAACACATAATATAAGAGTGGAATTTTAGGCACAAACACTGTATATTCACGAACGAGATGTCCAAGCTCATAAACTTGTACAAAGTCGCTTCGTGAGCGTACCGTCTGAAGAAGATAATAGACGACTAATTTCTTACTGTGTTTAGAAAAATACTCTACTGCATTCCCTGCATGCAAGACGCTTCCAACTAAAAAAATGTTCCCATATCGAAAGGGTTTCATTTCTTCGTTAATCCTTCCATATCTTCCATTCAGGATTTTCATGCCACAATTTATTCAGATTTTCTACATCAACATATGTATCCATCGCATGCCAAAAACCTTCATGAATAAATAATGATAGCTCTTTCTTTGAAATCAAGCGTTTTATCGCTTCGTGCTCCATCTCACCCATTCTAAGATAATTAAAAAATTCTTTTCTAAACACCATAAAACCACCATTGACCCATTCATTTAACACCGGCTTTTCAGTAAATCCATCAACAATATTTGATTTCGTATTTAAAGATATGAGTCCGTATTTACTTCTGGGATGTACTCCTGTCAGAGTACCGATTGTTTTTTGCTGATTATGAAACGCAATGAGTTTGTTGATGTCAATGTTGCTGACACCATCGCCATACGTAACCATAAAATTATCGTCTTTTTCAGGAATATACTCCTGAAGTCGTAATATTCTCTCACCAGGTAGTGTATCTCTGCCTGTATCGACAAATGTAATTTTAAATTCATCTACACCTTTACCATTATCATTTTCCTTGTGTATCCTGGTTACTCCGCTTTTAGTCGAGAGAGTAAAATCATGAGTAAAATATTTTTGATTCAAAAAATATTCTTTTATATCATCGCCTTTGTACCCCAGGGCAATAATAAATTCGTTGAAGCCATAATGAGCATATATTTTCATGATATGCCATAGAATCGGCTTGTTTCCGATCTGCACCATTGGTTTTGGTTTAAACTCCGTTTCTTCTTTCAATCTATATCCTATTCCGCCACAAAGAATTATAGTTTTCATAT
>JBBTTM010000108.1:2226-12592 GCA_038064255.1 Patescibacteria group bacterium | reverse complement strand
TCCTCTCATATCTGTTGGTTTTCTACTGTCCTTTTTTATCATTCGAGTACACCGAATGAGGCTGTTGCTTCTTTTTTGGTTCATCGGACCTATTGTACTTGAGGTGATTCTGTTAAAAAGCATGACCGGAAGGCTACTGGCTATGACTATTCCATTTTTTCTTCTCTTCGTAAGTCAGATATTGGATGTGAAACACGGAAAATTATTCGGACTTGTTCTTGGTTTTACAAATGTATTCTTGGGGTTGCTTCTCGTGTTTTCGCCTCTGGCGTTTAACAAATATGTATCTTTTGTATCGAAAGAGAGTTATTCAGACTTTGGACAGTACATATCAGGGTGGACTTCGGGATGGGGCGTAAAAGAAGCTATTTCATATTTGAAAGATACGGCAAAGAAATCTCCAATAGTTGTTTTTGTGCGGCTTGACGGAGGGAATCCCGAAGATGCCGTGCTTTCGTATATGCGCCGATACGATATACCCGTGTTTTACACGACTCAGTACGATAAAGTAAAAAACCAGATAGACCCTCATTCCGTTGACATGTATTTTGTATCACGCGGAAAACAGTATGATGCATTGGAAGGAAGTCTTATACCTAAAAAAGTGTATTCAAAACCCTTAGGAGATGAATTTGTCGGTGTGTATGAAATTTTCACTGATAGTGAAAAATAAGGTTGACAGGGCTCACGTATCCGCATACACTTTCTCACAAGGGTAGATATATGAAAGTATTTGATGTGATGAGTAGAAAAATAGTGACTGTATCTCCGAAATCAGAGCTCAAAGAGCTCTGGAAAGCGATATTTAAGCTTCATATCCATGCGCTCCCGGTGGTAGATGCAAAAAATCGCCTTCTAGGTATAGTTTCCGAAGAAGATTTGCTCAAACCCCTCTATTCTAATTATCAACAATATATCGAAGATTTTGTCACGGCAACTGATTTTGAACAGATGGAAGGAAAAATCGTGGAAGTTGCAAAGCTTCTTGCAAAAGACGTCATGTGCCCACGGGTTATATTTACCCGCGTCGAGTCGCCAGCCATGCGCGCTCTTTCCCGTATGCTTGTACGAAATGTGCATCAGCTCCCTGTCCTAGACAATAATGATCGTATAGTCGGAATGATCACGAAAGGAGATATTTTCGATGCGTTGTTTCGAAGACATTTAAAAAAACGTTCGGCTCTCCTGGTGAGGGATAAGAAAAAACCTGCAAAAAAATAGAACAATGCATATAATTTGCGTATTTGTATGTAGCGATAGATTGAATTGACGGTCTAGATTTCTTTTCGTTCTTGACAGTATCGTATATATATCAGTAGACTATATTTCCAGGAGAGTCTTACACATGAATACCTGGACATATATTTGTATTAAACGACACAGTATTAAAAATTGTTAGTACACGTTTCCCGCTACAAGCGGGATTTTTTATGGTATGAAAGGGTATCTACACTTATCAAATGGGGAAACACGGGAGGGAGAGTTATTTGGAGCTATTGCTTCACCGGACATAGACGAAGAACTTGTGTTTTCAACCTGTATGACCGGATATGTAGAGTCTATGACTGATCCGTCTTTTGCAGGACAGATTCTTTTGTTCACCTATCCGCTCATTGGAAATTATGGTGTTCCCAAAGAAAAGAAAGACGATCATGGAGTGTATCTAAACAGAGAGTCATCCAGGATTTGGATAAGCGGACTGATCGTTTCTCAATACACTGATACGTATTCACACGCAGATGCAGTCATGAGTCTATCGGATTGGATGATTCAAAATTCTGTCAAAGGAATATCGGGTATAGATACAAGAGAAATAGCCGGAATGATCCGTGATCAAACGATAACTCATGGGTATATTTCCCGAAATGTAAAGAGACAGCGTATAGAGCGGAAAAGTGTTCATTGGGTTTCGAAAACATCCTCAGATTTGGTGGTACAGTATCCGTCAATACAAAAAAATAGTTTGAAGATTGCTCTCATAGACTGCGGAGTAAAACATGGGATTCTCAGAGCTTTATTATCCAGAGGATATGCTGTTACTGTAGTTCCGTGGAATGTAAATCCTCTGGATGTTTCAGCTTTCGATGGGGTCGTCTGTTCTAACGGTCCATCTGATCCGAAAGAATGCGTAAAAACAATAGATCATATTCGCGGAATACTGTCTCGCGGAGTTCCATTTTTTGGGATCTGTCTTGGACATCAACTGCTTTCTTTAGCTATAGGTGCGGATACGTACAAGATGCCGTACGGCCATAGAGGTATAAATCAACCATGTATAGACCTACTGTCAGGTCGGGGATATCTTACGAGTCAGAATCATGGATATGCAGTCGATGCAAAGACGTTGCCAAATCACTATGATCAGTGGTTTGTCAATGCTAATGACGGAATAAATGAAGGGATACGACATGAGACAAAGCCAATTGCGAGCGTGCAATTTCATCCTGAAGGCAGTCCTGGTCCGTTTGAAAATAGCAGTCTCTTTGATTTTTTTAAAACAGTATGATTAAAGAATTAAAATCAGTCATTGTGCTTGGTTCAGGAGCATTGAAAATCGGAGAAGCAGGTGAATTCGACTACTCAGGTTCGCAGGCACTCAAGGCACTAAAAGAAGAGGGTATTCGAACAATATTAGTAAATCCGAACATAGCAACGATCCAAACCTCAGAAGGTCGTGCTGATCGTGTATATTTTGTGCCGGTAACACGGGAATTTGTATGTAAAATAATTGAAAAGGAACGACCTCAGGGCATATTTTTATCTTTTGGCGGACAGTCTGCACTTAATTGCGGTATCGAACTTTTCAAACACGGAGATTTAGAAAAATATCATGTCGATATACTTGGAACTCCCATGGAAGCCATAGTGAAAACAGAGGATCGTGAATTGTTTCAAAAACATCTGTCAACGCTTGGGCTATTGAGCGCAAAGGGCGGAATAGTCAAAAATATACATGAAGGAATGGTACTCGCAAAAGAACTCGGATATCCGGTCATGATGCGCACCGGATTTGCCCTAGGCGGAGCAGGCTCAGCTATTTTACGTAGTGACCATGAATTAATGATACGTTTAGATGAAACTCTTTCAGTGTCGCCCCAGGTCATACTTGAAGAATGTCTATTTGGATGGAAGGAGATAGAGTATGAGGTAGTTCGGGACAGACACGGCACGGCCATGACAGTATGTAATATGGAAAATGTCGATCCCGTCGGTATTCATACAGGTGAATCGATCGTGGTGGCACCGTCTCAAACACTTTCCAATGATGAGTATTTTCGTTTGAGAGAATATTCACTTCGGGTGATCGAAAGTTTAAAGATAATCGGTGAGTGTAATATACAATTTGCTTTACATCCAAAAACAGGAGACGTGCGTATTATCGAAGTAAACGCACGACTTTCCCGTTCCTCCGCTCTTGCATCAAAGGCAACGGGGTATCCTCTCGCGTATATAGCGGCAAAATTGTCTCTCGGAAAGACACTTTTAGAATTAAAAAATACAGTGACCCAAAAAACGTCTGCTTTTTTTGAACCAGCGCTAGACTATGTCGTAGTAAAAATACCGCGATGGGATTTAGACAAATATGAAAAAGTAAAACGGGAGATAGGGAGTGAGATGAAAAGCGTGGGCGAGGTCATGGCGATCGCAAGATCGTTTGAAGAAGCGGTACAGAAAGCTGCCAGAATGCTCAACGATGGGTACGAAGGAGTAATCGATCCGAGATTTACTTTATCTCAAAAAATGGCATTACAGCAATTAAAAACCGCTGATACCATGAGGCTATTTACTATCGCATCAAGTCTCATGGCTGGGGTCAGTGTTGAAGAAATTGAGAAGAGAACTTTAGTTGATCGATTTTTTATATATGCCCTTAATCGAATAGTTGGAGTCGCAAAAAAATTAAAGAGAGAAAAGTCTCTGAAGTCCGATACCGTCCGGACAGCAAAAAAGTTCGGTTTCTCGGATACTCAGATTGCCGCATTTACAACAAAAAAAGAAAGTGACGTAAGACGATTCCGCCTAGGTCATACAATAGTGCCGTTTGTCAAAAAGATTGACACCGTCGCAAATGAGTTTGAAGGGATAACAAATTATTTTTATTGTACGTATAACGCAACTTCATCTGATCACGTACCAACGAGACAGAAGAAAAAAATTGCAGTGATCGGGTGCGGTCCGTATGCCATAGGTACGTCCGTAGAATTTGACTGGTGCGCGGTAAATACGGTAGAACAGGCAAAGAAATGCGGATATGAAACAGTGCTCATAAATTCTAATCCCGAAACAGTATCTACTGATTATGATACATCGGATTATCTGTATTTTGAGGAGTTGTCTTTTGAGCGAATACAGGATATCTATGATATGGAACAGTGCCCTTTTATCGTCTCTGTCGGTGGACAGATACCAAATAATCTTTCTTCAAAGATGGGAGATATCGGAATACCGATACTCGGTACACAACCGAAATATATATATCAGGCGGAATCACGGAAGGATTTTAGTAAACTCCTTGATAGCGCTATGATCGCACAGCCAAAATGGGGAGAGGCTAAAACAGTTCCTCAGGCACTGAGAATGAGTCGAAACATAGGGTATCCGGTGCTCGTCCGTCCGTCGTTTGTATTATCCGGTAAAGGGATGATAGTTTTTAACGCTGAAGAAGAGCTGGTACCGTATTTAGAAAGTATAGAACATATCCTCGGATCACAAAAACTTGTCATATCCAAATTTATGGAAGATGCAGTTGAGTGTGACGTAGATGCGGTAGCCAAACATGGAGAGATTATACGATATGCGCTTTCCGAACACGTCGAGCCTGCAGGGGTACACTCAGGAGATTCAACTCTTGTATATCCATCATTTTCTATCAATGATGAAATAAAGAAGAAAATATATTCCGATTCAAAGAGTATACTTTCCAAGCTGAAAGTTCATGGCCCGTGTAATATACAATTTCTCATACAAGACGATACAGCGTATGTCATAGAGTGCAACCTCCGGGCATCCCGGAGTGTACCTTTTGTGAGCAAGGTTTTACATGACAATTACATAACAGTAGCGACAGATGTGTTCTTAGGGGTACCGGTTTCGTTTCAAGAACATAAAATTTCTTACGTCGGTGTGAAAGTTCCTCAGTTTTCATTTTTAAAACTTAAGGGTGCTGATCCAGTACTAAGGGTCGAGATGCGCTCGACCGGAGAAGTGGCTTCGTTTGGATATTCACTTCAGGAAGCATATCTTTGTGCCATACTTTCTACGGGCATAAAGTATCCGGAGAAGAAATCAGTATTTGTAAGCATAGGCGGATTCGATGCCAAAATTCGAAGTTTAAAGCAGTGTAAAGCGCTTACGGATCTTGGATTTACAATTTATGCTACTTTCGGAACATCTCTATTTTTAAAAGTTCATGGTATATCATCAGAAAAAGTTGAGAAGATTTTTGAAGGCGGAAATCAGACATTTTCAAGCCTAGTAGAAAATAAATTACTAGATTTTGCTATCGTTATACCTGAAAAAGCGAATGCCGTAGGCAAGAGACGGTATGTTCAGGGGATAAGCGATGGATATACAATGAGACGTATGGCTGTTGATGCAAAGATTCCTATTTTTACATCACTTTCAACAAGTAGTATGTTTATTGATGCATTGCGTATAACACCAGATGCGCTTCCAATTCTCGCATGGGACGAGTACAGTAAGGTAAATATGGTTTCTCGAAAGGAGAGAATAATATGAAAAATCCGTTATTTGGCCAAGATGTCCTGACAGCTGATCAGTTCGACCGACCACTTCTTGAGCTCGTTCTTTCTACCTCTCGAAAAATGCGGACCGTCGTTCTAACGAAAGGGTGCAGCGACATATTGAAAGGAAAAATTATTACTGCGTTGTTTTATGAACCGTCAAGTAGAACATTTAGTTCATTTATCACTGCAGCACAACGTCTAGGCGCGGGATTTATTCCCCTTCAGGGAGTGACATACTCTTCAGTATCCAAGGGAGAAACACTTCCTGACACTATACGAACATTTGCTAGTTACTCTGATGCCATAATTCTTCGACATTCTGAAGTAGGTGCAGCACGTATAGCCGCAGATTTTAGTCCAAAACCTGTCATAAATGCTGGAGATGGTGTAGGCGAGCACCCAACACAAGCACTTCTTGATATTTTTACTATTGTCGATACGTTTCGGTCTGCCGATAATCTAGTTGTAACTTTGGTTGGAGATTTATTAAATGGCAGAACAATTCATTCATTGGCAAGACTTTTGGCGCTGTATTCAAATGTTTACATCAATCTTGTTTCCCCCTCCTTGCTAAAGCTTCCAGAGGGACTGCGAAGTACACTGCAAAAACGAGGACTTAGAATACAGGAATATGAAAAATTAGATGACGTGTTAAAAAGTACTGATGTTCTTTATGTTACCCGTGTTCAAAAAGAAAGATTTACTGATTTGGATATGTACGAACAGCTGAAACACAAATATATAATTACAACGGATACACTTAAAAAAATGAAAAAAACAGCGATTATTCTTCATCCGTTCCCACGAGTGGGAGAGATAGAGTTTGAAGTTGATCTTGATCTTAGGGCGCTCTACATAAACGGACAGATGGTAAATGGCATGTATGTTCGCATGGCGATACTCGCACTGGTTTTGAAGAAAACGGTGTGACACATACAAAGTATGAAAACTATACAGATTGACGTTCTTGTGGTTGGTGCAGGCGGTGCTGGGCTTCGTGCTGCGATTGAAGCAAAAGAACAAGGTGTTTCAGTTTTTTTGGTCGGCAAAGAAGTACTGGGTTGCGCTCATACGGGAATGGCTATGGGAGGACTAAACGCATCGATGGTACCCCCAGCGACTCCCGAATTTCATGCTCAAATAACCACTGAAGGTGGATATTTTATAAATAATCAAAAAATAGTCAAAGCATTTACGGATGAGATGCCGGCAAGAGTTTTTGATTTGGAGAGGTACGGCGTGATGTTTGATAGGAAAGAAGACGGAAATTTTTATGTCTGGGCTGGACCCAAGCAAAAATTTCCACTGAATGTATGTGTCGGCGACTATACCGGACGGGAAATGATGCAGGGATTAGTCGATCAGTGTCGAAAAATCGGAGTAGTGTACAAAGATGAATGTTTTGTGAGTAAACTTTTGACGAAGGCAAAATCTGTCATTGGAGCGGTAGTATTAGATTTAAAAACAGGAGAAGTATTTATCGTTTCAGCTACGGCTACAATTCTTGCAACTGGTGGAGCTGGGAGAATGTATGAAGTTACGACCAACGCAGCATCAAATACCGGAGATGGGTACGCACTCGCTTTAAACGTAGGCTCTGAATTAATAGACATGGAGATGGTACAGTTTCATCCGACAGGAATAGCGTATCCTCCTTCTGTACGAGGGGTACTTGTGACAGAAAAAGTACGAGCTCATGGTGGGATACTTCGAAATAAATACGGTGAGAGATTTATGAGTAAGTATTTTCCAAAAGAAATGGAGCTTGCCAAGAGAGACGAAGTGAGTAGATCAATTTATCAGGAAGTAAAAGAAGGTCGAGGTACTGAACATGGCGGCGTCTATCTTCATGTAGATCATTGGAAGAAAGAAGAGATACTCGACAAAATACCTGATGTATATGAACAGCATAAAAATATCGGTATTGATATTTCTAAAGAACCTATGGAAATTTATCCTTCGATGCATCACATGATGGGTGGAATACGGATGAATGAATGGGGGAAAACAAATGTTGCCGGATTATTCGCTTGCGGTGAAGTGGCAGGTGGAGTACACGGCGCAAATCGACTCGGTGGAAATTCTATAGCAGAAGGGCAGGTGTTTGGAAGAAGATCTGCAATTTCTGCTGTCAGATATGCGCAGAAACATGCGCATGTTTCTGTTTTAAGCTCTGATGTAGATTGCGAAGCTGCCAGAATTTCAGCCTTTTTAGTTGGAAAAAATGGCATTTCTCCTCATATTTTAGAATCAAAACTTAAAAAGTTGATGTGGGAGTATGTAGGTATATATAGAAACGAGAAAGATTTATTAAAAGCTAAAAAAGGTATTTTGTTGCTAGTTAAGGAATCGAGTCACATGAAGGCAAGATCAGATGCCAATATCCGAAATCGTGATTTGCAGGATTGTCTTGAAGTTTCCAATATGCTCAAAACTGCGTATGCAGTGGTACTTTGTGCACTCAAGCGAAAAGAGAGTCGGGGTGCACATAGTCGAAGTGACTATCCGCAAACAAAAAAATCATGGGAGAAAAATATAGTTACCTGTCAGAAAAAACAGAAGTTGATTTTATCGTACGCAGGAGTAGTAAAGAGTGCATAATATGAAATTTTTAATTTTTCGATCAGAAAGTGCTACATATCGAGAGTATGAAATGGAGTTTCAGAAAGGAATGACAGTCCTGGATGTCATACTTTTTGTTCAACAGTATGTAGACCCGACTCTTGCTTTTCGCTATGAGTGTCGGCAGGGTGTCTGCGGGACGTGCGGTGTCACATATAATGGAAAACCTGTTTTATCATGCTCGACTCAGATACATAAATCAGCGTCAACTCAGCGCATAGGGCCGCTAGAAAATTTTCCAATAGAGAAAGACCTCATAGTTGATCTCTCTGGAGTATTGAAACGGTACAAAAAAATTAAGCCGTTCATGGAAAAGTATCATGCAGTGTTACTGAGTAAGTCAAAGGCAAATGAGTCCAAAGGGTTTCGGCGATGTATCGAATGTGGATGCTGTATCGCTGGGTCTCCCACAGTAAAGAAGAGTGGCGATACGATTGTAAGTCCCATGGAACTTGTTAAAATTGCGCGGTATATTTCTGACCCGAGGGATAAAGGAGAAGACCGGAGAGGAAAAGCTATAGCAAAAGGTGCACTTACATATTCCAGAGATGAACTACAATCTCTTTCTGATATTTGTCCCAGGGGCGTTTCATTAGAAAAAGCACAGGAGATCATACGAAAGTGATACAGAAATCAATCATTACGAATGGTAGATTTGTGACACCATCAGGTGTCAGGAATGGTGAGCTAGAGATAGTTGATGGAAAAATTGCGTCAATCTCTAAAAGTATAAAAGTTCAAAAAAATGACAACGTATTTGACGCGAGAAATCAATATATTTTACCCGGACTTATCGAAACGCATGGGCATTTTCGAGAACCAGGGCTCGAGCATAAGGAGGATATAGAACACGGTACTAGAGCCGCAATTGCAGGAGGATTTACGACTGTATTTGACATGCCAAACACAAAACCTCCTATTACAACGGTTGCATTATTAAAAGATCAGATTGCCAGATATAAAGTAAAATCTTATTGCGATTTTGCTATAAATTTTGGATCATCTGTTGAGCATATGTCTGAACTTGAGATAGTAGATCCGAAGGACATAACCGGAGTAAAAGTTTTTACCGCCGGTCATCAGACGACGCCTACGACCATACCAAAATTATCTGATCAGGCAAAGATCTGGGAAATAGCCGCAAGGCGCGGTTTTCCTGTGCTCGTACACGCTGAAAATCAGGATTTAGTATCTTCACGTGAAGCGTTTTATAAATCACAGGGAAATAGTACGATGATGGATTACTCGAATGCGAGAAACGAGCTCGTGGTAGAGATGGCAGCGTGGGAAGCGGTAATTCTCGCAAAATACTACAAAACGAAACTCTGGATTCTTCATGCCAGTACAAAAGGTGAGTTTGATGCCATACAGTACGCTCGAAAAAATAAAGTTACTGCCTCGGGTGAAGTAACAGGGTATCAGTTATTTTTTACCACGGATGATTATAAGAAATATGGTACAAAGATAAAGGTGAGTCCCGCTCTTCGGTCTCCAGAAGTTAATAGAGAATTATGGGAGATGGTAAGAAACTGCACGGTCGATGGTCTTTGCTCGGAACATACGCCACATTTACTCAGCGAAAAAGACGGAGATGTCTGGAGTGCCGTAAGTGGAACACCTGGAATCCAAGAAACTGTTGCGGCGTTTATTACCGGATGGATTCGGACATTTGGAAAAGAGACTTTAGAAGAGGCGCTCATGAGTCTCGCTCGTATGTCCTGCTTTAATATCGCTAAATTTTTTGGGTTTGAACAAAAATTGGGAATTATGGAGGGAAACGATGCAGACCTTGTCATGCTTAATACAAATACAGATTGGATAGTTAAAAAGGAAGATCTGTTTACAAAGCTTCAGTGGTCAGCATATGAAGGAATGAAACTTCGTGGGAGACCGATCGCGACGTGGTTACGTGGAAAACTGGTATATTATAATGGAAAGATCGTTGGTAATAAAAATGGAAAGTGGTTGAGGAAAAGGTAAATACTATGAAAAAATAT
>JBBTTM010000108.1:0-2126 GCA_038064255.1 Patescibacteria group bacterium | reverse complement strand
GCGATGAAGCACGGATAAAGACGGTTCTTTCATCATTTGAAGAACTCAATTTAGGTGGGACTGCAGTTGGAAATAAAATAAACGCATCCGAAAAATACATAACTCATGTATATGAAGAGTTATCCAACATTACCGGATTTCATCTCCGCCCCGGAGAAAACCTTATGTCTCTTACAAGTAGTCAGACGGATTTTTGTGCATTGTCTCAGGCGATTACACTATTTTGTCTGGATGCTTCTAGGATAGCAAGCGATCTTCGGATTCTTTCCAGTGGACCAAACGGTGGCATTGGCGAAATAGTTTTACAGGAACTACAACCCGGATCATCTATTATGCCCGGGAAAGTAAATCCTGTTCTTCCTGAGAGCGTAAATCAGTTGTATTTTTTGGTATCGGGAAATAATCTGACGATCGAACATTGTGCTCATGGTTCGCAGCTAGAACTTGGGGTCATGGTACCAATTCTTTTAGAATCTTTGCTTTCTACACTCAAAGTGTCTACCGAAGTACTAGAAAACTTTACCAGGCAGTGTATAGATACTTTAAGTATTGATGCCGAGAACGCGAGATTAAATCTAGAGAAATCAACTGCGTATGCTACTCTTTTAGTTCCGACTTTCGGATATGACACGGTAAGTAGTATAGTCAAAGAGTCGATTAAGACCGGTAAATCAATACGAAGTTTAGTATATGAAAAGAAACTTCTGAGTGATACAGAGTTTGATAAAATAACACAGATGCATGAAAAATAAGAAGTACCAAGTTTTGATATTCGATCTGGATGGAACGCTCATAAATTCTAAAAAAGGAATTCTGGAAGGATATCGGTATGCACTTGAGAAAATGGGAGTACAAACGTACGATCCGAAACTGCTTCTGACCTTTCTTGGTCCTCCACTGTATGATAATTTTCGAAAACATTTTTTCCCAGATGATTCATCAAGTGTTGAGATGGCTGCGAATTATTACAAGGAATATATGAGAAATAAAGGAAAACTTGAAGTAGAGCTTATACCCGGAGTGAGAGAAATGATTCAAGTGCTTTTTGAGGATAAATATAGCATTACACTTGCTACATCAAAAGTGCAAGAATTTGCAGATGGGTTTTTGGAACAATTTCACATTCACCAATACTTTTCTTTTGTTGTCGGAGCAAATCTTGATGGTACCCGTGCAACAAAGAAAGAACTTATCGGTAAAGTTCTTGAGAATTTCCCTACGTTTAAAAAGAGTGAATTTGTTATGATAGGAGATAGAGAGCATGACATGATTGGTGCGCGCGAAAATGGCATAGACTGCATAGGAGTGTTGTATGGATATGGCGCTGAGAAAGAGTTAAAGAATGCAGGTGCAACAATGGTCGTGCATTCGGTAAAAGAATTAATGAATGTATTTATAATGGTTTAAGGTATGAATTTTCAAGAAAAACTAGATTTTATTGTCGATAAGCAAAATTCGCTTGTCTGCATGGGACTTGATAGTGATATTGCAAAAATTCCTGAACATATAAAAAAAGAAAAGAATCCTCAGTTTGTGTTTAATAAAGCAATCATTGATGCGACACATGATTTAGTTAGTGCGTATAAACCAAATAGTGCATTCTATGAAGCTCGAGGCACAGAGGGAACAAATGAACTAAAGATGACTTGTGATTATTTACGCGAAAAATATCCGGAGGTACCAATTATTCTTGATGCAAAGCGAGCTGATATAGGAAGCACGAACGAGGGGTATGTGTCGTTCGCTTTTGACTGGCTAGGCGTGGACGCCATTACACTTCATCCGTATCTTGGGAAAGAAGCATTGAAACCCTTCCTGGATAGAAAAGATAAGGGATGCATCATCCTTTGTCGTACATCCAATCCCGGAGCCGGAGAGTACCAGGACTTAATCACAGATGGCGAACCGCTCTATCAGCGAGTGGCAAAAAATGTGGTGAACGAATGGAATACATATGGCAATTGCATGCTTGTGGTAGGTGCTACATATCCGGAGGAGCTAAAAATTGTTCGACAGATTGCAGGAGACATGACATTTCTCGTCCCCGGGATCGGCGCACAGGGTGGAGATGTCGAGAAGACGGTCAACTCTGGGATAAATTCTAAAAAGCAAGGAATGATCATAAA
>JBBTTM010000107.1:1849-10268 GCA_038064255.1 Patescibacteria group bacterium | reverse complement strand
GATAATGGTGAAATTCTCCATCTGGATACGGGCTTTGGAAAATTTGACCATCATCAGACTGACGCAGATATCTGTGCGTCTACTCTCGTGTATGAGGAAATTAAAAAAATTAACGGCCGTGACTCATCGCTAGAGCGAATAGTTTCGCTCGTAAATGACATAGATCATTTTAAAGAAGTGTACTACCCCAATCCGACTGCAGACTTCTGGGAATTTTCACTCGTGGGACAGATCGACGGCTGGAGACTTTTATATTCTGAAGACCCACAAAAAATTGTCGCTCTTGGTATGGAGAGCCTTGATGCTATCTACAAAATGTTTCAAAATAAAATTTGGGCAGAAAAAGAAATAAGGGAAATCGGCAAGGAGTTTGATACCAAATGGGGAAAAGCTCTAGGTATAGAGACAGTAAACGACGAAGTTGTCCACCTGGCTCAAAAAATGGGATATAGATTAGTAATTCGAAAGGATCCAAACAAAGGATATATGAGGCTCAAATCCCGCCCTGAAACAGACATTGATCTCACCGAAGTATATGAGTTGTTGAAAAAGCAGGAACCTGAGTCTACGTGGTTTTTGCATGCGAGTAAACACATGGTATTAAACGGTAGTTCTAAAAATCCTGACATGAAACCTACCAAAAAAACTCTCGATCAGTTGATCGCAGTATTGAAAAAAGCCCCATAGAAACTTAATTCAAATTACGCTATAATGAGTTATAAAGTTCAGTGGTAACACTACTGAATGAAGGGGGGTGTTTTTTAACTTTCTATGGTATTTGTCAAGGCACAACCAGGAGATACAGCAGATACTCTTATTCGTAAATTTACTAGAAAAGTCCTCACCGAGGGCATATTGCAGGATCTAAAAAAACGGGAATTTTATCAAAAGCCCGCTGAAATTCGTAAAGAGCAGAATAAAGAACTCAAAAAACGTATTCGTCACGCAAATAAGAGTTATTAATACCCATCTATGCTTCTGGAACAAATCAGAGCACAATTGCTTGAAAGCATGAAAAAGCGAGACAGCGCAAGAGTTGAAACGCTGAGGTTTTTGTTGGCTGGAATTCAACTTGCTGCCATAGCTAAATACGGCAATCTCTCTGATACTGCAGTATTAGACGCAGATGTGCTGGACGTTATAAAAAAACAGGTAAAATCACATAAAGAATCCGTAATAGCTTTTGCTGCAGCAGGACGCAGTGAGCTCGTAGATAAAGAAACGAAAGAACTTGAGATTCTTGAATCATACCTCCCAAAGCAGATGTCAGACGAAGAACTGAAAATAGTACTTTCACCCATTGCCGCAAGCGAAGAGAAAAATTTTGGCCTCCTTATGAAATCTGCAATGGATAAAGTTGCAGGCAAAGCTGATGGCTCTCGTGTTGCCGCAATACTAAAATCAATTATTTAAAGTTTCACATACATGATTACCGTCCTTTTCCGAACAGAATCCCATTATCCTGTCAATAGAAAAAAGATAATTGAAAGCGTCACAGAGGTACTCTCCAAAAAAGTTAAAAGCAGGACCGAAGTGAGTATCTCTATCATTGGAGACAGACTCATGAAAAAATTAAATAGCACGTATAGACAAAAGGAGTATACAACAGACGTATTATCCTTTCCCCAAAATGATCCGTCAGTTGCTATGTCCCCGTTCGTTGAAGCACCCGACGGAATACTGCATCTCGGAGATATCCTCGTATCTTTTCCTATGGCGGTCAAAGAAGCGGGTGAGGAAAATAAACTGGTGGATGATACAATTGTCGGACTGGTGTTACACGGACTTGACCATCTGCTGGGCATACATCATCCTGAGCAGAATTAAATTAATAGACAAATAAGCAAATATTCAAATAAACAAATAAGCCAATGAGCTATGTCTTTTTACAGAACATATCGACCACAGACTATAGGAGAACTCGATACGAAAGCCGTACGTGATTACGTACTTTCACTTCTCAGGAAAGATAAAAACACGCTTCCTCATGCGTTTCTCCTGACAGGACCCAAGGGCACAGGCAAAACTACTACTGCCCGCCTCATAGCTAAAATATTTAATTGTGAAAAACCAAATTCATCAGGAGAACCGTGCGGAAAATGTGAGCAGTGTGAATCTATTGCAAGGGGACAGCATCTGGATGTTCGGGAAATCGATGCAGCAAGTAATACCGGAGTAGATCATATACGAGATCTACGAGATAGTATTGCGCTCACTCCGTCTACGGGTACTTTTGCTGTCTACATCATAGACGAAGCTCACATGCTTTCATCTGGTGCCTTTAACGCACTTTTAAAAACCCTGGAAGAGCCACCATCGCACGCAATATTTATCCTCGCTACGACTGAACCCCAAAAAATTCCAGCAACTATTCTTTCCAGGTGCGTGAGACTTCAATTTCAAAAAGCACAATCCTCTGATATACATCGTGCTCTTGAACGAATTATACTGAAAGAAAAGTTAAAAATAGATGCTGACGCTTTGTCACTTATAGTCGAACATGCAGACGGTTCGTATAGAGATGCAGTCAAAAATCTAGAACAGATGGCGCTTAGCGGTGAATCTATTACCCGTTTAAACGTTGAATCAACGCTCGCATATTCTCATGATTCGCTCATCCGCGAATATATAGAAACTCTTTCTTCAGAAAATTTAGAGAATGTGCTTAAAATATTGCGAATACTTCAGGAGTCAGGTACTGATGTAAAAATTTTCATGAGCTCATGTCTTCAGATGCTTGAACAGGATCTCGTTGCCCAAGCACTAAGCCACGCGGACGTTTCCAGTCTCATGAGGATTATTGACAGACTTATGAATGCATATGGCGATTTACGAATAAGTCCGATACAGATTCTCCCGCTTGAAATCGCATCGATCGAACTCTGCTCTATCACTCTTCCGCTCAAGAGTCACGCTAGGATTTTGTCTCCTGTTGTCAGCCCTTCAGCTACACCTACGTTTCAAGTAATTTTGGAAAAAAATACTCCTCAGGTGGTAGAAAGAATGGAACATGTAGCGGAAGAAAATGAATTACTCTCTTTGGAAAAACTGTCAGAATGCTGGAAAGACTATATAGAAGCCATGAAGGAATACAATCATTCCATCAGTGGCGTTCTTCGGTCTACGCGACCAAAAATTGTTACAAACGACACGGTTACCATAGAAGCGTTTTATTCATTTCATAAAGAAAAATTATCTGAAGCAAAAGTTCGGGAAGCACTTGCAATCACGATCAAAAAATTATTCGGCGCAAAAGTAAAGGTTGAGATTGTGCTTGGAAAGAAATAAAAGAGATCAGTTAAAAGAAAGGAAAAATATATGATGAATCCATTTAAGATGTTGGGAGACATGAACGAGATGAGAAAGCAGGCGGGCACGATACAAAAAGCACTGGAGGAGCAGGTGTTTGACGTCGGATTTGGATCGGTAAAGATAAAGATCACTGGAAATCAAAACGTATTAAGCGTTACTGAGAATGGTATAGAGAGAAATGATGTCAGAACCGCAATAAACGACGCTATCAAAAAATCACAGCAAGCAGCTGCAGGCAAACTTATGGAGCTCTCCAAAAGTATGGGACAGGGACAGTAATGAATGTTTTGGTCACTGGTACGCTCGGTTTTGACTACATCATGGACTTTCAGGGTCTTTTTGCCGAGCGCATCATGCCCGAGCGCGTCCACAAGCTTTCTCTCAGTTTCTTAGTAGATACGCTTGTCAAACAACGGGGAGGTACAGCAGGAAATATCGCATACTCCCTTCATCTGCTCGGCAACACTCCTATTATCGTCTCGAGCGCGGGAAATGATTTCACTCCGTATCTAAAGGCTTTAAAACAATTACACATAATAACTAAAGGCATATCTATACAAAAAGATGTAGCTACGGGTTCGTATTTTGTTGTCACTGATAAGGAAGATAATCAGATCGGATCATTTTATATCGGTGCATCAAAATATAATGTTGAATTGTCACTCAATCCATATTTTCTTAAAAATACCCCTGATGTTTCATTTGTCATTATTTCTCCAAATACACCGGAAGCTATGAAAAAATATGTGGCAGAGTGCCTTACACTCAAAATTCCCTACATGTACGACCCTGCGTTTCAAATTGGCGCTATCGCCCCGGAAGATTTGAAAACGGGCATAATCGGAGCTACGATCGCCATAGCAAATGACTATGAAATAGGGCTCATGCAGGATCGTCTTGAGATAACACACGAAGAGCTCATCGCGCTCTCAGGTATTCTCATCACGACCCTTGGTAGTCGTGGCTCGATCATCGAAACCATGAAAGATGCAATACATATAAAACCCGTAAAACCCGCAAAAGTTCTCGATCCTACAGGAGCAGGAGACGCGTATAGAGCCGGATTTATGACTGGGTTTCTTAAAAAATTTGATCTTATGACGTGTGGTCAGATGGGCTCAGTCGCAGCAGTCTATGCAGTTGAAACATACGGTACGCAAACACATAATTTTACTATCGGTGAATTTATACGGCGGTACGAAAATTCTTTTCATACTCTCCTAAAATTATAATTTGGATAAAAGTGACGTACTTTTTCTGATTTTAAAATATTTACTACCCTATAATAGTTTCAAGAAGTAGAATATTCGAACTTTTGTGGGCAGGGCAAAAATATATAAAACTCCTTGACTCATAGTGTAGGAGGGTATACAAAGAGTGAATAGTTCGCATGTTTATGAAAGGAATAGTATGAATACAACAACGAAACACGATGTTAAAGATCTCAGTCTTTCTAAAACCGGAAAGATGAAAATTGAGTGGGCAGGACAAAACATGCCCGTTTTGAAACAAATACGGGAAGAATTTACCAAGAACAAGCCACTCAAAGGTATTTCTATCGCTGCATGTCTTCATGTGACGAGTGAAACTGCAAACCTGATCCTAACATACGTCGCGGGCGGAGCCAGCGTGTCTCTTTGTGCAAGTAACCCACTGTCAACCCAAGACAGTGTAGCCGCATCTCTAGTAGCTGATTATTCAATTCCAGTTTTTGCGATACACGGCGAAGATAGAAAAACGTATTACAAGCATTTAAATCAGGTATTAGATTACAAACCGATGCTTACAACTGACGATGGAGCTGATCTCGTAGCTCTGCTTCACACTGAACGAAAGCAGCAGCTTCAGGGGATGCTCGGGAGTGCTGAGGAAACTACCACCGGGGTCATACGCTTGAAAGCCATGGCAAAAGATGGAGCCCTAAAACTCCCTGTGCTTGCTGTAAACGACAGTGATACGAAACATATGTTTGACAATCGATACGGCACAGGCCAATCTACTGTCGATGGCATAGTCAGAGCCACCAATATACTTTTGGCAGGCAAGAGAGCTGTCGTCTGCGGCTATGGATGGTGTGGCAGGGGAATAGCATCAAGGCTACGAGGCTTGGGAGCTATAGTTACGGTGACAGAAGTTGATAGCGTTAAAGCTTTAGAAGCAGCCATGGACGGATTTTCTGTGGATCAGATCGGCCGAGCAGTGCGTTATGCTGATCTTATCGTCACAGCTACTGGAGATAAAGACGTTGTAAGTTTACTACACATGAAAAAAATGAAAGACGGAGCAATTATTGCCAATTCGGGACATTTTAATGTTGAATTTGATTACGACGGACTTGTAAAACTTTCAAAAAGCAGTCGCACTCTGCGAAATTCCCTGGAAGAATTGACACTTCCGGGTGGTAAGCGAATTTATGCTCTCGCAGAAGGAAGACTGGTAAACCTAGCAGCTGCAGAGGGTCATCCGGCAGAAGTCATGGATATGAGCTTTGCTAATCAGGCACTTGGGGCTGCATGGTTTGCCAAAATGCAGGGTAAATTGAAACCAAAAGTATACGTATTGCCAAAGGCTATTGATCAGCGGGTAGCCCGACTGAAGCTGAAAGCCATGAACATGCGTTTTGACAGATTGACGACAGCACAGAGAAAGTATCTTCACAGCTGGGAAGAAGGAACATAAAAATTATTTCATATACTCTCCAGCTTGCATTTTTACCTGATGTGACTTAGTATCTTTATGCATCTGCATTCATCTGCCTGTATGTCATGTATTACAATACTATACTCGAGCTCATAGGAAACACACCGCTCGTACGGGTCAATGCTCTCAACCCAAATCCGAACGTTACGCTTCTTGCAAAACTTGAATATTTTAATCCAGGTGGTTCAGTAAAAGACCGTATTGGGACGACTATGATCGATCGAGCCGAGAGACTTGGGAAATTAAAACCAGGAGGGACGATAGTCGAGCCTACTTCGGGAAATACAGGCACGGGACTTGCCATGGTAGCCGCTATTCGTGGATATAAAACAATTTTTGTGATGCCGGATAAGATGAGTGACGAAAAAAGAAATTTGCTTCGAGCCTATGGCTCTAAAGTAGTCATCACTCCTACGGCAGTACTCGCAGATGATGAACGGAGCTACTATAAGGTGTCGGATAGACTGGCAAAAGAAATTAAAGGAGCATACAAACCTGATCAGTATCATAATCCCGCAAATCCTGAAGCACATTATAAAACTACCGGACCAGAGATATGGAATCAAACAGAAGGAAAGATAACTCACTTTGTCTGCGGCATGGGAACCGGCGGGACTATTACTGGGGTCGGGAAATATCTGAAAGAGAAAAATCCAAAAATTCAGATCATCGGAGTGGATCCGGTGTGATCAGTCTATACAGAGTACAAGAAATCCGGAAAATTTCCAAAAATATTTAAAACGTATAAAGTAGAGGGTGTGGGCGAGGATTTTATCCCCACTACTATAGATTTTCAATATATTGACGATGTTATCCAGGTCGGAGACCGCGAATGTTTTCTAACTGCGCGAGAATATGCAAAAAAAGAGGGAATTCTCGTCGGTGGTTCATCGGGCATGGCACTATACGGATCCCAACTCCTTTCTAAGAAATTAAAGACAGGTACTGTCGTTGTCCTTCTTCCGGATAGTGGTAAATCGTATCTGACAAAAATGTATAACGATGTATGGATGAGAGAGAACGGATTTTTACCAAATAAAGCTGAATGTGTTACTGTCGGCGACGTGCTTTCAAAGAAGAAAAGTCCAACAATGCTGTTTGTATCCCCGTCAGATTCAGTGAAACACGCAATAGATATTATGAAAAAATATGATGTATCCGTCCTTCCCGTGATAGAAAAATCGAAAATTATGGGTAGTATAAGCGAGAGAAATCTTCTGACTGGCCTGTATGACAAAATGATTGGCCCTTCAAATCACGTAGCAACAGTAACTGAACAGGGTGTATCTACCATTGATAAAAATGAATCTGTGGAGCGTGCGTCCCAGCTTCTTACGAAAGATTCTATTATTTTGGTATTAAGCAACAACAATAAACCGCTGGGTGTAGTTTCAAGAATCGACCTCATAGAATTTTACTCATAACGAGTAGGCCTCAGTTGTCACTTGTGTCTGATTTTCCGTCTCTGATACAATCAATTCATGTCTGAAAAGAATTTTATACAATTTATTGCAGATTACGGCGTAGGCGACCCTGCATTTGGTGAAGTAATCCAGAAGTTTATGCTTCTCGATCCGTCTCTTTGTGTCCATCCAACGAGTGTCCCTAAATTTAGCACCCTGGCTACTGGTTTTTGGACGCATCAATTTGCAGTGGTGAATCCATTGACACACTTACTTATCTACACAAATACGGCACCTAGAAAGGATAATAAAGAAAAAAGACAGGAAGGAGACGGTGAAAAACTTGTCTATGCTGAGCTTAAAAACGGTGTCCGCGTGGTAGGTGTGAACGCAGGGTACTGTTTTTCCTTTATTAAACCTTTTATTTCTTCTCTTCATCTGGTCAATGTTGCCAATAAGGGATCGCAGTTTCGATCCAGAGATTTTTACCCTGAAGCTGTCGTTGGTATCGCACATGAAGATAAAGCGTTTATAGGTCAAGCTCTTGATATATCAAATCTTCCAGATGCTCCAGAAAACAGAATTGCCTGGATCGATGGATACGGTAATATAAAAACCTCCATGCGAGGATCTTCTATAAAATTTCACTCCGGTCAGCCGGTCATCGTCACAATCAACGGCATGAAAAGAACAGCCCTCTTTACTGACGGATCATTTTCTGTACATGAAGGAGAACTCGCATTCGCCCCAGGTTCTTCCGGAGGGAGCGATAAATTTATGGAGATTTTCCTACGTGGACTGTCTGCATGGAAGGAATTTGGCAAACCGAACATAGAAGAAGAATTCACCGTAAAAGCAGAATAAGTATGACATCTCTTTCCCAAAGGTTATCACTTGTGCCTGCCTCTCCCATCCGTAAACTCGTACCATTTGCCCAAGCTGCTAAAAGAAATGGCGTCAAGGTTTATCATCTCAACATCGGAGATCCAGACATAAAAACGCCC
>JBBTTM010000107.1:0-1749 GCA_038064255.1 Patescibacteria group bacterium | reverse complement strand
AAATGGCGTCAAGGTTTATCATCTCAACATCGGAGATCCAGACATAAAAACGCCCGACGAAATGATCTCTGTACTTCGAAACTGGGATAAAAATCCAATTTCCTATGAATTGTCTCAGGGAAGTACGCAATTTCTTGATGCCCTCACATGGTACTATCACACCCTCGGATATACGTTTATAGATGCAAAACATATTCAGGTAACCAATGGAGGATCAGAAGCTATTTCTATGGCTCTTTTTGCCACGTGCGAGCCTGGGGATGAAGTAATCATATTTGAACCATTTTATGCAAATTATAATTCGTATACCGCGCTTAATGGTGTACATATTAAAGCCATAACTACATCTATAGAATCAGGATTTCACCTCCCGTCTAAAGAGATCATCGAAAACACTATCAGCAAGAACACGAAAGCGATTCTTTTTTGCAACCCAAATAATCCGACCGGTACGGTGTATACAAAAGATGAGATTGAGATGCTCGTCGATATAGCCTCCAAACATGAACTTTTTCTTCTCTCTGATGAGGTGTATCGGGAATATACGTACGATGGAAAAGCTCAGGTGTCACTTCTTTCCTACATGCAGAAGATTCCAAATCAGGCTATCGTTCTTGATAGCATGTCGAAACGATATAGCCTTTGCGGAGCACGCCTTGGAGCGCTCGTATCGCTCAGTGATGATCTTTTATCTGGCGTACTTCGCATAGCACAAGGCAGATTGTCATCGGGATTTATAGATCAGGCTATGGCTTCAAAACTCATACATGTGCCACATCAATACATAGAAAACGTGCAGAAAGAGTACGAACTTCGTAGAGACGTTCTGTTTAGCGGCCTTCAAAATATCCCAGGCGTTACTGTGTGTAAGCCTGAGGGCGCGTTTTATGTCATAGTAGGACTTCCAGTAGATGATAGCGAAAAATTTTGCCAGTGGCTTCTTACAGATTTTCGAGATCCTTCGGCAAGCTCCCTTCGGAAAGACTCAGGGCAAGCAGGACAGGCTGAAACTCTGATGCTCGCTCCAGCAGCAGGATTTTATGCAACGGAGGGAAAAGGGAAGAATGAAGTGCGGATTGCGTATGTTCTCAATGTTACTGATTTAAAACGCTGCATTGAACTCCTTCAAAAATCATTAATACTATATACCTCAACGTTTCAATAATGGAGTACAAAAAACTTATCCTTTTTGATATAGACGGAACTCTCATTCGACATGTGGGAGAATCTCTTTTTTCTGAAAGACTTAGATACGGAGCAAAACGTGCATACGGCATAGAGGTTTCAGATACAGATGTTTCAAATTTTCGAGGCTCAGTAGACAAAGATACAGCATGGAGCATTATACACAGCTCAGGTATTTCATATGATTTTTTTGAGAGCAAATTTGATGAATTTAGTCGTGCTATGTACGATTTTCTCGTCAAGTATTCAAAAAATACAGTATTGTATCAAAAAATTGATGACGCAGAAAAACTTGCACGTACGCTCAGAGACACTCCAGGCGTCGCGCTCGGACTACTAACAGGAAATGTGAAAACAATAGGGATTTGGAAACTTGAACATGCAAAGCTTGGTGATATATTTACATTTGGTATATTTGGCGATACTGCGAACGATAGATTTGAACTTGCAAAGATGGTGCCACATGAAGCACAAATATTCTTTCATCATTCGTTTCGCCCGGATGAGACATATGTTCTGGGTGACACTATATACGATGTCCGCTGTGCTAAATCTATCGGCGCT
>JBBTTM010000106.1:0-17891 GCA_038064255.1 Patescibacteria group bacterium | reverse complement strand
ATAGTAAAAACGAATTAATTATCTGTGCGAAAGTCGAATCAGAACTTTCAGCTCTTTTGGAATCAGAACAAAAAGAATATCTCGCAACTCTTGGGTGGGATCGATCAGGTTTGGACAGACTTATTCAGATTGCATATACCACTTTGGGTCTTATCTCTTTTCTTACTATAGGCGTCAAAGAATCCCGTGCATGGACGATCATAAAGGGCTCAAAAGCTCCGCAAGCGGCGGGAGTGATCCACACGGATTTTGAAAAGAAATTTATCCGTGCAGATGTAGCGTCACTTGAGGATTTTGTTTCCCATGCCGGGTGGAAGGGAGCAAGAGAGGTCGGAAAAGTGCGATCTGAAGGCCGCGAATACCGTATGCAGGATGGTGATGTTGTAGAGTTTAAAATAGGTACTTAGGATGGAGGCGCCTGCCCCGTAGAAACGCTCTTACGAGGGGTGGACGAGGGTATAATTAATATGATTTTAGAATCCGCACTTGAAAGTTTGGCCGTAATTCCAGAAATACCAACTAAACTTGATCTTGGGACGATTGTTTCATTTCGAGTTGGATTAATTCCTCAGGATGGCGGAGGTACTGGAATCACTACTGAGCGTTCGGCTATAAAGAACGCAGAAGAGAGAAATATAGGAATAGTACATGGTGGGATTCAAGTAGGGATATACGATGAATCAGCAGGAAAGCAATTTGTTAGTAGTGTGGTATGCAATAACCTGATGACTTTGATGCTTTGGGATGAGGGAGTTCGTGATATTGCGAGCGAGGGATTGCGAGACGTAGACATAGGAATTATTCGTCCGCGTATATTAGTTCGAGAGAAAATGACACTACCTCATGCAGTAGTTCATCAGAAATTAGCTATAATTCCTTCTTCTTATTCTTTACAACTTTATGAATCATTATTAAATGATCCGAATATTGATACGATTTCACAAAAAGAGAAATCCCCACGGGGTAAGGAGCAACTTGGCATTGTGTCACCATGGATAGAAGATTTTCAGAACAATACTGTATATCGGTTGGTAGAAAATAAGGCTATTACACACAAAGAATTTCTCGGTGTTCTTATTGCGGCAGCTCGTTTGAATAAAAATATGATAGATCACGGAGTCATTTGGGAGGATCAAGCGAGTGAAAAATTAGATAATTATCTTCTGGAAAGGCAGGACAACGGCAGGCTTAGATTGATCCTCTCCGATTTAGATATCCATACTATCCGGGATAGAGAATCAGTGTCATTACGAGAAAAAATCTGCCAGAGGTCTCCCTTGGTTAGCACACTGGATAAAAATCTTACCGCTAGCAATTCATTAAGCAGTTTTCGACTCTCAAAGTTTTGGGAACAATTTATTCGACCTGAGCATGATGATTCGTTGGTGAATCTATTTTCACTCCTTCAAAGACAAACAGTGTCGTTGTCCCCCCCGGACGCGTTAGCAAAAGGCATAGAGATACTCACGCAGATACGGACTGAGATGAAAGATACAGATACTCTAGACAACGAAGTGGTGATTCGATATGCACAGGATGTTGCTCATAAACCTATCTCCCTTGATGATCTGCGAAAGCCTGGGAATTCGCGAGAAACGTCGAATCGTGAGGAATTGTTCCGAATATCGAATGCCCCAATTGTCAGACAATTACTAGGGAAGCTTGAAAAGGTTCCAGGGTTTAATCATTTCGAATATAAACGCTCAATAGGCCAACCTAATGTGAACGATATGAGCGTTTTACGCGAAGCATTGGAGCCAGATATACTTCAATATGTGTATGCGTATCCTACTTTAGTTAGACTTTTTAACTATGATGCTCGAGCATGCTTTGAACGTTGTTTGAGAGCAAAAGTACTAATGCGGCCGTGGGACAAAGGTAAGTTTGATGAGTTTTTTTCATCCCCTGATGTGCAACAATTGGCAGAAGAACTTTTTAAAAACGCAACAGTAGGAGAAAAGTAGATTACGTCAAATTTATATGGCATGTATTTAGTTTGAATATTGTGAATTGCATGCCTACATGATATCATCCCTTTTATGACACGACAGTACGAACTCATGGTTATCATGACTGCGACGTATGATTTTTCAAAGGAATCAGCCGTCAAAGAGATGTTGCAGACGCTCGTTGGCGATACGCTCTCCGTCAAAGACCTGACCATCTACGGGAAAAAAGAACTCTCCTACGAGATCCAGAAACAAAAAGAAGGTATCTATATAGTCTGTGCCCTCGAGGGTTTGGCAAAAATTGCAGATATCGAAAATAGAGTAAAACTCGGCACAGATGTGTTACGGTATTTGTTAACGGTGAAAGAATAGTCGTCAGTCGTCAGTTAAAGCTGATAGCTGATAGCTGAAAGCTACGAGCTTAAAACATGTCATCACGAAGTTTGAATAAAGTACAGCTCATCGGAAATCTTACAAGAGATCCTGAGCTTCGATACACGCCCACGGGCGCCGCAGTCTGCACCATGGGTCTTGCCACCAACAGGACTTGGACGACAGATTCGGGTGAGAAAAAAGATGAAGTCGAGTTTCATCGGGTCGTGGCATGGAACAAACTTGCGGAGCTTTGCAGTCAGCTTTGTACAAAAGGTCGAAAGATCTACGTCGAGGGTCGTTTGAGGACAAACACCTGGCAGGGTCAGGATGGGAGCTCCAGAAGTACGACAGAAGTAGTCATAGAAGACATGATTTTACTCGATGCAAAGCGCATAGGCGCTCCGGGAGATGTTCAACCGAGCGGAGCGAGTGTCGCGAGTGCCGCGAGCACGTCGGGTGCAGCAGAGCCCCACGATGCATTGCCCAAAGCTGGTACTGTTGAGGAAAAGCCGGTAGGCGGAAATAAACCGATGGAATCAGTCAATCCGGATGATATACCATTCTGATTGATCGTTCGCGAATGCCATCATAGGCATGAGTGAATACGAGCATCAGTGCCGCATTCGATAAGTAGTTTATAAATGCGGCGTTAGTGAAAGGAAAAAATATATGATGGGATCAAAACGAAAGCCATTAAAAGTGAGACCAGTCGCAAAAAATTGCACGTTCTGTCACACGGATACGAATCCTGTGTATAAAGAAGTAGCTATCCTAGAAAAATATCTCACGGAGCGCGGGAAGCTTTTGTCCCGGGCAAAGACAGGTATCTGTGCGTCTCATCAGAGAAAACTTGGCGTTGCCGTAAAAAGAGCCCGGTTTGTCGCAATGTTGCCGTACGTCGTTCGCGCGTAATTATCATGAATTCCCTGCCTTTTTCAAAAATTCGTTCGTTCGTTCTCATATTCTCTGTTGTTCTCCTCTCTCTTGGTATCGGATATCAGTACGGTGTTCGAAATTCTAAAACGTTCACCTCTGCATCAAATACGTCTCTTTCCGGCACTGCATCCCCATCAGCCATAGATTTTGGGTTATTTTGGGATGTGTGGGGGAGACTCAACCGGGACTTTATCGACGCGAAAAGCATCGATGTGAAAAAGATGGTGTATGGTGCGATTGGTGGCATGGTTGCCTCGCTTGATGATCCGTATACATCGTTTCTTCCTCCCAAGGAAAATAAGGAATTTAAAGAAGATATCGGCGGTGCGTTTGAAGGTATCGGGGCACAGCTTGGACTCAAAGAAAGTCGCGTCATGGTCATAGCGCCTCTGAAGGGTAATCCTGCCGAGAAAGCAGGAATTCGGGCAGGAGATTTTATATTAAAGGTCAATGATGAAGATACAGCCGGGTGGAGTGTTCAGCAGGCCGTTAGTAAAATACGCGGGCCTCGGGGGACAGAGGTGAAACTTGGCATTTTTCATGACGGGAGTAGAGAGCCTGTCGATATTACTATTACCCGGGCGACGATAGAGGTGCCATCGGTAGAAACGTGGATTAAATCACCCGAAGACATATCAGAAATATCAAAATTTCCGGAGTCTGTCCGGCTCAGTGGGAAAGTCACGTATCTCAGGCTTACGCGCTTTGGAGACAGAACGGATGATGAGTGGAATAAAGCTGTGAAGGAGATTTCTCAGTCACTTCGAAACGGCGCACGGGGAGTGATCTTTGATCTTCGAAACAATCCGGGCGGGTATCTAGAGGGTGCAGTATATATAGGAAGCGAGTTTATTGCCTCAGGCACGGTAGTAACGCAAACAAACAGCAATGGGTCAAAGATAGATTATCCGGTGAATCGTACGGGCAATCTCCTGAGTGCTCCGATCGTCGTATTGGTAAACAAAGGCAGTGCATCGGCTGCGGAAATAGTCGCGGGTGCGCTTCGGGACTTTAAACGTGCTACCATTGTCGGCGAGACGACATTTGGTAAAGGCTCAGTACAGACTCCAGAGGAGCTACGAGACGGATCAAGTCTTCATGTGACGACCGGCAAATGGCTTCTTCCCAAAGGCGATTGGATTCATAAAAAGGGTATAAAACCGGATTTTGAAGTGAAATGGGATGGACTCGAAGCTTCGGGCGACGCCCAACTTGCAAAAGCAGTCGAACTTCTTTTAAAATAAATTCTATCTTACTAGTTTTAAAGGCTTGGCCTTACAAAGGAGGAATTTTATGAAACCACAAAAGTTATTTCTTATTATTGCAGTTGTGCTCCTAGTCTCTGGCGGCCTGGTAAGATTTGGCGCATTTGGATTAAAATGGGCGAGTATCGACACATATTTTTCCTCTCTTCTTCCAAAATTTGAATTCAAGTCTGACGTATCAAATAAAGTATCTGAGGGGAGCGAAAAAGTGAAAGTCGTGACAGAAGAGTCGGTCGTTATAGACGTTGTAGATAAAGTATCCCCATCGGTCGTCACAGTTGGCATTACCAAAACGAGGAGAGCGCAGGATATTTTTGAACTCGATCCGTTTAATCCTTTCGGTCCGTTTCAGAGGAGGCAGGGGCAAGCACAAAAACTCGAACAGGATATCGGTTCATGATTTATAGTCTCATCGGACGGGCTTATCGTTACCAATAAACATGTCGTATCAGATACGGAGGCGAAATACCGTGTCATCACAAAAGATGATAAGACGTACGATGTAGAAAAAATTTATCGTGATCCGATCAATGATCTGGCAATTCTCAAAATAAATGCGTCAGGACTCTCTCCGGTAGACCTTGGGGATTCGGGGAAAATAAAAGTGGGACAACTCGCTATTGCTATAGGCACGGCTCTGGGAGAATTTCGTCATACAGTGACGACCGGTGTGGTGTCAGGAGTTGGGCGGGGAATTACAGCCGGAAGCCCGTTTGAAGGTGCATCAGAGCACTTGGACAACGTCATCCAGACGTCGGCCGCTATAAATCCCGGAAATTCAGGCGGCCCGCTTCTCAATTCTTCAGGGCAGGTCATCGGCGTAAATACCGCGGTTTCCTCTGAGGGTCAGAATATCGGATTTGCCCTTCCGATCAATGTGGTGAAAGATGCCATAGACAATTTTAATAAAACTGGTCAGTTTAATCGTCCGTTTTTAGGTGTCCGGTACAAGACGGTGACAAAAGAGATAGGGGTACTCAATGATCTCCCCGAAGGCGCGTATGTTATCGAGGCGGTTACTGGTGCTCCGGCAGATAAGGGCGGGGTAAAAGAAGGGGATATTATTATAAAAATAGATGACGCCCGTCTGTCCGGAAAGACGGAGCTTGCTCAAGTGATTTCCAAGAAAAAGCCGGGAGATACAGTTACGCTTTCAATCTGGAGAGACGGGAAAGATATAACACTCAAAGTCACGCTTTCTACGCAAGACTCCGAGGTGACGAAGTAGTGTTGAAAAAAGGCCAGGCCGTTTTTCTTGTCATCCCGACCGAAGTGGAGGGATCTCTTCCACATGCTTTGGCCTTATAAAGAGAATTACCGAAGTAGAGAAACATCTGCAGACTGCATCTCTTGAGTAATCTTCTGAATTCTTCCCTCTATGATTTGGTCAAGATTATGCCAGCTTTTGTTTATCCTGTGGTCAGTCACGCGATTCTGCGGATAGTTAAACGTTCGGATTTTTTCAGATCTCATGCCCCGGCCTATGATGCTTCGTTGTTCGGCAAGAGTCGCTGTCTTTTCCATCTCCCGTTTTTCCCAGAGTTTTCCTCGTAGCATGGAGAGCGCGAGTTGACGGTTTTGAAACTGGTCACGTTCTGTCTGGCACGCTACGACGATTCCGGTAGGAGTATGGCGAAGCCTCGCTGCAGAGCTGACTTTATTTACATTCTGTCCGCCCTTGCCGCCGCTTCGGTAAAACTCCCACACCACTTCTTCCGGGCGGATAATGATTTCAGATTCTGGAAGCTCGGGAAGGACTGCGACGGTGGCAGTAGAGGTATGAATTCTGCCTTGGCGTTCCGTGCTTGGGACGCGCTGTACTCGGTGAGTCCCTGCTTCGTATTGAAGTGTTGTAAATGCCCCGGGGCCTTTTATGCGGATGGCTGTATCACTTAATTCCTCTACTTTCCATCCCAGGATATTTGCATATCTCGTGTACATACGCATTAGGTCTTGCGCCCATATCCGCGCTTCCTCACCCCCAGGTCCGGGGCGAAATTCGAGTGTGGCTAAGTCAGGGTTAATATTCATAGATTATTTGACTATTGGATTATTTGAGAATTGGATTATTGGATTATTACTTCGTGCCTGTCAACATCTCCCGTAGGCTTTTGGGGTTTCGGAGTTGTTCTGCCCGTTCCATCTTTTTCTTTTTCTTTTCAGCAAGCGTTACCGCCTGAGCCGCAGCAGAAACCTGGAGTTTCTGGAATTTTTCAACTCGTCCGAGTGTATCCACAAATTTCATCTCACCGGTAAAGAACGGGTGACACTTGGAGCAGATCTCAATCCGGAGCTCCTGCTTTGTCGCGCCCACGGTAAATGTGTTGCCGCACGCGCAGCTTACTTTCGCGTCATTAAACCACTGAGGGTGTATTCCTGCTTTCATACTTTTAAGTATTGTACCACAGACGGCTCTTTAGCTTCAATAATTGCTTTGCCACCGTGTTAACCCAGTTCATTTTTGTCATCCCCGCGGAAGCGGGGATCTAGGTCATACTTGGAAGGGGTTTTTGTATTTTTCTCCGTCTCTCAAGACTCGGCCTTTAGAGATTAAACATACCGTTAATATGACCATGTTTTATCATAAGATTAACGCTATATTGACATTATACCGTTAATATAGTATCATATCAGTATGAGATTAACGAGATTAGAGAAAATTTCTGAATTACTCGTTGAGTATAAGCGTACAAGTAAAGACAAAGAATCCCTCCTTTTAATGCTGGATGATGTGGAAATTGCGGAGCGTGTATATAACTCAAATGCAATCGAAAACTCTACGCTTACTCTTCCCGAGACAGAGAAGATACTCCTTGAACTTGAAGTCAGTCGACACATTTCACTTCGTGAAGTTTTTGAAGCAAAAAATTTAGCGCGCGTCTATGGGTATATTAAAAAAACAGCATCAGAAAAAGAGCTAATTATTGAAAGTATATTGCTTCTTCACAAAATGCTTCTGACCAATATACGAGACGAGGTTGCGGGTAGATTTCGCACGAAAGGCGAAATGGTACGAGTTGGAAATCATATTGGTCTTCCTCCGGAATTTATTGAATCTCGAATTCAAGAAGCGTTGAATCGTTTCCAAACAGATATAACGACTTCTATTATTCATAGAATTGCATATATCCATGCAGAATTTGAAAGCATACACCCGTTTATCGATGGAAACGGCAGAATAGGACGGGTATTGAATAACTATTTACTCATTCGTGAGGGATTTCCTCCAATTATCGTCAGAAACAAAGAAAAAGAATCGTATTATTCTGCACTTCGATCATATGATGATTCACATAACATAAAACCTATGATTCGAATAGTAGAGCTTGCTGTTTTAGAGTCGCTTCATAAGCGTCTTGCATATCTTCGTGGTTTAGAAATTATTCCGCTATCACAGTATGCAGATAAAGTGCAGACTTCATTTCATGCATTATTAAATTCTGCACGCAGACAAACTATTCCTGCATTTCGGGAAAAGGGAGTGTGGAAAATAGGAAAAAATTAGTGCGTGCCCATATTGCTTCAATTGGCTTCTTCTTAAATTATTAGCATGTCGCGCGTTTCGTGATATCAACAGTTGAATGATTTTTGGAAGGGGTTTTGTATTTTTTCCCGTCTCTCAAGGCCAGGCATTAGAACGGCCTGACCCCGTAGGGAAGGCCTGGCCTTAAAAAGTTTTTGAGAATTAGATATTATTCTTTTTACGTTTTGGGTATTTAAAATGTTTTTGAAATAATTTTCTCGAACGATCAATCATGAGATGATATAGACGTGTTTCCTTCGGAAAAATAACAAATAATATTTCTACACCAGTCAGATAATTTTTACTATTTTTTGGTGTTACACATCGCTCCAGTGCTCTACAAAGAGCTCTTAACGGAAAATTTTCATGCTTTCTCTCGTCGAGTAAAATAGTAAATACTTTAGAATTGAAGAGATGATTGATTGATCGAAATACGTTTTGCACTTCGGTGTGCATGAGTCTATATATATGTAACTCATGAATATCATTCAGTGTTCGTATCGGATCAAGCTCGGCTGCCGCATCTAGTTCCTGATTGTGATAATCATGTCGCACTGCGTTATGCGGGAAATTCCTATGCTCCCAGTATCGAGAAATTTTATCCATGCAGGTTCTTATAAATATACTCGTCTCTGTTGAAAATTCTCTCTGAAATGTTTTCCCTTTTCTTACTGATCTTACTACCACTTCGAGGAATCGCTCCATCGCATGCATATTATTCTTTTCAAGAATTTCAGATCGGTAGTATTCTAACGCCTCTTTTGAAAACTTTATAAACCATGGAATTTCCGGCATTTTGAGGATTATCTTACCATTTTGTAACGTTGCCAGAGCGGAAAGAGCATCGATATTGGTCGTTCTGTCTTTACCACTTCTGTCGATATGTTTTGTTTCATTGACTTCACAGGTGATATAGAGTGCATCCTGAACTATGGTTTCTGCTTCCACAGGAAACCAGGGGTCTTTGAGTTTATGAGCATTGTGAGCTGTAATATTCTGATTTTTTACTGCCAGGACAGTTTTCGCAAAAGTATATGAAATTGCGTTTATGGAATCTGTTTCTGGGATCGTATTATGTGTAAGTTTAAATGCTATTTCGGGCTGAAAATGTTCGTACGCAGATTCGATTTTTTTGCTTGCTACTGAAGGAAAATTTTTCATCTGCGAAATTCTTGGTTGCGGTACGACGGCATTGAGTCTCGCATAAAGCTCAAGTAATACTTTCTGATTTTTTGCTCCATGTATTTTTAGATCAAGCGCACCGGAGAGCACATTCTGCTCACTCAACATTGGCGTTATATGGTCATACGCTTCCACAGTCATAAGCCTATCAAGTTCCAATTTAGCGTCGTCTAGGTCAACGGGTATATGAGAATTGCTCAAGAGCATTCGATCGAGTGCGCTTCCGCGTATGGAAACCGTGAGATTATGTTCGTCGCAAAATAGTATTGTATTAAAAAGCACGATATATTTTGCTTTATTAAAAAGCAATTCAAGGTGGTTCAGATCCTTGTACGGGTCAATTATTTCAAGCGGTTGTACAAATTCTATCGAGTTACAATTTTCTGTACTCATAGTATTTTTATCGATATACCAACTTTTTTCTGGGTTATAAGCTTGAGTGTTGAAAGCTCGGGTAAGTTTGCAAGTTTCTGTCGTATTCTTGAGAGCGTCTTGTCGATCGCCCAGTCAGAAGTAGTATCTTCAGAATTTTTGTTCCAAAATAGTGTGAATATGGTATCGCGGGTATAGATTTTTCCCGGGATATCAAGGAGGGCGACGAGAAGTTTTTTCTCTCGTAAGGAAAAACTATCAGATGATTGGATCGTAGAGATAAGCATTGATTTTGTGGATTCTATTGGCTTGTTCCAGAGGTAGACCGATCGTGATCGTACCTGGAAGCCATCGTAGGTTTTTTCTATATATTTCATATCGTGGAGATTGAGTACCTCTGTTTTGTCTTTTGGTAATTCATGGAGCGCAATCGCTTTTAGAACGTTCTGTTGTTTTTCGGTGAGTCGTGCGAGAACAAATTTGAGCTGCGTGAGATATTCAGGATGGGTTGTGATGATTTCAAGTATTTCATTGACAGTTGATTTCTTTTCTCGTACCGCTATCCGTACTGCGGCTTTTGCCAGAAGCAGTATGCCGCCGGCATACTCTACGATAGCTTCAATTGATTGTTTGGGTAGTACCTTATGCCACTGAGAAAGCCAGTAGGATATGAAATGGCGCACTTCGTTATTTGTGTAGAGCGATAGCTTGAATGTGTTTTGAAATAGTGAGCGAAACGGAGAAACGATGGTAAAAAATTCTTCCTCATTCCAAACCAAGTCGAGAATTAACTGAATATGGATGATATTTGGGTGAATGTAATACGTTCGCTGCAAAAAATCTAAGACAATGATCAGTTGATCCCGGCTGAGAGTTTCAGAGATGTTTACGACAAGAGTGGGGTGGAGTCCGTCGTCAATAAGAGAGGTAAGATGCTTTGAAAAGTCAGAAAATGCAAGAGGGCCCGACGTGGGAATACAAAATTCATTGAGGCATAAAGTTATAAACGAAGCGTCAGAAAGAGATTCCATGTCAGATACGATATTAAGATATGCATAAGTAAACAATGTATGTGATTTTCCTAGGATCATATCTCGTTCTCCTGATTTTTCGCGAAGAATGCGCATATTATGGTCCCTTCCATAGAGTGGAGGACAGAGGAGTACGGTATTTTCTCCCAGGAGGAGCGGTTGATAGAGTTTTTCCGCTATCATGCTATACGTAGTGTCCGGAAGCGGATATTGTCGGCCTAAAACCTGCTTTCTTATCATATTGTCAGGATTATACTCTTATCTATCATTAAATCAACTTATCCTGACATATTCCGTCAAGCGCTGTGTTTATACTGTCAATACAATCTGATCTGTCTTTTCATCGTCGATACGTTATGAATTTCGAAGAGAAGAGATGATCTTTGACAAGAGAGAGAATAGAAAGGGCGAATAGATCTGACCCAATAAGGAGGTCATCATGTTTTTCCGATCACCGTTTACAGCTATTACGACAGGAAGCTTTATGGGTTTGGGCATTTTTCTATTGCTCTTTGGATTTGCCTGGCAACTGTTCTACCCAACGACGGCGTTGCGCACATCTGCAGTTCCTATAGCTCAATCGAATGCTCGCGTCGCATCAACAGCTCAGTCTGTATCCTTTCAGTGCGTCGCTGTAGTCGCAGATGATGAACCGGCACAGTTGGCTTTAACCCACGCGGCTTTGACCACTGCTCTGTCTGCTATCGGTTGCAACCCGATTATTTATAGCGCTTTCGATCTTTCAAGTCTTGTGGCGTACGCGACCACCGGGAAAAATAGAGGGCCTGTTGATTTTGTGGTACTGGATGGTTACTACACACTTTCAGGAAATGTCTATGCATGGCTCTTGCCTGGTGACGATGAGATGACTGGCGATGCATTCACTATTTCTGCATTACTGCGCGCACGCGGGTACACCGGACCCGTTCTGGTGGTTAGCGGCGGTCCCAGTGATTTCATGGACAAACCCGGAAGCGATATTTTTATGAAAGTGTTTAAAAAGAGTCTCTTTCAAACAGATCCGCGTGCATTTGCATTTAAGGAAGTATTTAAGTTGATATTCAAGTAATGTCTCTCTTGTCTGTATTATCGCAGGAATTGTTTACTACGATTGACGCCCTTTCGTCGTTTTCAATTCCTGCAGTGTTTTTATTGAGAAGTTTATACATATATATAATCAATATGAATAAAACAAAATTAGCGATTAAGTCAGTCCCAAAAAATGAAAAGAATAATGGGAATTTTGAACGGTATACTCTCTGGCAGGCATTTGAAAGTTGGAAAGATTATAGGAAAAAGAAATAAAAGTATAGAGCGTCAGAATAGGATGCAAGATAAGTTGAGCGAAGCGAGATTACTTGTGGGTATGATTTGATATAGTTTGATAGTTTCATGAAATTGTTTCATGATTAGATCGTCACAACAGCATGTCAGAGAGGACCTCTCTGACAGGGCGCTAGGACGCTCTCTTCCTGCGGGATTTTTTACGAGTTGGATGAGAAGAACCATCGAGATGGTAGTTTTGCCCAAAGAGATGTATCGGATGATAATGGATATGGCCTTCGGCGATAAATATTCCCAAGAATATGAATGCGCCGCCCGCGAGGAAAAAGAGCGAAATCGGTTCCTGTAGAAGTGCGACGCCAAGAAGAGAGCCTACGACCGGATCTATGTAGGTAAAAAGCGACGCATCGGACGCGCGAATTTTGGATAACCCCCAATTGAAAAGACTATATGCGGCCGCAGTCGAGAGGAGCGAGCCAAAGAGTATTCCTGTATACCCGCGCCAATCGAGGAGGGTATAGAGAGTAGGCATTTTTACGTACTCGTTTACCGCAAGCGGTAAAAAAGTGAGTGAACCAATGACAAAGCACCAGAACGAAAGTACGAGAGGATTGTATTTTTGAAAAAGCGATCTGCCGGAGATTGTCCCACCCACGGCGCCAAGTGTCGCCAGGACAAAAAATATGTTTCCCAGGATTGACACGTCCAATCCCTCAGTCAGTATTGGTTCAAGGATGATGATGAGAATGCCGATAAACCCGAGAATCATACCGGTAAATTTTTTCGCAATAAATTTTTCTCGAAGGAGAAGTATTGCTACGGCAAATGTCATGATGGGAGCGCTCGATGCTATGACCGCGGCATTTATGGATTTAGTGAGTGTGAGGCCAATGAAAAAAAATGCAATATTTACCGTGATTCCCGAGAGAGCATTAAAAAAGAGAAGACCAATATCGCCTACAG
This sequence comes from Patescibacteria group bacterium, assembly GCA_038064255.1. Taxonomy (GTDB): domain Bacteria; phylum Patescibacteriota; class Microgenomatia; order UBA10105; family UBA927; genus JACREM01. The sequence continues at coordinate 5,011 of JBBTTM010000106.1, read as the reverse complement.
ATTTTGGTCGAAACCAGATATTTCCTTTAAGTATCGGGATCATGACGAGACTCCCTAGAAAAAATCGCCAGAAAGCAAGAGTGAAAGGAGGGATATTTTCAAGAGCGAGCTTAAATGTCGCAGGAGCTGCACCCCAGATAATATTGGCGAGTATGAGCGCCGCTATGGCTTTATGGGCAGGAGTCAATTTCATTGGTTCATTTGTCATCCCGAGTCCTTCGACAGCGCTCAGGATAAACTCCGTCGAGGGATCCAGTCGTCAATTATCCTTTGTTAGTAATCGTATGACATCATCAAGCGTCAATTCAAATTGCTCTTTTGTCTGCATATTTTTTAGCTTAACTATTTCTTTTGCTTTTTCTTCCGGCCCCTGAATGATGACGTACGGCACGCCCTTGTTATCCGCGTACTTTAACTGTTTTTCAAGTTTGGCGGTCGGATCAGGATAAAGGTCAGTATTTATCAGAGACGCGCGGAGTTTTTCAGCAATTTTCTGAGAGCTTTCAAGTAAACTCTCGTTAAATACAGTCATAACCGCCATGGTTTTTGTTTTGAGATTGGGAAAGAGTCCCAATTCGTCCATAGCCACTATCGTCCGGTCAAACCCGACGGCAAAACCTACGGCCGGTACATTTTTGTTGCTAAATTTTCCGACGAGACTATCAAACCGTTCACATCCTGCCATGGATCCGGTGGTAAATGCAGGATCGACGATCTCCCAAATCGTACCGGTAGAGTAGTTAAAAGACCGTGCGAGCGTTGGCTCAAACCGGTAGTTGTCTTTCATGCCGTAGGCATCGAGGAATGAAAAAATCGTTCGAAGCGCGTCATTCGGTTTACTCGATTTTATCTTTACTAGGAGCGACTCGGCATCAGACTTCGTGTAGCCCTTGGCAATGAGCTCTTTTATCACTCCGTCATCACCGATTTTGGCAAGTTTATCTATGGCGACGATCGCTTTGTATGGTACGTCCTGGTAGAGCGCGCGGTCGTTTATGATTGCAGTAGGATTTTTAAATCCTAAATTTTTAAAAATTTGTATCGTGAGAGCAACTGTCTCTCCGTCAGACGCACGATGGTCTACGCCAAAGATATCCGCGTCACACTGTAAAAATTCTCGGAACCGTCCCTTTTGTGGCTTTTCACTTCGCCACACGGTCTGGATCTGGTAGCGTTTAAACGGGAGCTTTATTTCGTTGGGGTACTGGGCGATCACACGACACGTTGGCACCGTCTGGTCGTATCGCAGAGCCACCCAGCGTTTTCCCTGGTCCTGAAATTTGAAAAAGAGTTTCTCATCCTCGCCCACATTTCAGGCAAACGTTTCGAGGTACTCGACGGCGGGCGTTTCAAGAGGCTCAAATCCAAACGATTCGAACGTATCACGGATGATGTTGATCGCGTACTGTCTTTTTATCGCGTCTGCCGGGAGAAAATCCCGAAAGCCTTTGAGTGTCTGTGGTGTGATCATAGTATGGTTAACCCTTTCTCTGATTTTGAGAGCGTCTCTGCCCCCGTATCAGTTAATACTACTAAATCTTCGATCCGTATGCCATATTTCCCTTCAATGTAGATTCCCGGTTCGACAGAAAAAACGTTACCTGGCAAAAGCGTTTCATCCCGTGCAGCGGAAAGTCGCGGTGCTTCGTGTATGGCAAGGCCGACTCCATGACCAAGTCCGTGCGGGTAGGCTGGGTAGCCGGCATCGGTAATAGTCTTTTTTGCGATCTCATCAGCCTTTGCACCAGATATTTTAAAATCACCCGGAAGGTGGGCTATGACTCCTTTCGGGTGGATGTACTCAAGTGCTTTCGTCTGCGCCTCAAGTACCGTTTCATACGCTTTGACCCACTCATCTTTAGGTGTACCTAAAAATACAGTTCGCGTCATGTCCGCACAGTATCCATCGAGTTTTGCGCCGAAGTCGATCAAGATCAAAGATCGGTTTTTTAATCTTTGGTCTTGATCGCCCTGAGCGGAGTCGAAGGGCCTCTTGCTATTTGGAGCGTAGTGTGGCTGACTTGCATGCTCATTAAACGCCACGATGGGAGAAAACGATGAAGAGGCACCGTTTTTATGAAAAAACGATTCTATCTCCCAGGCGATTTCTGATTCCGTTTGTCCTGCTTTTATATACGTCAATAGATGAGAGAAGCATCTGTCGGTCAGTGCACATGCTTTTTTTATCGTTTTAATCTCTTGTATGTTTTTTACCATGCGCATTTTTTCGATTTTCCCGAAAGAAGGGATGAGAGTGAAGCTGGATGATTCAGTTGAAAGTTTTTCAAATTCTGCTACCGTGATATCATATTTTTCAAATTCAAGAGTTGTAATTCCATTCGTTTTTAAAATTTCACCGAGTATTTTTTCAATCGGCTTTTCCCGAGAGAACGCAGTAACGATTATTGGCTTATTTGTATATTTGTTTATTGGATTATTACTGTCCTGTTGGGGTTGATTAACTATGTTACTCGCGGTTTCTATATAAAGTGAACTAATAAAAAGATGCACCTGGGAATTAATCAGCAGACAGTACGCCTCCCGTTCTTCTGGGGCGAGACCGATAAATCCAGTAAGGTAGCGGATGTTTATAGGATCTGAAATCAAACGAGCATTTGGATTACTTTCCATATGTTGAGAATATATACATACTGTCATCTGTCATATTGTATCCTACTTTTGCCTCTTTTTTAGTTCTTCAAATATTTCCTCAAACGATATGTTTTTAGACGCGAGAAGAATAAGCATGTGAAACCAAAGATCTGCCGTTTCTTCGACGAGCCGTTTTTTGTCAGTATTCTTAGCCGCGATGACTACTTCAGTCGTTTCTTCGCCAATTTTTTGAATGATGCGGTCTTCACTTGCACGAAAAAGCGATGCCACATATGATTTTTCTGGCATTTCTCTTTTGCGTTTAATAATGACTTGATATAGTTTTTCAATATTCATAATAAATTATCCTGATTTAATCACCCTATGTCATCGCGAGTCCGTTCTTACGGCGTGGCGATCTTTTAGGTTTAAGATTGCCGCGTCTCCCGCCTCATCGGCGGGATCCTCGCAATGACTGATTCAATATTTTTGAAAAACATGATTTATTTCCCGTGTGACATGCCGACGTTCCGATGAGTTTAACTTTTATGAGGAGCGCGTCACTATCACAGTCTTCAAATATCTCTTGCACCTTGAGCATATTTCCGGACGTCTCTCCTTTTTTCCACAGCGCATTTCGTTTTCTACTCCAAAAATACACCCATCCGGTCTCTTGTGTTTTAGAAAGAGCGAGTGCGTTCATGTATCCAAGCATGAGTATCTCTCCGCTCGTGTCTTCCTGAATAATAGCTGGTGTTAGTTTATTGTTCATATGTTTTTCGTATCAGAATTTTGTTTGCCTCAAGATATCTTTTCAGCTCGTTGATTGTCAGTTCTCCAAAGTGGAAGAGGGAAGCGGCGAGTGCGGCGTCCGCATTGCCTTTGGTAAAGATGTCTACGAAATCTTCCATTTTGCCTGCGCCTCCGGACGCAATCACCGGCACTGTTACTGCATTGCTTACCACTCGGGTAAGTTCTATATCAAATCCTCTTTTCGTCCCATCCTGGTCTATACTCGTTAAAAGTATTTCTCCAGCACCGAGAGATGTAGCCTGTTTAACCCATTCTACTGCGTCTAGACCTGAGTCAACTGTCCCGTCTTTTATAAATACATTCCATTGACCGGAGGCGACTTTTTTTGCATCGAGAGAGAGAACGACGCACTGATTCCCAAATTGCCGGGCAGCATCAGATATGAGTGTTGGGTTTTTCACGGCTCCTGTATTCATGGATACTTTATCTGCGCCTGCAAGAAGCAGTTGCCGTACATCCTCCACGCTTCTCGTTCCACCACCTACAGAGAAGGGGATTGAAACGTTTATTGCAGTGTTTCGCACAACGTCTAAGAGAATCGGACGGTTTTCGACCGTCGCCGTTATGTCGAGAAACACAAGTTCATCCGCTCCTGATTCACTGTATTTTTTGGCCATTTCGACAGGATCTCCAGCATCACGAAAACTTTTAAACTGTATTCCTTTCACAACTTTCCCTTCAGTCATATCAAGACACGGTATAATTCTTTTTGTTTTCATAGCGTTTTATTATAGTAACTTCATTTACTGTAATTCAATCGATTGAACTACAGTAATGCATTACAGTACTCCTTTAGAAAAATTTTGTATTAGTTTTAGTCCTGAACTACCGCTTTTTTCCGGGTGAAATTGAGTTGCAACGATATTGTCTTTCACGATAAGACTCGCGAACGTCTCTCCATATTCTGTCTCCCCGGCTATAATTGATCTGTCTTCCGGAATGCAATAGTAGCTGTGCACAAAATAAAAATAACTATTGTCTTTTATCCCATTCAAAACTTTTAGCTTTTCGCTTTTCGTTTTTCGTTTCATTTTGTTCCATCCAATCTGCGGGATATTTTTTTCTTTTTCAAATTTCACAACTTTTCCTTTCAACACTCCAAGGCATTTAGTGTCATCTTCTTGGCTCCATTCAAAAAGTAACTGCATGCCTAGGCAGATGCCAAGAAAGGGGACTCCCTCTGCGATTTTTTGCTTTATGACTTCATCAAGCTTTCTTTCTTTTAGATTTTTCATGCCGACCCCTGCCGCGCCGACGCCTGGGAGGATGAGAGCTTGGCTTCGTGAAAGCGCGACCGGATCACCTGAAATTTCAAAGGAAATTCCAAGTGTTGAAAGCGCATTCGCCACGCTCCCGATATTTCCAATGCCATAATCAATGATGGTTAACATATAGTTATAGATTCTATTTGTTGTATTAATTCTCTGATTGATGTCGTATATATATCTGCATTAGGTGGAACATATCCAACGGGTAGGTTTTCTTTTACGCAAATCGTTAAAGACCAGCTTGATATTGCAGCTTCTACGCCACGTTTAGAATCTTCTAAAATAATTGTCTTTTTTGGTACTGATCCAAGTAAATTTATTGCCTCAAGATATCCATC
>JBBTTM010000105.1:0-4189 GCA_038064255.1 Patescibacteria group bacterium | reverse complement strand
CTTGCCGGAGAATCTATGCAAAAGCCGCATGAATATTTTGAAAATAATATCCTCGGAGGACTCAATTTACTGGATGCTATGAGAGAATCGACGTGTAAAACGTTTATTTTCTCTTCGACCTGCGCTGTGTACGGATTTCCGGAGCATACACCGGTGACGGAAGAAGAAACCATCAAACCTGTATCAGTGTATGGGGCATCAAAGAGAATGTTTGAAGAGATTTTGGGCTGGTACGAAACTTTATATGGGTTTAAAATTGGAATTCTCAGGTATTTCAATGCATCGGGCGCAGCGCTCGATGGGTCTCTCGGAGAGGTCCACACCCCGGAAACTCATATCATCCCGATTGCGCTTGATGTAGCTCTCGGAAATCAGAAAAAATTTACTCTGTATGGAAACGATTATGAAACCCCGGATGGAACATGTATCCGGGATTATATTCATGTCCTAGATCTTGCAGACGCGCACATACTCGCGGCTTTAAAATTACAGTCCGGAGGTGAGTCATTTACCGTGAATTTAGGGGTAGGCACTGGGTATTCGAATCTTGAAATATTATCCATGATAGAAAAAGTTACCGGGAAAATGATTCCCTACGCAGTTCATCCAAGGCGTCCTGGCGATCCGGCTAAGATTTTTGCCGATAATACAAAAGCCAAAGCCCTCCTCGGATGGACGCCAAAATATTTGGATCTTGAAACAATTATTTCTTCAGCGTGGAAATGGCATTCTGTTTTAAAAAAGGAAGGAATATGAAGATTGGCATAGACATAAGCCAGATAGTGTATGAAGGCACGGGCATCTCGCGATATGTCAGAGAATTAGTCCGATCGCTGATAACACGTGACTCAAAAAACGAGTATGTTCTCTTTGGCTCGTCACTCCGGAAAAGAGAGTCATTTTATTCTTTTTATAAATCCCTTGGAAAGAATCCAAGAATTCGCCTGGTAGTTATTCCGTTGCCGCCTACGGTATTAGATTTTCTTTGGAATGTACTACATATTCTCCCGATAGAATTTTTTATCGGCAATGTCGACGTATTCTGGAGCAGTGACTGGACACAGCCGCCGTTTTTATCTGCCAAAGGGATTACGACCATACATGATGTGTCTTTCTTACGGTTTCCTGAAAGTTTTTCTGAAACAATAGTCTCTGTGCAGAAACGCCGCCTTCGGCATGCAATACAGGAATGTCAGACGATACTCTGTGATTCCATAGCAACAAGAGACGATGTGAGAAAGTTTTTGCCCGTTTTAACGGATCGTTTGCAGGTGGTATATCCGGGGGTAACGACGATATGATTATCGCAATAGATGGGTATGAGGCAAACTTCGCGAGTAGGGTCGGAATAGGGCGGTACGCGTTTGAAATTTTGAAGCATATCTATCAGATAGAAGAGAAACGGACAGACAGAAATGAATACCGTATCTACGTTCCTTCTATCCCGCTTTCTGATCTACCAAAGGAAACATCCTGGTGGAAATACCGAGTCATTTCTCCGCGCAAATTTTGGACATTCATCGCTTTTCCTCTTGCACTCTCTTCTGATACGCCAAAGGCTCATGTTGTCTTTTCCCCGACACATTATGCCCCGCGTTTTGTCTCTATCCCAAAAGTCATATCTATCATGGATCTGTCGTATCTTCGGTATCCGAAACTTTTTCGCCCAAAGGATCTGTTCAAGCTGACTCAGTGGACTAAATACAGTGCAGTAAGCGCGAAAGCTATATGCACCATAAGCGGGTTTAGCCGTCATGATATACTTCATGAGTACCGGGTTGATCCCTCGAAGGTAGTAGTAACGTATCCTGGAGTAGGTATGGAGTTAAAAGTGAAAAGCGAAAAGTCAAAAGTATCTGATACATATATATTTCCGCCCCGTTATATTTTATCTGTCGGAACGCTTCAACCCCGGAAAAATTACGTGCGTCTTATCGAGGCTTTTTCTCTCCTCAAATCAAATCATTCTACAGAATACAAAGACGTTGAGCTTGTAATAGTCGGGAAAAAAGGGTGGCTCTACGATGAGATTCTGAAGAGTCCCAAAAAGTTTGGCGTAGAATCGTCCGTCCGTTTTTTGGATTTTGTGGATGACCACGATCTACCGGCTCTGTATAAAAAGGCACTTTGTTTTGCGCTTCCGAGCCTCTACGAAGGGTTTGGTTTACCCGTACTTGAGGCCATGGCGTATTCGTGTCCCGTGGTGATCAGTAACGTATCGAGTTTGCCTGAGATAGCGGGAAATGCGGGCGTGTACGTAGAGGCTGAAAATGTCCAGAGTATAGCTGATGGAATACATAAAACTATTCTCGAGATTCAATCTGCAGAAGGAAAAAAACGAATCAAAGCTGGTCTCGAACAAGTAAAGAAATTTTCCTGGGAGAATGCAGCTAAAAAAACTCTTGAAATACTAGAGAAAGTCGGTCAAAAAGGAGCTAAGTAGACATATGAATAGATGGATTATAGATTTCTGGGTGTATCTGGCCACTCTCACGGGGTATATACCAAGTCACACGATACGGTTGTTTTTGTACCGGTATTTTTTCCGGATAAAAATCGACAAAGATTCATCCGTACATTGGCGTGCGCGGTTTAATCTCCCTTCAGGCATTGAGATTGGGCACAATACCATAGTCGGAAATGATGCATTTTTAGACGGTCGGTTTGTTAGGACATGGAACGAACGTGAGTCGAGAATACTCAGGTATATCAGAGATTTTTTTAATCCCTCTGTCCGACCATTAAGAATTGGTAATAACGTTTCGATAGCTGGTGAGGTGCGGATATTTACCATGGAACATGATATAGATAGTAGTGATTTTAAGGAACATGCGGGAGAAGTAGTCATCGACGACTATGTGGTCATCGGGACAAGAGTCACAATTCTTCCCGGGGTACACATCGGAAAAGGTGCAGTCATCGCCTCGGGAGCCGTGGTGACAAAAGATGTAGAACCTTACGCAGTAGTAGGCGGGGTTCCGGCAAAACTTATAAAATCCCGGTCAAAGGATCTACGGTATACACTCAAATTTTCCCGTTTATTCCAGTAGTGATCGTATCATCATGGATATAAGCATTATAATTCCAAGTTTTAATACGAATCACCTTCTCTCTACCTGTCTTCGTACTGTAGTGTCCTCCCTTTCGACCTCAAGCATCCGATATGAAATAATAGTTGTGGATAATGGGTCGGAAGATGGGTCGGTCGCGATGGTAAAGAAAGATTTTCCAGAGGTCATACTCATACAAAACAAGAAGAATGTCGGGTACGGAAAATCAAATAATATGGGGATTAAGATTGCTACGGGGGAATTTATTCTGCTTTTAAATTCGGATATAGAAGTGCTGGATCAGGGCATAGAGTCTCTCTACTCGTTTATACGAACAAGGAAAAATATTTTCTTAGGCGGTCGATTGTTAAATTCTGATGTATCACCCCAGTCTTCCTCCGGTCCCATGTATACACTGCCGGTCGTATTTGCCATGCTTTTTCTCAAAGGAGATATCCTTGGGATAACCCGCAGTTCACCCTCCAGGATTTCAGATGTCGATTGGGTATCCGGGGCATGTCTCTTTGGCCGAAAGGAAGATTTTCTCGCAGTAGGACTTTTTGATGAAAAGATTTTTATGTATATGGATGAGATCGATTTTCTCTATAGGGCGAAGCGAAAAGGGTATAGTATAGTATATAATCCTTTTGCCCGGTTTATACATGTGGGAGCCGCAAGCAGCGGGTCGAAGAAAACTCCGATTCTCAATATTTATACGGGGCTTTTATATTTTTACACGAAACACCGCTCCCCACTGGAGCTCAAGGTTTTAAAGGTATTTTTACGCGTAAAAGCGTATATGGTGATTGCACTATGTACATTCATCGGCCGAAAGGAAACCGTATCAATTTATGAAAAAGCTCTGGCTTTGGTGTAAAGAAAATATTCTCTTCATAAGCAGTATTTTATTGCTCATGTTCATCCCTCTGTATCCGAAGTTTCCGCTATTGGATATAAAAAATACATGGGTGTACGTACGGATAGAAGACTTTTTGGTGCTTGGCGCACTTTTTATCTGGGTAGTGCTCGCGATAAAGCGTCGTATTAGCCTCAAAACTCCGATTACGATTCCTGTATTTCTTTTTTGGCTCTTTGTTGCCATAGCGACTCTCCACTGAATATTACTTATATTTCCGACG
>JBBTTM010000104.1:0-6443 GCA_038064255.1 Patescibacteria group bacterium | reverse complement strand
TTGATAGGTGAGCGATGGTTTTAGGTCACTGCCAGATACTAAAGCCGTCACCCACTGATCAATGTGATCAGAGGATTGTGGGTCGGCCGCTAAATAGCGATACAAGCATTGCCATTTGAGCGGCACAAGGATTCGTATTCTCAAATTTCTATGAAGATATTTGAGAACGAATTCTAGCACATTAACACACTTACACTATAAAACATTGGACTATGCTCCTACTTGAGCTTGCCATGTGGTGTGCATTGTGGTCCTGCTTCGCGGGATTACTATGCACACCATGCTGGTGGGCCACTCACGCAAAATGCGAGAGATGAAAATTCTAAGGAGAAAAGAAAAATGTTTGGAAATTTGTTTCAGGGGAAGAAGTTTGGAATGATCGACCTTTGGGTGGCGTTTGTTTTGGCCGGATTCTTTTTGTATGCCGGTTTTGATTTTTTTGCCCCCAAGGTCGGAGGGCATTACGCGTACGCCATGGTAGGGCGAAAAGTTACGATCAGCGGAGCCGCATTTGTTGAGCTTGAATCGTACGAGGAATTTGAAATTCGATTTTCTGGTGGCAAAATTTTGAAGCCAGAATGTGGGATCTTTTGCCGTACGCGATTTGATATGCGCGACGGTGAGTCATTTGTCATTGTCTCCGCGAAAAATGATGTCAAGATTTATGCCCGAGGGAGCGACGGGGACGTGAAAATTACTGTTTCTCTTGGGCCAGATGTTTTGGCTCAATTGAGAGGGTGGTTTTTCGCGCCAATGGTGGCGATCGTTATTATCGTCGCCTTGGTATATTTTTCCCCAATAAGCTGGACGATAAAATTTCTCCTTTTGGGAGCGATTTCACCGGCGTTGGTTGGAAATTTGATCGTTTGGTATCATGTTGAAGGTGCTGCATTTGCTATATGGGAGATGGTCGCTTTTGCGGTGTCGGCAACCATTTTGAGAATGTATTTTGATACATCATTTTCTTGGTTCGATGATGCAGACGAAAAAATTCAGAGGATGGTGAAGTACGTATCTGGGCGGAGCGTCGTGATTCTGCTCGGAGGGGCATTTGTAATATTTGTGCTCCAACTTTTTGGAGTTGTAGTGTAAGGATGTAAAGTTTTTTGGGAGACACGGTATAGTGTCTTGATATTCGTGTCTCCCTGGTTTTTTTGATTTCACCAAATATGGTGACATGAAAAGAACTGTTGGGTAAATATAATTCATCTCATCCGTATGATGTATATATTCTGGAACGTGAATCCCGCATCAAGCGGGATTTTTTGTGGGTTTATATTACACCTGAAATTTGACTAGGAGTCTGGTTTCCAAAGCGACAGCAAGACGCTTGAGAAACGAAAGCGATGGAGTAGTCTCGGCGTTTTCTACCCGTGAAATCACAGACTGACGGGTATGCAATTTTTTGGCAAGCGCTGCCTGCGTCATGCCTTTTTTTATCCGTGCCTCTGTCATTGCTTTCGCGATCTGAAGTTCTGGCTCACTTTCTTTTAACGCTTTTCGAATCTGTGGATCCCTTAAAAGTTTTTTCTTATGTGCTTCCCAATTGGTTATAAACATATATATTACCTCAGATGTATGATATCACAATTTTGTGATAATGCAACATCAAATTTAATGACTTATTCGAGATCAGTGCTCAGTGAGTCGATGAAGTGCAGTTCGAATTTCTTTTTGTGGAGTTTTTTGAGTTTTTTTGACGAATCCATGCAATAGAAGAAATTTTTTCTCTAAGACCGCTACGTAGAATATCCTGACATTATCTTGTCCGAGTATCCGAAGTTCCCACAGAGAGGTACCTGCAACTTTTTTGACATGAGGCTCTCTGAGTTGAATATTGTATTGGATGAGTAAATCAAAGGATTGGATCAGTTTGGTTTTGGCTTTTAGTGGTAAAGTTTCTATAAATGTAAAAATTGGGGAGGGTCTATTTGGTAGTGACCAGTAAACGATTTTCCAATCATGTTCCATACATAAAATTATATCATTAATGGCTACTAATGGCGGGATTTTTTTGTGGGATTATGCAGTGATCCTAGAGAATATCTATCCCTGTTTTTTTAACCTCAGAGATGGAGATGAGTGGACTTAATGCAGTATATTCTTCTGTCGTGAGTCCAAACGGGTGTATGTCCGGTTGTAAGTCAGAAGAAATACGATAGAGTGAGTCGAGGCGTTTTTTTTGAGACATTGTTTTAAATGTGTCGGAGACGACGACGACGTCTATATCGCTATATTCAGTTGCTGTATTATTTGCGTACGAACCAAAGAGTATGACGCGGCGTGCTCCGAGCGTAGTTTTGGCTCTTTTAGCAAATGCTCTTATTAGTGTTTGAATGTTTTTTACCCATAGGTAGACAGTTTTTGCCATCGTGATCAGCGGTGTGACCTGGTCTCGACGGCGGTAATATTGTTTATTCAGGTCCGGATATCGGACGCGAATATATGCTTTGGACAATTCTTCTATTTTTGGATTTCCGATGTCAGACAAAGAAATTTCGGCTTCCTGCAATAGTACTTCAATGCGATGCGTTTTTGCAGGAAGTTTTGATTTGTGTTCGATTATATACGCTTTCAGTATTTTTTCTACTGCTTGCTGATAGAAAAATACTGTTGCTCCATATCGATGATTTTCCCAAAGGAGTTCGGCGTTTTTAAAATCTTCATCTGCAAGATTCTTCCAAACTTTAGATTCCGCTTTCATACTATAATGGTATTATATCAAATTTATATACAGAAAACTCGGTTTGTAACCCCCGTATTCGGGTACCTTCGGCTAATCATCAATCCCGCATCAAGTGGGATTTTTTTGTGGCTGCACATGATGCCAATGTATTGACAATGTAATTATTTTCGCTATGATATTCGTGTATGATAAAAAAGTTTAATCGATTTAAAAATTTGCGACTCGATCTAGAAGATCAAGCTCTCAGTGATTCAATAGAGCGAGGCGAATTTACCGTTGAGCCAATTTCTAAATCTGAGAGTAAACGGTTATCAGATATCGCAAAGTACACACTGGCACTTGAAAAAAAGGATGCACGTCTGAATATTCGTATGAAGCATAGCGATCTTCGAGCTATCCGGTCTAAAGCATCAGCAAATGGCTTACCGTATCAGACGCTCATTGCAATGCTTCTTCATCACTTTGCCATAGGGAAAGTGAATATACAGTTGAAATAATTTTTTTATGTACAGCCACGTCTTCGTCGCAGGTACATTTGACAGGTTTCATAACGGCCACAAGGTGCTTCTACGCGCTGCTTTTGAGATGGGCGAAAAAGTGACGATTGGAATTACAAGCGACAAATTTGTGAATGAGTATAAGAAAAAGCTATCAGCTATCCCTCCTTCGTCCTTCGGCATGCACAGGACTACGGACGGGCACAGCAGCAATCTGCAATCAGCGAATACTATTGCACTATGTACGAAGCGACGATTGGAAGTCGAAGAGTGGCTCAAGACTCAGGGCTACGAAGGCCGTGCGAGTTTCGTATACATACACACTCCGTACGAACCTGCGACGACGGTAAGCGGTGTCGATGCATTGGTTGTGACAAAGCAGAACAGAAAAACCGGTGAGGAGATCAACGAAAAACGAAAGGTAAAATTTCTTCTTCCGTTTCATCTTATTGAAGTAGATTTAGTCCCGGCAGAGGATAATGCTCCTATTTCATCTACCCGCATCCGGCAGGGAAGTATTGACACAAAAGGAAATCTCGTGATGCCGGAATCACTTCGGTCGCTTCTTCAAAAGCCACTCGGAAAAGTGCTGACAGGGAGTGATATTCTGGCTTCGATAAAAAATCATGAGTCACGTAACATCATAACGGTTGGTGATATGGCAACAAAAACAGTCGTTGATTTCGGGACTATCCCGTTTTTTGCAATAGTAGATGGAAAGGTGGGGCGTATACCATTTCATGATTTACTTACTGAAAATCAGCTTCGCAAGGCCAGGCCTTGCGAAGCTATATCCGTGAAAAGTGGTCCGGGATTTATGAGTCAAGCGGCGATCCTTGCGATACAGAGAGTGTTTGACGAAAAAAAACACAATGGAAATTCAATTCATTTTGTGCTCAATGTTGAAGGCGAGGAGGACCTTCTTGCACTTCCCGTTATCGAGCATGCAAAAATTGGTTCAATCGTCTACTACGGCCAGCCAGGGAAAGGGCTTGTGCAAGTGATAGTCACTGTATTAGTTAAGCTTATCGTTCAAGGATTACTTCAGAAATTTGAAGCATAGTTTGTATTTTCGACATACACGTGTTCCTTCAATATACAAACTAATGATTGAAAAAATTACGTCAAACAACGCACTTGACTCCTGACCCGTGACACATGACACTAGAGATATGGCCAAATATGTTCCTGATAGTAAAACACAGCGATGGGTGGTGATTGCGCCCACGAGGCTTAACCGGCCGGAGAGTTCTTTTGCCAAAAAAACAGAAGAGAAACAAATTTGTCCTTTTTGCCCGGGTAATGAGCACACGACACCTCCTGAAGTGTATCGCATCGGTCCTGGGGAAAAAGATTCTACAGGATGGAAAGTGCGGGTAGTACCAAATAAATATCCTATTACTGATATCCACGAAGTCATCATTCACGGACCGAGCTGTGAAGACACCTTTGAGCATCTGTCGATTGACCATACGGAAGAATTGCTCACATGTTATCGAGACCGCTATCGGGCACACGAAAACGATGGGCAGGTACTCATTTTTTGTAATCAGGGAGCGCACGCCGGTGCGAGCCTTAAGCATCCCCACTCTCAGCTTGTCGTAGTACCAAAGCAGATAAATCTCGACGCACTGTCCCGCGAGCCGATTGCCAATGTCGTAAAAGACAACACATTTTTTGTCACGTACTGTCCGGATTTTTCTCAATGGCCGTTTGAACTTTGGATTGCACCAAAGCTTGGAGGAGCGCGGTTTGGAGACACAGAGACAAAAGAATTGAGTGATCTTGCGAAAGTGCTCCAGGATTCGTTAAAAAAAGTTGAGAGCGTGTATGGGGATATTCGTTACGAAAACATTCATCATGGTGTGCCGTTCGGCTACAATTTCTATATCTATCACGGAGAAAATTGGTATATCCGTATCATTCCGCGCTTTATCCATCGTGCGGGTTTTGAACTGGGGACGGGCTTAAACGTCAATGTCATAGATCCGTCTGACGCGGCAGAGATATATAGATCTATTGTCTAAATTTAAACATCTCCCTTTTGTTGAAGTCCCAGAAGCCACATGACGGCTTCTTTTTTGTATCGTCTGTCTCCACGGGAGTTTATGCGGATGGCAGGAAGTTTTCCGCGTTTACCCCATCGCTTTATTGTCAGGGGAGAGACACGTAATATTTTTGCAACTTCTCGTACTGTTAATAAATCAGGCCATTGATCTCCAAGTGACATAATTGTTGTAGCAAGTGGGGGCACCACCTACTTCTCCGGGGCGCGGCAATCTTTGTATCATTTGCAGTCACAACAGTACAACGTGGATCAAGCCGTGTCAAGAGGGATCAAAGGGATACATGCGGGAATAGGCGAATAAGTATAGTGTTCGAGTAGAATTTAGCCTATCCATACAGTCTAAATATATATTCGTAAAAAAGAAGATCGAATGATATGCGGAGAGATATTGTGAAATAGTAATCACTTGCGTGAAATGTGAGAGAAATATACCTTTTGTGCGTGTTTTGATATATTTAGTATGTATAGCAGTGTATCAAACTGAGTGCTAAGTGTTTTTTATCCCGTCTAAATACGGTTTCCAGTCTCTAGTCTCTAGCGTCTAGCCTCTATTTCGGTTCCCATACCGGATTATTGCCAAAAAGCTGATCTTGAACGCCGATTTGATAGGCTAAATACAGTCCGAATACAAGACTAACAAGACCCGAGAACATTGTGATAAATCTATTGATAGATTTAAATTTTTTGAGAGAAAAAATAATTGGGAGTCCGATAGCTGTTGTGATCAGCATCATCCCGATGATGGTGCCGACTCCGAAAATAAGCAAATATATAAGTGCGATGATAGGATTTTGAATGCTGCCAAGAATAAGAAGAGCAATCGCCGAGGATCCCGCAAGTCCGTGAATAAGTCCGACGATGAGCGGACGAATAATTTGGTACGTGCCGTATCGTTCAAGTATGTTGGATTTTATTGTAATTGTTTTCCCTGATTCTTCCGGTATTGCTGGTGATTCGTGATTATGTAAATGAATATGCGGGTGATGTGAAAAAAGATGAACATGGGCATGTGCTCCGATTGACAGTTTTTTTGTGATGATTTCTAAAACTCCCGTAAGACTCATGATGCCTAGAATTATGAGTGCGATGGCGACGAAAAATTCGAGTGTCAGTCCAACTCGCGGCGGGATCACAATATGAAATATGATGATGAGGCTTCCGACGAGAAATACGGTGATGGTGTGGCCTATGC
>JBBTTM010000103.1:11394-12516 GCA_038064255.1 Patescibacteria group bacterium | reverse complement strand
ACAGGTGACATGACTCAGAGGCTTAGCCAATGCCTCCAGCTATGAGTCAGCGTATCAGCCGAAGTAATTTAGGCATGATAAGGTAAACAAAATGGCAAAAATTATACAGGTTCAATATGGCCTTGGAGGAACACATTTTGCTGAGATCAATGTCGAAGAGGGTATGACAGTGGCAGAGCTATTCTCTCAAGAATACGCCGACTCGAGCAAATTTCCTCCACATAACTTCGAACCTCACATTAACGGAAGCGATGACGTCGCCGAATGGAGTCGAGTGCTGGAGCTCAATAACAAAGTTGAATTTCGATTCAAAAAAAACTTAATATTGGGCCTATATAAGCCAAATAGAAAGTAATGAAACGGTGAAATGCACCAAATGCGCGCGGGTGTGGAAAGAGAATGTATTATTGAGCGATTCTCGCTCTCTCCTCTTTTCCACTCGCGCGCGTAGTTTTTTTATACTGGAAGATTGCCACGCCGTCTGAACGGACTCGCAATGACAAAAAAACTACAGTCCATTACCCTTAAAGGCCTGGCCTTTAAAACCCTAATAGATATTTCCGCGAAAGTCGATATCTGCAACGAAGAGTTTTTGCCCTAATGTATCTACCTCGTACACTATGCGAATGTTTCCCACTCGAAGACGATATGAATTTTTTGTGTCAGCCAATTTTTTAATATTCAGAGATTCTGAAAAGGGATTCTCGCAAACTACATCAATCTTTTGAGCAATTCTTCTCGCATCTTTTTTGGGAATTTTTTTGAGAAATTTATAACAACGAGGATGATACAGCAGGTCGTACATGGAACTTACAAACCTAAATGTTTCTTCATATCTTTGCCTGATATCCAGGCAACCGTAGATTTGTCTTCTTTTTCAAACTCTACTGCACGTATGGAAAGATAGTAATCCTCAAGTGTGCTCATAAGGTCCTGATATTTTTCCACAGACATAAGTACACCTTTGGGAGTACTTCTGTGAAACAACGTGACGGGCTCTTTCATGGCGCTCGCCAAAACGTCTTTGGTTTTAAACCGCAGATCAGAGATGGTATAGATGACTGAAGGTATCATAGTTATGTCATGATAGTATAACTATTTATGATGATTGTCAATACATTG
>JBBTTM010000103.1:5698-11294 GCA_038064255.1 Patescibacteria group bacterium | reverse complement strand
TGCTCTCAAATATCGAATCCACGTATCAAGCTCAGAGAAAAGCGAGGTGCTCTGAAACTTCAGACGTGTCGCTTCTTTGAGAAGCTCTTCGAAAGCGCCCATCAGGCCCTTGTTGTCTTTCGGACACTTTCCGGGTAACTCTACTTTGTGAGTCCAACTTTCAAAAGATATCTTGTTTCCTCCACAGTTGAAAGTAAACTCACTCCACATCACTTTTCCGCCAGCATAGCCGTGCACCATCGCTTCCGGCCAAGACTGTTGGATACTTGTGATGGATGCAATCGGCAGACGAGTAGATATCAAAAACAAGAATAGTAGCAAAAGCACAATTGCTCCACATGTTGCTACCAGGCCGCTCGTCAAGGCAGTGTTATTTAGCTTGAGGTTCATGATCATAATCTCCTATTCCACGCTACGCGGTGCAGATACGCACTGGTAACAAACTTTCATAGGAGTGTGTAACGCACCGTGGTCTCATGTCTCTTGTGAGGCATAATCTTTACAGGACGATATATCTCCGCCAGTGAGAGAATATTTGTCGTCCACCCTTGTAAGGGGCCTATCAGCGTGGAGAAATGGCTAATCTAGGAGAATTTTTATATCTATTTTATCCTTTTAAATAAATGTGCAAACAAAAACAACAGTGCAAAATTATGAAAACCAGCAAAAAAGGCTTTCTTTGCGATATGATGTTTACCAGGCTATATCCTATAACTTTTGAGGCGTTGAGTCAAATATGTGAACTTTACAAGACACAACATTTAACTCATTTCTGTCTAAAAGATTGCCACACTCCCTTCGGTCGCTCGCAATGACAAATTCACTTCATTTTGACGAAATTATGAAAAACTAGCCTCGGAAGTTGTCAAGTCGTGGCCTATCGGACATGAGTTGACAAAAAATGGCTATCGCAGACAATCGGGGGCGAGGCGGAAGCCGGCGGCAGATGCTTCTTTTTCGCTACAGAAATACCCTTCACCCAAATCTTCATTGTGCACTATTTGATTGTAGTGGCGGCAGGTCGGCAGGTGGTAGAGTTTGTCCCATGAACTCTGATCAATGTTGCCTTTGATCGTGCATCCGGGCTTGGACGGCGGGACAGATGCATTTTTTGTACAGAGACTACTATGAATGCCCCGATCTGCCTGACTTGCACTCCTGTACGCGGCTTTGAGCTCCTCAGTCTTCGTATTTTTCGTGTAGTCCGGACGGGCAAAGCCTTTTTCTAACAACATACTATTGACCAATTTGTTCCCCACGTAGACCAGCGCCATGCGTCGACCGTACGTATCGCGCTTTTCCTCCCGAAGGGTGATAATCTTTCCAAGAACAAGGGACGATAAGAGCTTTTGCGCCTCATCTGAGCCGCATCTCCCGAGCTCAGGCGCGTCGACGCCCAAAAGCCTGACGCGGTCATCGTTTGCAAGGGTAAATGTATCTCCGTCGTGGACGGAGACGACTTTGTATTGCGTGTAATTATTCAAAAGAAGATAGGCGTTGAGGCCGAGAGAGATGAGAAAACCAAGAAAAATAAGACGTACGTTCATTTTAGAACTCATAAGGTCAGGCTTTTAACACTCTTCGATATATTCTGGATCCCCGCTTTCGCGGGGATGACACGAGTCAAATCAAGGCCAGGCCTTCGCCAATACACTTGATGAGCACAAGATTTCAAAACGAGATGAGCACGAGATTTTTTCAAGTCCTGGCCTTGAAAACGAAGATTGCCACCCATTCGACTACGCTCCCTTCGGAAAGACTCAGGGCAGGCAGGGCAAGCTATCCTCGCAATGACAAATCCTCCTCGCAATGACGATAAAAACCTAGAGTCCCTTGACGTCTTTTTTCAGAGACTCGAAGGCTTCTTTGTCATCCGGTATCGAGAAACTTTCTACTTCTCGAGTGAGATCTGACGTTGAGATAGATGCACCTTGTACGTCTGTCTTTGCTTTAGAAGAAATCTCTGCGGATGTCGTCATCACTCTCCATGTTACCGCTACCACGATGAAAAACACGAGCGCCGCAAGTGGCATCCACAATATAATAGGTGGATTTTCTTTCTTTTTCTGATGTACTGCTGCTGGTTTTGTATGTGACTTCTTTTTCATATGTTCCTCCTTCACCTCGCCAGAGGCGGGTAATAATCCAATAATCTCCTGCGAAGCAGGATCCCGCTCCGCGAGACAATTCTCAAATAATCCAATAAACAAATAGTCAGATAAAACAATTTCTTTTTCTTTAAAGGTCAGTCCTTCTCCCTAAAGGGATTTCGCATCACTCAATCTGCGAGGCCAGGCTCCTTTTCGACTTCGCTCAGGACAAGCTGTTTTAAGGACTGACCTTTTTATTGCTCACTATTTTACTCCTGTAACTTGTGATAGCGCTTTGACTGCTGCATAGACTGCTTGTTTTGCCGCTTTCATCTGCGTTTTTACTCCTGAGATATCAGTTTCAAGCGATTTCACTCCTGCATCAACGTCTGATTTCACATCGCTCCCTGGAGATGAAGACATATCATAACTCTTTCCTGCCTGTGCCGAGACCGCAAGACTTGCGTTCGTCACGGCCGTCTGCGCAGTGCCATACGCATCAAGTACCGCCTGTACATCTTTTCCGCTGTTTTGAAGTGCCAGAGCTTTCGCTGATACATTTTCAAGCACTTTTTGCATACGCGCGAGCGTCGTGCTCATCTCCTTCGTCCGCTTGGCATTGAGATTCGTCATTTTCGTAAGCGTCTGTGTGACAAGTTTTTTCTTGCGCGTATCTGTAATCTCTGAGAGCTTTTTTTGAAACTCTCCACGCTTGAGCTCACGGGCGCTTGTGGCTTCATTTTGTTCATCTTCTCTCGCGCTTTTCAAGGCCTCTCGGGCATTTTTCGCGGTTTCTCTGATTTCTTCTCGCTTCGTTTTGGCATTTTCTCTGACTTCTTCTTTCTTGGTTTTTACAGCCTCACGAAGATTTTCCTGCGAGGTTTTAAACGTCTCCCGGACATTTTCCCGGGCAGTTTTAAATGCTTCACGCTTGGTTTCCTGAAGTTTTTTAACGGATTCTTTCGCTGTTTCAGCCGCTTTTTTCACTTCCTCTTTTTTCTGTTCCTGCATGAAGCTGGTACCGTCTTTTACCTCTATAGAATCACCGCGGATCTGACCGGGAAGCGAGTTCGGCGTTTTCATACCAAGACCCAACATAAATACACCGATGAGTTGATCGAGCATAGATATCTCCTTTTTTCAAATCAATTGAATAATTGTCTCTATAATGAGTATGGGGATAAACGGAAGCGGAAGTCAAGCACCATTTTTGTGCTTTTTCATGTGGTCACGGATGAGCCCGCGGATGAACGTGGACTTCGTAATCCCCTGCTGTTTACTGACTTCTTCAAGATAGGAAAGAAGCTGAGGGCTGATAAAAAAGTTAAAGCGTTTGTCTGCGACCTGCTTCGCCTCTTCCAGTGCGACTTTAAGACTCGACAACACACTGCCATCCTTCACCTTTTTTAAAATAACTTTATCATCGGATATTCCTGCTAAAAGATATGGCGTGTGGCCGTCACGGAAAAGAATAACCGTCGGTTTGTTAAATTCTATGGATTTATTGACCAGATACCCTATGCCAAGGCTTGCGTTGGAGCACTCTAGCACATTGATATCAGAAGACTTAAGAAATTCTATTTCTTTGGTATAAAAATCCTCGTAATTTTTATGGCCACCTTTTTCCAAATTTGCATAGTGATCGTGCTGAGAAAACGTCGTCATGTAGTGATCCATGAGGGTGTATCCAAGTTTTTCGATCGCATCGCTAATTTCCTTATAGTAGCCACTACGAAGATCGTCACCACGAATAGTCCCACGAAGTAGTATTTTCACGCTTTCACCTCCACAGGTATTGTACCTGAAGTGAAAATATTATCAAGTCTTTTCCTCGCAGAAAAAGAAGAGGAAATAACCCGACGGAAGCGCTCTGCTGCTTCCAGAATATCGCCAATTTTTGGCAAGCTATTATCTCCGGGAATATGGGTAAGCGCATATATCCTGTTCATGTCTTCGGATGAACAGAGCCCCTGCAGGCACATTTCACCTGCAATGATACGTAGGTTGTCAACGTCTTGAAGCGTAGGATTTGAGAGTAGCTTTTCGATATCTTTGGAATGGAACGTACAATGAGCGACTGCCTCGGCTCCGAGGTATTCGTGAATAAAATATAAAAGATGCTCCCTGGAAAACAATGGCGTGTTGACACAGACACGCAGAAGCTGAGCATAGATGACCTTTGCCTGGACTGAAGAATAATATCTTTGTATAAAGTATTTTTCAAACACCTCCGGCGGCTTTGGCCAAACATAATAGGTACTGTCGGTAAACGTCTGAAACGGCGGAAAATAGTCGAAGAACCTCAATGTCCCATCGTGGTCTATGCCAAAGTTGTCTATGACTGGATCAAGCGAGATGAGAAACCCACTCTCCCATACTTTTTTATACATGGCAAAAAATTGATGAAAGTACGCGTGGATGTCTGTCTGCTTTTTCGATCCAAGAATGACTTCTCGAAAAGTCTGTGGAATATACCGCTGAATTTCTATATATGAATCATGAGATGCACCCGTTTGAAGTTTAACAAAGCGTTTTGAAGGAACAATCGGAATGCCAATTTTTTTTGCCTTTGCCTGAAATGACCGCTGAAACCTGATAAGTTCGTAGACAGAAAAATCGCCGGTAATATTTGTTTTCTTGCCGAATATTTTTTTGACAAACTGCTTCCCGGTTCTTGTCGCGTAAACCGTCACCTCGGCCTGCCAACCGCTTTTGTGCAAAATTTCATTCGCTGTTTCATCGAGTACTACCATAATAAATTTCTTAATTCTCAAAGATGCATTATACCAAGAATGCAGACGCTAAAAAAGTACCAAAACCGGGGTTGAACCCCTTTTAGTCCTATTCTGATGCGATTTTAGAAGATTCTGGAGCTTTTTGGCCAGAGTATTTGGCTGACTTTTTCTTGTAGTACGGCACTTCGGCCGGGGTGGTGAGTTCATGGAAGGATAGAGCGCAAATACGCATACCCGGATAGAGCATGACGGGTATACGGCCCATGTTAGCAAGTTCAAGGGTAATGTTGCCTCGAAATCCTGCGTCGACGTTAGCCGCTGTAGAATGGACAACGACACCGAGTCTGCCGATAGACGAACGGCCTTCGAGGCTCGCCGTGAGATCATCCGGAAGCTCGACGAATTCTGCGGTCATGGCGAGCACGAACTCGCCGGGATGGAGGGTAAAGGGCTTCCCCTTTTCTACTGTGACTTCGCTTGTCAGATCTTTGAGGGTGGATGGATCCTGGGGGTCGATATATGGGGAAGTATTCTGATTAAACACCCGAAAGACGGAGCCGAGCCGAAGGTCGAGCGTACAGGAGCCGAGCTGTTCGTCTAGGATTGGCACAGGTGTCACCTTTATTTTCCCAAACTCCAGTGCTTTTCGGATATCGCGATCTGAGAGAACCATGACACCATTATAAACAAAAAATGGTGTAATAATCCAATAGTCAAATAGTCAAATAGTCAAATAGTCAAATAGTCAAATAGTCAAATAGTCAAATAGTC
>JBBTTM010000103.1:0-5598 GCA_038064255.1 Patescibacteria group bacterium | reverse complement strand
TCAAATAGTCAAATAGTCAAATAGTCAAATAGTCAAATAGTCAAATAGTCAAATAAAATGATAGTTCATATACGGAGCGTATGAAGGACATGTCAGAGAGGTCCTCTCTGACATATTGATGGGAGGCTCCGTAGACAACCAGCAAAATATTGCATAGTCAAGGAAGAAGGGTATATAATCACGGAGAGCCTGCAGAAACACTTTGTATGAATTTTATTCGAGGAATACTTTCAATTTTTGTATTTATTGTTCTCTCTTTATCAATCTCCCCCAAGGCTTACGCTCTGTCCTACGGATCCGGCGTATATACCAATATTTGCGGCACAGGAACTGCTGCAACGGGTAATTCGTGTAACCGAGGCTGTGATACCGGAAACGGATCGTGCTCAAGCGGCGGACAAAACGTGGTGAAATTTACCTGCGACGGACGACAGACGGAGTGCCGAAGCAACGAATCTACATTTTCAACCAGCCAATCGCTCGCGGGTAGCGCGTGCGGAAAGACAGTCCAGATAGATGTCTTTAACAAAAACTGCCGGATCGGCGGATGGACATGTAGCGATAGTGACGTACAAGACTATATGGTCTGGTATTCCGGAGATTGCCAGAGTAATCCTACTCCTACACCAACACCTACACCCGCCCAACCTACACCCACTTCTACACAGACCTCAACACCTACTCCGACGCCGACCCCTACCCCGACGCAGACGAGTTCGTGCGACTCTTTGGTCGTTGCGAGCGGAAATAATAACACCGTACCTGCAAATGTGACACTGCGAGCGCGTGGGACTGACAGCGCGGGATCGATATCCCGCTATCGCTTTTACTTTGGCGACGGTAGGACAGAAGAGTCGACCAGTGCAGAGATAACGCACCGATATGAATCTTCCGGCTCGTTTACGGCAAGAGCCGATGTGCTCGATAGCCGAGGGGCATGGAAAAGTTCAAATGCATGTGAAACGAATGTGTCTGTGCAGTCGTCCGTCATAGAGTCACAAAAATCAGACTGTTCGGATCTTTTTATCGTTTCCGGTAACTATACAAGGCCGCCGACGACAGGAAAATTTCAGATCACGGGCTATGACAACAAAGGATCACTCCAACGGTATAAAGCGGACTATGGAAACGGTATCGTAAAAGAGAGTGACTCGGGATACTTTGAACAGGTATATGACAAGGCTGGAACGTACACTGTATCCGGATATATCCGTGACAGTCAGGGAAACTGGAAGGGCGGATCCGGCTCATGCCAGAGACTCTTTTACGTCTCTACCGCTCCTTTGACCCGCCAGCCAGCGACCGGCACGCCGACCGCATTTACCGTCGCAGCAATCCTCGGTGGGACGGTCGGGGTGGCGTATCTGTTCGCCAAACAATTGTCATCTACAAAACACCTCAAACCCAAGACAAGACACAAGAAAAAGTAGCGGCACTTTTTTTAATATTCACACCTTGACTTAACGTGTTACAATACCAATAGATACCTCTTGGGATACTGTTTCTGGAAAGGATTATTTTATGAACTTGCCACTGCCAAAACTAAAAGCTATTATTTTATACTTCTGCAACTATACGGATGTCAAATTTTTAGGAAAAGTAAAATTGATGAAGTTATTTTACTTTCTAGACTTCATGCATCTTAAAAAGTATGGAACGCCAGTTACGTATGACACTTATGTTAAATTAGAGCATGGTCCTATTCCATCTTTTATTAAAAATCTCATTGATACAGCCACAGATGACATAGATTCGTCAATGCTATCTGATACTATCCATATAGAAAGACCTGTAGGGACTGATATGTATAGGGTTTTACCAAATAGACATTTTACAGAAGCAGATAAAGGTTACTTTTCTGAAACTGAATTAGAAATACTTGAGCAAGTATGTAAAAAGTTTGGTAATAAAAATACCAGATACATAGAGGATGCTTCCCACACCGAGTCCTCTTGGAAACAAACAAAATTATTAGATGTAATACCATATACTATCGCAGCAAATGATGCGGATAGTGTTGCAACCACAGAAGATATTGAATTATTATATAAAATATAATGACATCTTTTACGTTTGGTGACCTCTTTAACTTTCAAGCTATTGACTATATTTTTTTGGCAGAAACAGAAGAAAATATATACGCAGGGCGGATACTTAACCGAACACAAACCCAGATTTTGACAAAATATTATGAGACTGCACTTAAAAAAGGATCTTCAGTTTTAGATGGTACAGTCTATTCATTTGTAGTTTTATCTACTAAAGATCTAAAGGAACGAGCCGCGTATTTCAGAGATACAGGTCGTGGTAATTTCGATGTTTCACTTTTTATTCCTCTCTCAATTCAACTATCCATAGAAGATTTGAAAGCTATCAAAGAGGAAATTATAAAAAAGCGATGTGTTTCTATTAAACTAAAAGAATTAGTCAAAGACATTACGGTATGAAAAAGGATAAAAATATAAGCAAAAACATAAGAGGAAGTAAATTTGTCTTGAAAATTTATTAGGACAGGCCTTTAAACCATAATTTAGCCTTGGAATAGTCCTACTTTCTTTGAACTTTGAAGCATGATAAAAGATCCCCTGAGGCGTTTGACTTTTAGTCAGACTCTAACTACCTCTTGGGATCTTTTTTTGGCAAAAAGTGAGGATTTTAGCCTCGCAAGGGGTGGCCTTGCAAATACTGAACCAACAAAAAAACACCCTCTTCTTTCTCGAAATCCCGTATGGGATCGACGGCATGTCGAAGGGTGTTGTTCTGCACGTTCTAATAAATTGGAATCTTGGACTCGTTTGTATTCTCGCTACCTCGGTGGGCCTTCGAGGAGCTCGAAACTAAAAATGTCTGGCTGCATGAGGCGCCAACCAAAAAAATCTAAACTGCGGCCTCGCGCATCATACTTGATCGTGGATCCCACAATCATACGATCCCAGTCGCGTGTACCCCAGAATACACCATAAATCGTTCCATCATTAAACTGGACGAGATATTTGGTGCTCGAGGTGCAACCGTCATCGTTACACGACGTGTGTGTCTCAGTCCATTTGCTTTGCACTACCCCGATCCCACTCTCACCTGCAGAGTAGAACCACACAAAGAAAATGATGAGGAGTACGATCAAGACCAGGGATCCAATTGCCTTGCCGGTGCTATCATCACTACTATATCTGCTCATGTGTCATGCTCCTTTTTTCATATAGAACTGCCAAGCAGTAAAATACCCACACAACGACACGACAAATCCCCAAGCGAACAAGAGCAACTTTGGAGACACTATCGCGTATAAATCGGGAGAAAATGGAAAAACACTATCGAGTCTTCCAAATAAAACTCCCGCGAGCGTCGCAATACCGAACGAAAAGACGAAGTGATACATCCGCGTCATACGCACATGGATTTCAACGTTATCATCGAGCCAATCGATAAACTTCGCAAGGCAAAATGAAACAAATCCACATACAGCGCAAACAACAACAATAAACACATACGTTGCAAGCGGCTCAACGATCGAAGTCGCCATGGCAATAACAATTGACCAAGTAATAATCCAACTCAGTTTACCATTGGTCAGTTTTTCTAACCGTAAAAAACTCATGAGAGATTCTCCTTTTTCATGTGAAACATAGATGGTTCAAGTGAAGTCCAAAATCCAATACTAAGCAAGCCAAGCACAGATAGCTTACCTATCGGCCCATAAGCCTGCTTAATACGGAAATATTGATTCCAATGTAAACGTGCTAAAAAGGCAAATCAACAAAAGAAACGTCTCAAAATGACGTGCTTTATGAGGCTAAGCCTGAAGAGAAAGTTTAACAGAAGAAAAAGAAGAAGTCAAGCGTTATAGGCTATATTTATGAGGCTAATAAAGACTAAAATAGCTATAAATTAGTAAGCCTGTAATTACAGTTACATGAGACCATGTATTCCGTCAATATACTTGATAAGCACTACTTCTAAAGGCCAGGAATTAAAAACAGAGATATTGCCATGCCCCGCCGAGCGGGGCTCGCAATGACAGATAACTCAATTTTATGGCGTTATAAGGCCAGGCCTTCGCTGCCGCGGCCAAGCTATTTCAAGGCCTGGCCTTGGGATCAACACGTTGATACAATTAGTTCATGGATGATTCACTCAAGCGTATACTGTTACTTTCTGCTGTCGCGGGAGGAATTATTGTGTTTTTAATCTGGCTTCTGAGTGTCGTACTTCCGATTACTTTGCTTGAAATTACCTATCAGTACAAAAAAACACTTCGCGATGTGTTTCATGTATCGGATATCCGCGGACTTATACTCCCGCAATTTAATCTCGATCTTCGGGGGTTCTCGAGTATCCATAAAACCAATGGCATAACCATCCCTGCTCTTTTTATCGACTCGCCGATTGTCTTTAACGTCGACCCAAACGATGAAAAAATGTATCGCGCTGCTCTCGGTAAGGGTATAGCTCATGCATCGAGTACTGCATTCCCCGGATCAGGCGTTGGACTCGGATATTACTTCGCCCACTCGTCTGCTCCGCAATTTGTCACCCAGTATAACGCCATTTTTTACCTTTTGGATAAATTAAAAGCAGGCGACGAGATATACATATTTCATGACAAAGAACGGACGGATTACCGTGTAACGACAAAGGAATTTACCGAGCCCACTGATGTAAGCTTTTTGAAACGAATGTACAATAAAGAAACAATCGTCCTTCAGACCTGTTGGCCGCCGGGGACGACGAGGAAGAGACTGCTCGTGTATGCGGAGAGACTTTAAGATTATAAGGCCAGGCCTTCTCTGGCGAGGCCAAGCTATTTTAAGGCCTGGCCTTTAAGACCTTTTGTTCGCCGATAGACAAGGGAGAAGCCTTGAAATAACGAGATGAGCACGAGATTTTTCTATAGTCGTGGCCTTTAAGACTATGATGAAACATTTATTTGGAAGATCGCCACGCCGTCAGAACGGACTCGCGATGACAATGAAAATTAAACGTATTTCGCTCGCAATGGGAAGGAGTATCCGTCATGCGTTTTTGTTTCCCGGGACGATCGTATTTCTCCTCGCTTCCGCCTTCGCCGGAAGTTTTGTCACAACGCGCATATATCCCAATACTTTTGTTGGAAACGTCAGTGTCGGCATGAAAACGCTTCCCGAAGCGCGAAAACTTCTCCAATCCGAGATGAAACGATCCGTAAAAGTGGCGATACGGGACAGGGAGTATGAGTGGAATTATGATCAGATGGGCATAGAACTGTCTCTGGACCGGCTCGATATCCTTCTCGCTACCCCAAACAGAAAACCGTTTCCGCAAAATATCGTCGATTTACTCTCATCGTTTACTTCAAAACGGATAGTCCCCGCACCTATAACTTTTACAGGAGGTTTCACCACGTTTCTCCAGAATGCTCTGTTTGATTTTAGCAGCGACACAGACGAACTGAAGGTCGGGAAAAATAACCTCGTAACGGTCGTTCGTCTGGAACAGCGATACACAATAGACCCAGTAAGCCTGCATGACGCGATAGAATCGTCCTTCGCCACGCGGTCAACGCAGGCTCTTTCTCCAAAACTCGTGAAAGCGGAAAGTAGCAGGCTTACGACACTTACG
>JBBTTM010000102.1:0-6066 GCA_038064255.1 Patescibacteria group bacterium | reverse complement strand
AACGGTGATAAAGCATTTTTTAGGCTCCTTGCTGACGCTCTAAAGAAACAATCTGAACCAGACGTACAATCAGATATCACTTCTCATGATCAAAAACCGTTTTCAGAAACGGATATGATCGCTCGGATATTTGTAGATAGACCGGTACAATTGACCCATCGTGACACGAAGCCTGACACGATCTTAACAGGAGAACCTCCAGCAAAAAAAAGGAAACTAACAGTATCAATCGCATGGTCTGATTTAGGTCTTGATAGCGATTCAAAGGAAGCTCAGGCATTTCGAAATACTCTGAATACATTCAAAAAGAAAAATCCAGAATATTTTTCCAGTGATACTTCACATCTTCAGATGATGGAACAAATCAAGTCTATGGAGCCTGACGTGCTCTTGCTTATGCTCCACAAAACATTTACTGACCCGCGCTCAGATAAAAGTATAGCGAGAATTCTAGAACTTGTTGCATTGTTAAATCCTGACATAATCATGCCTACTTCTGCCTCTCTCTTGGCACATGCAAAACGCATTCAGGATTTCGATACAGAGAAGCTTCTTCCTAATGAGGCGTATAAAGCTGACGGAGATGCAATACTTAGTGCCGATGAACATCAATCGAATGTTCTCGAGGATAAAAAAGTGAAAACTCACGGAGGATCAGATCTAAATCTGAAGAAACCAACGGGAAAAGATGAAGAACAAAAAACTTTTCCCTGCACCCGATTAGATATTACGCGATATCTACTGACAGTAATGACAGATTTTCATAATACTGCAAAGGAAAGACATTTTTCACTTAACTTTCCAATGGGCCAAGGGCAATTCGTAAAGATCGACGCAAGACTTAGCACCTTCTTTGTTGATGCGCAACTCGCGAATAGACATGTGTTTGCATCTCAAAATAGAGGCATTCCACAATTCGATGAATTAAATATTTTAAAACTTATCGCATTGAAAAATTTTGAGGGGAAATACCATCTCAATGAGAAAGGATTAAAGAAAGCTCTCAAACTTTTTAACGAATGCTACGACCAAGCAAAACAAAAATATAATCAAAGTCAGAAGCGAGAATAAATTCAACGTTGATTTCTGAACATCAGCATAGAAACTATTTCCTGCATTGTATTTACACATATATCTGCACCTTGTTGCTCATATCCTACGGGGAGATGTTCCCGATAGCCGATGGTATACAGTCCTGCAGCTTTGGCTGACGCGATGCCAGGATTGGAATCTTCGAGAGCAACACAATCCTCTGCTTGTGCGCCAAGATCCTGTATAAGAAATTGATACCCATCCGGATAGGGCTTCATACGAAGTTCAGTGTGTTCGTTGAGTGATACTATTTTTGTGAGCTTATCTTTCCATTTTAACCGACAAGCTACCTGATCAATCCAGGACATGGGTGAACCGGATAGGAGCGCGAGTGTCCATTTGATTTTCAATAAATATGCGACCAGTTCATCTACCCCATCGCTTATCGGGCATTTACTATACACACGTTTTGCCGCTTCGAGACAAAGCCTGTCGTATTCTCCTTTATCAAACGTTGTGCCAAACAATACTGCCTTTTTGTATATTTCTCCGACTGACATGCCCACGGTGTCACCAATTTTATTTGCTATACCATCGCCGAATATGTCATGCAAAAACCGAGTCTCTGTCTCGAGCCACATCTTCTCGCTTGCGACGAGCACCCCGTCCAGGTCAAAAACAAAAACACGTTTTTTAGTCATAGGAAGAATTGTAACACAAGGAAATTTATCGAACCTGAAACCATCGCTCTACATGTCTTTTTTTCTTTCTCAACTTATTGTGTTTACGCTTCTTTTTCTCATGACTAATTCTATCAAATATTATATGCCATTTTCCATCCTCTGAAAACTGTGATGAATATCTCGCTTTAAGATGCTTATTCCTCATTTTTCTGACTTTCTGTGTTAATTCCAATACTTGATTTGCAAGAGTCTTTGCACTCGTCCAATAAAATAAATCAGGCCGAAAATCAAGCGCAGGGATATGCGGGAAATAATGAGCAACATCCGCAGATGCAGCGACTATTTGAACTACGAGTCCTGCAATGCGATGATCTGGATGATCAAACTGAGGGGTAATTTCATAGGGATGAAAAGATAATAGAGCACCAAATTCTCTACGACGAATTATTTCAAGGACTGGTTCGATGATCTGATTTGGATCTTTATTCCAAATTGACGTAAGTCCCATATCTGGAAATCCTAATTGTATGGGTTCTCCGCCAAAAGATGTAATAGCTTTTCTAAATTCTATTTCTCGCCGTCTGCCCATCTCCTCCGACGTCGTGATGTGGTCATCGTTTGGGATCCCGTTTTCACCACGCGTAAGCGCGATAACTGATAGAGGAACACCAGCTTCAACAAAGACACTGTAATGCCCCAAACATTAAAGATTCATCATCTGGGTGAGCTACCAGAAATGCCACTCCTCGCTCTCTCCACTCTGGTCGAATATAAAATTCATGATTCATGTATTTTCCTCCTAAAACTAAAAATCAGTCCTCTTTGGGACGGAAAATGTATACGCGATCTGTCCCACAAAAATCTATGGACAACAGCAACAATAAAAACCTTTATGCAACATGACAAAGAGTATATCATACTTTAACTTTGGAGCGTATAAACGCTCTGTCAGAGAGGTCCTCTCTGACATCCTATTCTGACGGTCTAAACACAGTCCTATTTCATACAATGATCAAACTTAATCAGACTATATCAAACTATATCAACAAGAGATTTCGATTCGCTCAACATCTTCGTCAATTAGTACAGGCACTTGAGAAGGGCTGTGTTTGATATTTCACTATTCGTTGAATCGTAATGAAATGTTTTCCAGCCAAGTGATGTAGCCGCTTTAACATTTTCAATGCTATTTTCTACAAAAAGTATCTGATCGTTTTCCACTCCTGACAACTTTTGCGCTATAGCGAATATCTTTGGATCAGGTTTCTGACATCCGACTATGCTTGAATCTACGACGACATCCCACTGAATCGGTGGGAGTATTTTCCGCATTTTTATTTCGTCGAGCATTTTCGGATATACATTCGTCAGTAAACCTATACGATATGATTTGTGGATTGTTTCAAGTATCGGCCAGATGGATTTTTTTTTCTCAAATCTATTTACAAATTCATGCAGCAGTGAGAAATTTTTTGGGAAAGTAATATTGCATTCTTTTTCTATTTCTGGGATATACCAGTCTACGTCAAAATCAATGCCGAGCCTGTCCTGGTGGCGCGCCCAAAGAGCATCAAACGCAACTCGATTCTTCGGCGTAATTCCTATGACAGATTTTAACTCCTCCCATTTATTCGTCCCGGAAAAATCCTGTATCACCACCCCGCCAAGATCAAAATAGACAAATGAAATCATAGAATACGCTTAGACATCAATAATTTTGTACGAATCGTCTATCACCCGTATAGCCTGGCCATTGGTCAACGGGATAACTTTATACCCTTTGTCACTCCAGTCTCTAATAATTTTTTCTTGTATCGCCTCGTATTTTGGATCAGATTTATAATGCGGTAAGACAATAAAATCGACAAGACCAAGTCCTGCATATGATTTCAGATGTGGTGCGGCTTTTGGATCATCAAACGCATCTACCGGTTCGATGGTAGGCCCGGCAAGTACTGCGCCAGCGCTCCCTCCGGCGTATATCACACCTTTGTCAATCAACTCCTTTATCACTACATCAAACCCGCTTTCCAACACTTTCTCCAAAAGATAAAACGTATTTCCCCCTGCGACATAGACAACGTCAATTCCCTTGAATTTTTTCCTCAATTCGTCCGTCTGTATGCCTTTGAGATCAACATCTTGTACCTTAAACCCTTCATCTATAAGCTTCATTCTGTCCTCATCCACAAACGAATGATCTTTATACGGATCACCTGCCGTCGGAATAAAAGCAAGATTCGTTTGCTTTGGAGAATCCGAGAGAAGATCAAGTAGACCACCTAATTTAGACGAAGTCAGATACAACTTTTTCATAGTTAAAATGATATTAACAATGATAACAAATACTTATTCTATTCTTCTACTCTTCATATTTGTCTTGATTTTAGTGTAATTCAATCGATTGAATTACACTAAAACTAATTAAGTACCGTATTCACCCCAAGCATCATCACTATCATTGAAATACAGTATGCGCATTTCGCTCGGCTTTTCGTTTCCATTTTTCCTTTCCAACTCGAGACCAATCAGATCCACGCCGGGGAGGGAGAAGATCGATGCTTTCATCGAGGCTATCTGCTATCGATTGCCATGCCTGATGTTTAACGACACGCTCCAAAAGATCGATAGTATTTGGCGTTGCACGATCGAGCCACGAAGATACTCCGCGAATCATCGAATATGAAACATGTATACTCATCGCTATGTCAATTGGCTTTTTTCCTTGAAATAACAGAAGGGCCACCGCGAATCTTTTAGCGAGCATAATTTCTTCTGTGTCTGTAAGAAGATCGGAAAAAAATTCTGAGACTGAAGACTTTGTCCGAAGATCGGAGATGGAATTCCAAAACAGAGAAAACAACTCGTGTTCAACTTCTTTTTTCAGAGGATATTTTGAGACCTGTGTCATACTTCTCTCGTTACTGTAATTCAATCGATTGAATTACACTAAACTAGATTTAGTCTAATACACAAATAGAATATACTCAAGAACATGTATAAGTCAGAACAATAAATATGGGCAAAACAAAACCTCCTTAGTAAAAATCATTCAACTGACTATGCACACGATCCACGTGGCATTTGAATGGTTTTAGGCCGGAGGTTTTTAAAAATTTGTTGCGGAATGATTGTTGTGATCAATCTAATGAAACCCAAAGTTTCAACACAATGTCATCATCATCATAGTCATCCTGAGGTAGATAGCTTACCTGTGGCAGATTACGAAAACCGACGAGAGAGAGTACCATATCAAGGTCCGGGTGATACTCACTCAGGCCAAGATAAGTAAAGAACTCTTTCATGAAAGCTTCTTTCGCCTCATCGGACGGGTCACCTTCGACCGTCCAGCATTGCCAAAGACCAAATGGAGTATACATACCCGCGGGTATTCCATGATCGACACGCAGGAACAAGCCCACTTTCGTTCTCATTATAGATGGATAAAGTTTGTATTCCGCGACCAGAGGAAACTTATATTTATCCGCAATCTTTAAAGCTTTCTCTTGTACAACTATCATTCGATCTTTGTGATCCTGTTGGTTCATGTTCTCTTCTCCTTTATTTTGATATGTGGTAAATTTTTGACGAATTCAATATTCGGCTCTCTTCGTGAGTAGCGCGCTAAGCACTAAGATGTAATGCTCAATGCGCTACTCATTCGATCAAAGAATATTCATTTCCGCAACCTATAAATGTGCCCGCGTAAAACGCGGTAATTCATGTCGATACAGCAATAGAATACGCGTCGCATGATGACGCTTGTTTATCGGATGTACCAGTTTTGGAAGCTTATCAGAAGAAGAAGAAGTCAAGAGTTATAGGATATATCTTGAGGCTAAAATACAGTAAAATAGCTTTAAATTTATAAAGCCAGGTCTCTAATATGAATATCAATAGATATTATATGAGCATTTGGAAGATCCCTCGACTTCGCTCGGGATGACAAAAATGTACTATAACGTAGGTGGTGCCTCGGATTTTAATTTTTCTTGAGGTGCTTGTTCGTGATGCGAAGCTCGGCGTGGACGTGATAGAGCGCGGCCAAGAGGGCGACAGAAAGATACACCTGCCAGATCGGAACGTCGTAGTAGTCGGTACACGCTGAGAGAGTGATCGGAGAAAATGCAGAACAGATCTGTTTGTACATCATGCTGTCAACACCCACGATGTCTAAGGCGCCGATAATAAGGAATAAAACAAGAAGTGTAATAAAGAGTGAATGTTTTTCTACAAACTGCGTGAAGTTCATGCTATACATACTATAAACTAGCTCCCCCATCCTTTGTCAAGCATGGTAAGAATAATGGTTCAGGGTTTAACAAAACTTTTATTGTTCGAGGCCAAT
This sequence comes from Patescibacteria group bacterium, assembly GCA_038064255.1. GTDB lineage: Bacteria > Patescibacteriota > Microgenomatia > UBA10105 > UBA927 > JACREM01. The sequence goes on along the minus strand of JBBTTM010000102.1, from coordinate 3 downwards.
TGC
>JBBTTM010000101.1:0-7230 GCA_038064255.1 Patescibacteria group bacterium | reverse complement strand
GAAGCGCTTGCTTCAAGCGTAGCCGCAGAAGTACCGAGTGTATATGAATCTTTCAGATCTGATACAAGAGAAGAAAGCAAGTCTTCCTTACCCTCTTTCACATACACCTCAGTCGTCGGATAATTAAAATCGCTGGTATTTCCCGTTTCAATCACTTTATATCCTTTGTCTTCGAGAACCGTTTTCATCTTCCCGGCGGCACCTTTAACCCCGCTGCCATTAAATACCTTGATCGTGAAATCAAGTTTATTGACCGGTGCAGGAGTAGGTGTCGCAGTAGGTTCCGGAGCCACTGTCGGTGTCGGAACGAATGAGACAGACTTTGTAGATTTTTTAGCAAATGCAAATAAAGATCCACCGACCAGTACGGCTGCTGCAATACCCGCAATAACCCACATGACATACATCATCGGATTTTTCTTTGTATGAGAAGTAATTTCTGCACCAAAAGCAGCATCTTTATTACCAAACAATTCTGCCATAACAGCATCGTTATTTTTTCTCGGTTCTTCCCCTGATGGCTTTTCATCATTCCATCCTGGAGATTCCTTGACATTTTTTTCTATGGATTCTTTCTTACTTTCAGTTTTTTCCTCCAGTACCTCATTGGTTTGGGAATCAAACGAATCGTCAGAGTGACTTGTCTCGGAGAATCCCGGAGGAGCTTGAGATGTACTTTCACCCGGAGTTTCGTTTTCATCCACCACTTCTACCACCTGCATCATAGACGGACGGCGTTCTTCTTTCTTATTTACTTTCGGATCCGCACTGTCAGTATCCAGAACTGATACATGCTTTTTTGTTGCCATAGTATAAGTGTATCGTTACGTAGAGAATTGTCAATCAACTACTCGCGCTTGTATAAGAACGCAATGCATGCTTCCAAACAATTCGAGATAAAAGGAAAAAACCTATTGAAAAACAAACCAATATAATACCATCGCTCCAATGAAGTGATCGCAATACTGCCTTCGTTGGAAGAGTAACTATAAGAGTAAGAGGGAAAAGAAATACGATAAATTGCCCGAGTCCATGGTACATTTCTCCCGGATACTTAGCGATATCGCTAAAATGAACCAAAAGCTCAATAAGATTCCAAAGCTCGGGATAATACACAGTAAAAACCATGACGGTAAACCAAAACGAATAGAGAAATAAAATTGATGCACATGATAGCAGTATAAGTACACCCATATCCGATATTGTTGGAGAGATATGAAGCCGAAAAAGAAAAATAACAACGAGGATGCATCCGGTTAAAACCCGCGGAACCGTAGGATAATTCACCTCTTTGAGGCTTAACATAAACTGAGAATCCATAGGTTTTAATAAAATAGAATCAAGTCTTCCAAATCGTATGACATGTGCCATTTCAAACATATTGTTTGTAATAAATACATGAACAAATCCCACGACTACGCTGTACATAGCAGTAAGCAGCATAAGTTCATCTCGAGACCAACCAAACACATCAGGAGAGCGTGACGTAAGAAGCAGGATAGATGCGAAAGAAAACGCGCACCAGAGAAGACTCGCAAATACGCTATTCATAAAATTTCCGGTATATGCAAGAAGCATAGAGACGTTCATACTCAAAAGTCTCTGATAGATCTTTAGGTATTTTTTCATATCTACTAAAGGAATACTATTGACCAAGCGCGGTATAGGTACGTATCCCCTTTTTCCACATATATCCATACAGACCAATAAAAATGCACAACCAACCAAGCTGGAATATGAGTACTTTAATCCATTCTGTCATTTCATGACCCTGCATAAGAAAGAGAACAGGAAAGTAGATCATATAAGGGAACGGTGAAAAAAGTGCAACAGTTTTTAGCCACTGTGGAAAAAAAGATATAGGAACGATAAAGCCACACAAAATAAGAACAATAACTTCTGTTAACTGTTTTAATCCTCCGGTATCGGTAAACCAGAGGGCAGAAAGTAGTATAAACATCTTAAAATAAAACATAAGAAAATATCCAAGTATCCACGTACACAACGCAATGGTGATGCTAGTGAAATTAAAGTGAAGCGCAAGAGATACACCAAAAAATTGAACGAGCGACACGATAGATATGACTCCAAAAAATCCCTGAATAAGCCTCCATGGAAGCTCGCTATAAAATTTAAACCAAAAGTATGATAATGGCTTTAGCAGAAATGCGCTCAGACCACCCTGTCTAATATCCTCGTTTGAATCAGACTCTACGTGAATGAAGAGAAACCCTCCTGCAATAATAAACAGAAGATAATACGTTTGTATAGAAAACACACCAACGGAAGGAATATTTGGCAAAACTTGAACCCAAAACAAAAGATATAAAAGAGGATGAAACAAAGATATAAGAAACCAGACAAAAATAGTGCCTCTGTATTCCAGTACACGCTCAAAATTGAGAATAAATATTTTCCAGTGCCTCATATATTATGCCTTGACACCGTGAAAAACTTCTCGAATAATATCTTCAACCGCAGGTTCTTCGATATTTACATCTGCAACAAATGACTCATGCAGTAATGCTGCTGCCGCGCTTTTTACATCCGTTCGTTTTATACGAATAACTGCCTTGGGATAATCATCGACAACAACTTCACCAAACTCCTGAAGTTTTTTCTTTTCGACCTTCGCATCTAAAATCACAGAAATAATTTTATAGGGAGAAAATTTCTTCACCAAACTTTCAAAGTTTCCATCAAACAACAATTTTCCGTGATCTATCACTATAACTCGCTTGGCAAGCCTTCGCACATCTTCAATATAATGCGACGTCAAAAGTACAGTAGCGTTTTGTTTCTGGTTATACTCTTTTATAAAATCACGTACGTGTTTTTGCATCACCACATCAAGTCCGATAGTCGGTTCGTCAAGAAACAAAACTTTTGGACTATGCAGAAGAGCGGCAACAAGCTCCATTTTCATACGTTCTCCTAAGGACAATTTACGAACTGCAACATGAAGCAGCTTTCCGATATCCAGAAGATCCACAAGAATTGATAAATTTTTTTTGTACTGCTCATCTGAAATTTCATAAATTTCTTTATTTAAAAGAAATGTTTCACTCGCAGGTATATCCCACCAGAGTTGATTTTTCTGTCCCATGACAAGAGAAATTTGTTTAAGAAATACATCTTTTCGCTCAAACGGAGTAAATCCTAACACCGTAACAGTTCCTGAAGACGGATAGAGAAGTCCGGAAAGACACTTGAGTGTCGTCGTTTTTCCAGCTCCATTGGGACCGATAAAACCTACGAGCTCACCTTCGTCAATATCGAAAGATATGTCTTCTACCGCGTGTACTTCGGAATATTTTCGCGAAATAAAAGATCTAACAGAACCCAACACGCCTGGCTGTTTTTGGTATACCTGATAGTTTTTACGAAGATTCGAGACGGAAATTACCATACATTTATGCCTTCAGTATACCAAAAAGAGAAGCACTGTGCTTCTGCCTAGGTACTCCTCTTTTTGTTGTGGTTATCGTACAACTTTCTTCAGCGCTTTCCCTGCTGTAAACCCCGGGGTTTTTCGTGCCGGAATATTGATCGGCGCTCCTGTCTGTGGATTTCTACCTGTTCGTGCTTTACGAGTTCGGACCATAAAAGTACCAAACCCTGTCACAACGACTTTTTCTCCTTTTTTGAGTGAGTCTGTGACTGCACCAAATACAGCTGCAACTGATTCCCGTGCTGCTTTTGCAGTGAGACTTGCTTTCTTTGCAACAACCTCGACTAAATCTGCTTTTGTCATATACATTCACCTCCTTCGGGACAGATGAATGATTGATACACGCCTGACAGTGAAGTCTAGGGTGTCATATCAATCTCTATGACAAAATGTAGAGACTTTAGATCGTCCTGTCAATATATCAAAAATTTTATATTGATTTGACGCATTTATTTTGCGGTTTGGGTAGCACGAAGTTCGCGAACAACAGTAATCTTTATTTGGCCCGGATACGTGAGTTTTTTCTCTACCTCGTCTTTTACCTCAGATGCCATGATTGTCGCAGTCGCGTCATCTACTTTTCCCGGATCTACTGCTATACGAAGTTCTCTGCCTGCCTGAAATGCAAACGCTTCTTTGACACCCGGATGCGATTTTGCAATATCTTCTAAATCTTTTAGACGTTTTGTATACTCTTCGTAATTTTCATTTCTCGCCCCGGGTCTACTGCCGGAGATTGCATCTGAAATATATACAAGCATGGATTCAGATGATGTAAAAGGCGTATCCTCATGGTGCTGAGCGACACAGTCTATGACTTTTTGTGGGATACCGTAACGCTTGAGAAGCTCTACTCCCAGGTCAATGTGACTCCCCTCCTTATCCATGACAATTTTCCCTATATCATGGAGAAGACACCCGAGTCGTACGATATTTACATCCGCACCTACTTCGTGTGCAAGCGCAATACCGATCTTTGTCTCTTCCAGAGTGTGTGCAATCATATTTTGCCCATAGGAGAATCTGTATTTAAATCGTCCCAAAAGTGCTATGAGCGGCGCCGGAAGATTATATACACCGACAGAGTGACTGAGCTTCTGCCCTTCTTCAAACATGATGCGTTCAAGTTCTTTTCTCACCTGTTCTATAACCTCTTCTATCCGCCCGGGCTGAACCCGACCGTCGCGAAGAAGTCTTTCAAGCGCGATACGTGCAGTCTCACGGCGCACAGGGTCAAAACACGAAAGCCTGATGATCCCCTCCTCGTCAAGATCCACATCTACTCCACTTACTGTTTCAAATGCACGGATATTCCGTCCCTCTTTACCGATAATCCGGCCTTTCATCTCTTCGTCTGTAATCTTCACTATTGATACCGTGTACTCTGTCACATAATTTGTCGCTCCGTGTTTCATGGCATCTACCAGTATCTCTTTCGCTTTTTCTTCGGATTGTTTATGTGCCTCTGCTTCTGATTCACGAATCTCTTTTGCAACATCTTCATTTAAACGAAGTCTAATCTCTGTCAGAATTTGTGTCTTCGCTTCGTCTTTTGTCAGGTGAGCGGATTTTTCAAGCTTTACAACCTGTTCTTGTTTGAGTTTTTCCGTATCAATGAGAACTTTTTCTGCACGGGCTTCCAGATCGCGGGTAACTTTTTCGCGTTCTTCTAAAGCTCCTTCACGCCTATCTATAAGCTCCAATTTTTTTCTCATCTCATCTTCTATGTCTTTTCGCATTTTAAATGCATCGTTTTTCGCTTCAACGATAATTTCCCTGGCTTTCGCCTCCGCCATACGGATCTGAACCTCTGAATCTAAGATTGCTTGTGTGGGAACGGCCGGCTTAATCGGTACCGGAATCGACTGCTCTTCCTTCGCTTTAGCTTCGGAATCTTGCGGCTTATTCTGATGTGCAATAACCGATATTTTCTGCTTCTTTTTTACTGTAACTTTTCTCGACCTTACTAAATTTGAAAGTGTTTTTAATACGTCAAACATATGCCTCCTTAAAATTCACCAATAAAAAGTATGAATGTATGCACGTGGAATAAAAACGAATGAAGTAAAAAAACGAAGAATTACCCGACAATAATCTCGGGATGAAAAGCACGTAACAATGTGACGGAAATGCTTTTATACTTCGTATACATCATACAGATTTTAAAACACGTAATTCTACCCCTATTGTACTTTTTTTATACCAAATCGTCAACGACGCTCGATATTACAGAAAAAGAAAATCCCCGCCTTCCGAGCACACCAAACAATTTTCTTTTTTTCTCTAGGAATGGAAGTCCTTGGTACCGGCCAACTATCTTTACTGCGACCTCGCGGGCAAGATCTTTTTCTGACTTTGCTTCCGATGACTGTTTTTGAAGCGACTCTCCGATGATATCGCTCGATACTCCTTTACTCTTCAGTTCACGGACAATTCTATCTGTCCCATGGGGGTTATGAGATCTTCGACTTTCAATCACCCATGAAGCAAATACCGAATCATCTATATATCCGTACCCGCGTAGTTTTTCTATAACTTCTTCAAGAACCGCGAGTCCACCGGCAATTCTCAATGCCTTCTTTTTCAAAAATTCCCGGATCTCCTTTTCACTTCTCTTTCGTATAGATACAAAACGAAATCCCGCGTTGAGAAGTTTTGATGACACTTCCGCATTGACCGACTCGTCCATACGTTATTCTTCAGTACCGATGACCACTTTTGGCTGAACCGTGCCGGATCTGACTTTTTTCCAAATCTCCTCAGAAATTTCTTTGTTTAGCTTATGATTTTCCTTTAAAAACAATTTTGATGCTTCTCTCCCCTGTCCCAACATCTGCGTACCGTACTTAAAGAACGCTCCGGATTTTGTCAGTATGCCATACTCAACGCCAACGTCGATGAGCGCACCTTCCTTTGATATTCCAGTACTCATGACATCAAATTCTGCAACCCGAAATGGCGGAGAGACTTTGTTCTTTACGACTCTCACTCTATGTCTACTTCCGATGACAACATCGCCATCCTTCAGGCTTTCAATTTTCCGTGAATCCATACGGATGCTCGCATAAAACTTAAGTGCCATACCACCGGTGGTCGTCTCGGGATTCCCAAACATAACCCCGATCTTCTGACGAAGCTGATTGGTAAATACGACGATAGTCTTTGATTTCGAAATGACTGCAGTAAGTTTTCGAAGCGCCTGAGACATAAGCCGAGCCTGAAGTCCCATGGTGGAATCTCCCATCTCTCCTTCTATTTCGGCCCTGGGGACAAGAGCCGCAACAGAATCTATAACGATAATATCTATCCCGCCGCTTCTGATAAGCGTCTCTGCAATCTCGAGCGCCTGCTCTCCCGTATCCGGCTGAGAAATAAGAAGATCATCTAACTTTACGCCAAGCGTCTCTGCCCACTGAGGGTCGAGCGCATGTTCTGCATCGATAAATGCTGCAACTCCTCCGTTTTTTTGCGCTTCGGCGATAGTTGAAAGACACACTGTCGTTTTCCCTGATGCCTCGGGTCCATAAATCTCGATCACCCGTCCTCGCGGAAGACCGCCAACGCCAAGTGCAAGATCCAGAGGGAGACACCCTGTAGAGACAACGTCGATTGCCATTTTTCCTGCCTGTTCGCCAAGCCGCATGATTGAGCCCTTGCCATACTGCTTTTCGATCTGCTCCATGGCAAGCCGAATCACCTGAAGTTTTGCATCCTGAGACATATGAAGACTCCTTTTCCGGGCAGGAATAGTTATATATTATATCGTTATGCGTTATGCG
>JBBTTM010000100.1:0-1103 GCA_038064255.1 Patescibacteria group bacterium | reverse complement strand
TTTGCCGTTGGTTGTGTAGCAATATGTCAAAACCGCTTGACAAAATAATTCACTTGTGTATACTAATGGGCAGATTGAAGAAAAGGGAAAATGTTTTCCCAAGGATAGTTCTTTACATTTTAATAATTTGGAGGGTAGAAGATGAAAAAGGGCATTTGGGAGGTTAATGAGAATGAAATGTCCCATTCCAGCAGAATGGGCAGAAAACTAAACCGCACAGAGGTGCGGGGTCTTTTGACAGTCTGGGCCGATTTTGCGAAAAATGCAAAGGAGGCGGGACTCACTGTTGAAGAGTCCACTGATTTGCGGCGGTGGGTATTCCGGCAGCAAAGATGGTGGGAGGCCATAGTGATTGAGAAGGCAGAATGGAATAACAGAGGGTATGGGACTTGTACATTCGCAATGTACAGAGTACCACCATTCTCGCTGTTGATAGACGAGAATCCCATGCACTATATGCCGTCGCTGGAGGAGTCGTACAACGGCTGGAATTACGCCGAGTTATGTCGGCCAACGGGGTCTGACTATCAGCGGCATATTTCGGCGCTCCCTCGCGAGATAAAAGTTGCGGGGAGGAATTTGGGGGAACTGATATCCATGCCGGATATTATGTTCCTCACCAGAAAAGGCGGCGGAGGAAAATGGCATCGACCCACGATCTCTATAAAGGGCGAGATTAAGAGGTTGAGCTGCTAAATGACTTTAACTTTAACTTTTTCAGGAGAAAAAACCACAGATTAAGAAACTGATAAGTCCCATTGGGCGGGCAAGGGAATGCCGGCAACAGAAATTCCCAAAAAGGCAAGAATTAAAAAATCTTGCCTCTGTTCTCAAGATGTTGATCTTGACTGATGAGTCCAAAAGGACGAAAACAGAAACTGGCTCGTTGACAATTTCATAAGGAGCAAAAAATGCGTAAATTATTTTTTGTTGGAATGTTGTTGTTGGCAGGGTTGTTTTGTGGTTCGTTTGCCGTGTTGGCAAAGGAAGACGGCACGGAGGAATGTTGCCCAATACCTGTGGAAAAGGTGTTGGAACAGGCAAGGGAGATAACGGCAAGCGCCACTTTCTTGTCGGAAATTACTCCTCTTATGGAAGAGGTG
>JBBTTM010000099.1:0-4038 GCA_038064255.1 Patescibacteria group bacterium | reverse complement strand
CATCGCGCCGATGACTCCTGCAAATCGTGCACCAATCATAAGTGCGAGCATTGTAACAAGTGGAGCCAATCCTACGCTTTTTTTCATGACTAACGGAACGATAAGATTATTCTCCAGTTGTTGAACCACAATAAAAAGTACCACTACAAGGAGAGCTAAAAATGGAGAGACCGAAAAGGCTACAAGAACTGCAGGAACAGCGGATAAAATAGGCCCAATGATCGGTACTATCTCCAATATTCCTGCAATGATTGCAAGCGGAAGTGCAAAGTCCACATGGAGAAAATAAAGTCCTATATACACAAATACTCCGATACAGAGCATAAGGAAAAATTCTCCCAATACCCATGCTCCTAACCGTTTTTCCACATGTGAAATGATTGTCGTAACACGAAGCGATAGAGAAACTCCCACGAGTGTGTCGAGCACCGACTGAAGCTTATGACGGGAAAGAAGAAAATAAAATGCAAAGACAAGAACGGTAAGTGTCGTAATAACGTTTGAAAATAATCCGACTGTAACCCGAACTATATTTTCCCCAACCGGAGCTATCTGTTGGCTGATAGCATTTGCATCGATATTTAACGTCGGCAATACCCGTGACGCAAACATCGGAAGATCCTGTATAAATCGGACTGATTGAGAAACGAGAGACGGAAGTGCACCTGCAAATGAAACGCCAAAAAGACCAAAAATAACAATGTAGATAAGTGCGATGCTGACAATCCTCGGAAATTTTATCCGTTCCATGGCATCAACAATCGGCCCAAGTGCACACATGAGGATAAAAGAAATAAAGAGCAAAAAAAGAATATCCTGCAGCTGAATGACAAGCCAAAATCCAACAAGAAGACCGAGCGTCTGGAGAATTGTTTTAAACGTAATTTCAAATCGTGTTTGCATTTTAATATATAGTAATTCTGTAGAAGATTGCCACGCCCCGCTAAGCGGAGCTCGCAATGACAGAATTCTTTTCTTCAGTATACCACTTGCTGACAAGTGAATCTATGTTTTTTTCATACTGAGGATCTTCAATATCAAACCAATGAATATCCTTTTCTCTCCGAAACCAGGTCATCTGCCTTCTTGCATACGCATGTTCATCGTATTTCCAGCGCTGAGTGCATTCACTGATAACAGATTGATCAGATTTTTTTACAAAATACTCCCGCCACTCTTTGTATCCGAGACCAGTCATGGATGGAATATCAAAACCATATAGGGTTTGCATCTTCTTTACTTCATCTAATGCACCGGATTTTATCCGCGCGTCTACTCTTGCATCTATCTGTTTATATATTTTTCCCAGTGATGTAGTGAGTCCAATCAAGAGCAGATCGAAATCAGTTTTCATATCATTTTTCAATAACTTTTTTTGCGAGAGACAAATTTCTATTTTGCGAATTAATCGCCTGGGATTTTTCCTATCTGACTCATTGAGATTTTTAAACGTCTCAGAATCGACCTCCAGTAGCTTGTTTTGCAATTCTTCAAGAGATACTTGAGCCAGGTCTTTACGAAGATGCTCATCCGGTGCAACCGAAGCTGTTTCAAAGGGTGTAAGAATGGAACGAATATATAATCCAGTTCCACCAACAACTATAGGAAATTTTCTATTGTTCTGAATATCGCTAATAATAGCTCCTGCAAGACCCTGGTAGTGTGAAACTGAAAAATCTTCATTGGGGGATACTACATCACACATCCACAAAGGGACATCATGAAACATGTAAGGAACAAGAGAATACTCATGGTCGCTATGTCTCACGGAAAGCCGAAGTTTTTCTATGATTTCTTTTCCCGAAAGGTCTTTTCCAGTCACTATATCCATGTCTTTGTACACCTGCCGTGAATCAGCAGAAATGAGTTCAGCATCAAATTTCTTGGCAAGAGATACGGCAAGACTCGTTTTTCCCGTTGCAGTCGGACCACAGATGACAAGAAGTTTCTTTTTTTTCATATTAGCGGAATGTACCGTTTCTGATATTGGTCTTATTTATCTCTTCTTCGAGCATTGCCCATCGCTTTTTCTTTACTACGTGCGGTACATCATCTGTAAATGCCTTATGGGCCGCAGTCATAGATCTATCCGAATACATCGATACATACGCTTTTGAAAATCCGACAGTGCGAGCAAGATCGACGGTATTCTGAAATTGCGCATCTGTCTCTCCACAAAACCCGACAATAATATCCGTGCTTATCGTCAGGTTTGAAATTTGAGCTTTGAGCTTTGAGGTGAGATCAATATATTCCTCTCTTGTGTACCACCGGTTCATTTTTCGAAGCATGGCGTTATCTCCTGACTGAACCGGAAGGTGAATATGTCGAGAAATTTTTTTATTTTTTGCAATGACTTTAATAAGATCGTCGGAAAAATCCCAGGGGTTACTGGAAATAAAATCAAGTTCCACTAAGCCTTTTAGTTGACAAATTTCATCCAGTAGCTGAGGAAATACCGTTGGAATCCGTAATCGACCCAGATGTTTCACATATGTTGGTTTTATTGATTTCCCATTGAACTTGACCTGTTGTACATCTGTGTTTTTCGATGATTGAAAAAACGGCTTTCCCACATCCCGAAGCACCTGAACATTTTCTGTACCCAATAGGAGATCAGCGCCGTAGGAATTGACATTTTGCCCAACCAACGTAATATGAGTATATTTATTATCCAATAATTCTTTGCATTCAAGTAGTACATCCTGGTACGGCCTACTGATCTCCCTTCCCCGGGTGAATGGCACGACGCAAAACGTACAGAAATTGTTGCATCCGTTACTTATCGGCACCCACGCGTGCTTTTTGTCTATCCGGATCGGAGCAAAATCGAATCCCACCTCCTCTATCGGCAAAAATTCATCGACTGATGGCATCTTTTTTTTGATACTCAAAAGCATCTTTCCTGTTTTTTCCCTCGTCGCCATACCGACCATACACCCAGTCACAACGATCTTGAGTGATGTGCCACCGAGAAGTCTACGCCTCTCTTTTTCTTTTGAGAGATTATACACAAGCCCATAAGCCTTATTCTCTGCCTTTTCGCGGATCATGCAGGTATTTATGACGACATCATCTGCCGTTTTCATGGACCGCGCTTTTGTATATCCACGAGAAGCGTACAGACTTGCAATCCGCTCGCTATCTGCCTCATTCGCCGCGCAACCGAAGGTTTTTATATAGAATTTCATAAAATAATAAAGATCGCCACGCCGTCAGAACGGTCTCGCGATGACATAATTCATTATTCCTACATTACTACGGATTATACAGAAACGTGAGTCAGAAGAGAAACTTAGGATAAATTTATTGATTCAATATAAACTTTTCTATCGTCACTGCTACCCCATCTTCATCTACCGACGGTGCTATAAAATCAGCTATGGCTTTAAGCTCGGGAACTGCGTTCCCCATCGCAATTTTAAGCCCGCATGCTGAAAGTAGCGGATAATCATTGTAACTATCCCCTATGCCGATGATCTCTGAAGGTTTAATCTTTTCTATTTCTGCAATTTTTATGACCGCGTGAAGCTTCGTCGCTACCGAACTAGTCGCCACAAACCAAAACAAATTTGTAGTCCACGCAGGAATTTTATGCACATAGACCCCAGCTATTTTAGAAATTTTTTCTATGTATGAATCGACAATCTCTTCCGGTAAATCCGGTACTGCTATGTCACAGACTTCATCGGGCAATCTCCTGCCAGTATGCACAATCTCATCATCTTTGATGCCAATACGAATACTTTGATTATCTTTTAAAAGTAACTTTACTACTTCTTCTGCTTTTTCCTTTGGCAAAGTAACAACATCGGTGATTTCATCCTTGGTCGGATCATAGAACTGTGTAGAATCGTGTACAGAACAAAGCCCAGTGATACCAAGCTCTCGAATAATCGGTTTAGAAATATTGAGTGGACGACCAGTAGCTATGGACACTTTTATGGATTCTTGAGCACTCTTTATTGCAAATTTTACCCGAACACTTGGGTGAGAGTTAAGACCGTGAGGAACTGTCGTACCATCAAGATCAAGGAT
>JBBTTM010000098.1:5433-7336 GCA_038064255.1 Patescibacteria group bacterium | reverse complement strand
CCATCTACGGGTGGGTCTCGGTCGTGACAATTAAAAATTCCAAGCCGGAACTTTTCTATTTTTACCTCTCGCTCTGGGCAGATGTCCTCCTCCTCCAATCTAAAGAACTGATAGTGCAAACGATACAAAAAGAGAGTAAACGACTACACACGACTGGAGTACAATTTATGGAAGCGATTGTCAAAAGTCCGCTGCAGGACGCATTCGCCTCTCTTACGCCCGAGTCAGAACTCCAGTCATCTCCTGCGCTCTGGGCGACACTCCACTCAGGAATTCTACATAGCATTAGCAAGAAACTTGAAGAAGAGGATATAAAATAATATCCTGTAATATAGACAATTCCCCAAGAAAAGCGTATAGTCCGAGGCAGACGGCGATACTTTCGTATGCGAAAGACCATGCGCCAGTTCGCTCTTTACCAAGCCGAAAAAAAGAATCAAAGAATATCAGGGACACAAGTGGATTATCTTTTTAGTCCCTTTCTGTACCTGATATTCTCCGGGAGAATATATATCAAACAGGTAGATAAATATATCAAAATCTGAATAAGGAGTACTGAAATGTACGTTGCAACGAATAAACTCAGTATCATCGTGATCCCCACGGTTCTCGTGGCGATCGTCGCCGTAGTTTTATTTAGCATGATCCAACCGCTCGCGAAGCCGGCTCTTCAAGCAATCAGCGAAGCCATTGAATCCATCCAGGTCGCCCACGCCGCAGTGCCCGCTCAAACGCAAACTGATGTCTCCAAGAAGCCAATTGGCTCTGGTCAAGCAGTGGTATCTAAAGGGCCATCAACTACATGGACATCAATTCATTTTGTTGGAAATCCTCCAAAGTACAAATGCAATATACTTGGAGTTTTTGTTGTATTGGGTAAGCGTTTTGATCTGAGTAAATACCTTGATGAAGAGTGCACTGCAAAGAACGTCGGCGATGCATTAAGAGAATACATCGAAAATATCAAAAAATCGCTCAAGTTGATCAAAAATCCCAATGCACAGATCATGAAAGAGGCCCTGGAGGGACTCGAAGCATTTGAAAAGCTCCTGATTGAGCGCGGCCTCCTCCCCCCCGCTCCCTAATGATTCTCATTTTCGGCAACCTATTTTGCAGACGAGGTGGTGGATCCATGACTGAGAGACCATTTCTCACGATCCCCCGCCTCGCCTGCACCATTTTTATTTCCTCTCAAGGCCAGGCCTTGAAATAACTTGGCCTCGTCAGAGAAGGCCTGGCCTTATGAAACTCAGTACACCTGATTATGCGTGCCAATATCCATAAGGTACGCAATATCATCTTGGATAAAATAGACAATCCGCACATCTCCAGTGCACGAAAATGCACGATATCCTACTTTTGACCCTTTTAACTCATGATCACCGAGTACTGGATTCTGAGGATTCATCTGAAACAATTCTATGCGGGTATCAATCTTTTTTCGGATGCTTGGGAGATGAGAAAATCGTTTCTTATACGACTTAAGGAATTTCACCTTCAAATAAATTTTCATGAATGAAGTACAGCAAATAATTCGTCGAGGTTTTTCGTTCGAATAATATTCTTCCCATCCTCTATTTCTTTTGCCATACGATTATATCGTTTTATCGCTCTAGGAGACAGCTGAACAGGAGCGTGCACATGAAGGTTAATTTCCTTCCGAGACAGTTTGCTCACCATCACCCGCACGTACTCCTGGAGCGACGAAAATCCCTGCTCTTTTGCGGCTGCACGCGCCGCATCGCGGAGTTTTCGAGACATAGGAACCTGAAAGATCAGTGTATCGTTCATAATAACTATAATTATATTGGTTTCATATAGGGTGTCAAGTACTGTTGTCATCCCGAGCGAAGCCGAGGGATCTTCCAAATACTCAACGTAAAAGGCCAGGCCTTGAAACAGC
>JBBTTM010000098.1:2241-5333 GCA_038064255.1 Patescibacteria group bacterium | reverse complement strand
GCTTGGCTCCGGCAGGAAAGGCCTGGCCTTATAAAAATAGCCTGTAGTATTGACAAATACGCACGAAATGTGTATAATTTAGGTATTCTCAAACAGCCTCTTTTGGCTGTTTCTGATGCTCGCTTTTACTCTCGCTCCCTTCAGAAACGAGGACTGTTGAGGCTAAAAATGTGGCACCTTACCATGTGCGCGTATATTTCTTTTTCCTCCTTTACCCTCCTGGTCGGATGACACCTGGAAAGAACCACTTCTTTCTGGCTATTATCCGGCCACGGGGCCACAAAAAATCAAGGAGATAAAGGAAAATGTCAAAAAAATCGTTCACCCTCATTTCGATCATTGTCGCTCTCGTCCTCGCCGCCTGCGGCGTCGATCTCGTCGGTACAAAGACTGTCGGCAAGCCGATCACAATCGCCAATGCGACAGCTACATTCAAGGCATTGGCAACGCATTCTGCAGAATTGGAGTTGATACTCTCTAACGGGCTTACTCAGACCGCTGTGGCGCCAATACCAACGATCGCAATCAACGCCGCTGCCCAAATGAATGGCGTATCCCTCTGTCCATTAAAAGAAAACGAAAAGAAATTCATCTGGAAAATTAGAAAGGATGGATTTCTCCAGGTTGGGCAGACATTTTTTTCCTGGGACGGAGAAAAAATCACTATCCTCGCACTTCCTGGAATTGATCCATTTGCTCTCCCCAATGGGAAAGAGGTCCAGATAGGGATGATAGGCAATTTTTGTTGGATGAAGGATGGTCCAAGCGTTTGGGCTTCATCAAACGGAAAAATTCAAGTTAACGAAGTCTATAAAGGCGAAATCATGTCCGCCCCCGCTCCCTCGCCGACCCAAACCCGGAGACCTTAATTTTTTTCTCGCGCGCACTATGTTCGACCCGATCGGTTCATGTGTCACTTTGTGACAAACATACACACATGAACCGATCGCTTTACCAAAATAAAATTATAGTACAATACCATTTTCTGCCAAAAATTATTTACGATCATGTCAACAGAATTATATCGAGGATCAGCACAGTTTTATTTTTCATTGAGAAATAAATCGATCACACCTGAAAATCCAAACGCACTCATTCTTGCGGCTACTTACGGCATGGACCTCATACACGGTACCCCCCCAACTCTTACACGCCCTCAAAAAAAAGCTCTTATTCGGGCAGCACAATTAAATAGAACTAGCAAGGCATCTGAAGTCTCTCATTCTGTTTTGTTAAATGGAATAAGTATCGAAGACAAAAAAACCAAACCTCTGCATGTCACCCCGCGTTTCACCTTTGAAAAAAATGATAATACAGGTAAACGAACTGGAATGACGTTCTTCGTTTCAGAAGCACCATCACCACAGGACACGTTAACCAATATCCAAAGCAGGGAAACTTTTTTGGCTCTTCTGCCTACACTCGTCGCTTCCGCGGCAAGAGATAGGAGACCAATAGGATTTCTTATCGTCTCACAATCCCTCCATGCCACCGGGAAACTTACATTACCAGATCAAGGACAAACAGACAAACAAGAGAAGATGATCGCGTGTATCGAAGCTACACTTCGCTCTGCAGATATTGCAGTGAGACTAAGCGACGGAGAATTTGGGATACTCCTCACGAATACCACCGATTCTCAGGGGAATGATGGTTTCACTTCTGCTGCACTTCGGTACGCTAGCAAACTTCAGGAATGCGACGATCATTCACAGATCTGCATGGGCGTAGCGCGATTAGACTTACCAAATTCTTTGGAGCCATCATCAGATGTACCATCTCAGAAAGGATTTGACCAAGTAGCAGCAGCTGAAGCTTTTTTCTCACATGCGGATATTGCCTGGTCTCACGCATGTACCGATAGTCGAACAAACCCCGGGGAAGCTCCATCCATCTTTCTCTATGATTCCACAGAAAATCCTACAGCAATTCGCCCACTTCTTGTAGCCTCGCAAGGAGCCTCGCAAGGGGAGGCCTTGCAAGTTTAACTCCTATGTTTCACCCAGAAATGACCGGCACATTACTCTTTGCCCCACCTAAGCCACTCAGGCCTGATCTCGGCGGATCACCCGTACGACCTTTCTATACCCATGATGGTCAATCTATGACCCTCCATGTCAACACAGATGCGATTTTTGATCCGCGTTTTCCTCCCCAATTTTTTCTTCAGGCTCGCTATCGTTTCTTGGATTCACTACCTCAGGAAAAAACGAATATACATATTGAAACTTACGCTTTTTCCCCGCTCTTTTCCTTCTCTCCCGATCCTGTCACACGACGCGTTCGAAACACACTCGACGAGTATACGCTCCATGATATATTTCATCGTGCAAATCTCTTTCGGATTTCAGTCACACCAAAGGGCATGCATATTGATCACCCCCGCCTTGGTTCAGTTCTGGCCGTAAGCAATTCGATGAGGCCATCACTTGATGATCGGGTAAAAACGTCAAATCCCTCTGTTGGACGTATAAGAAGTAAATATGATCCAAGCGGTATGAACCATACATTTCTATGGACTACAGAACGAAACTCACAAGCAGATGAAGTAAGAGTGTCCCTCGACGTTTCACTCTCGAGCATTCATTTTTCTCTGATAGATCAGCAGATCCGCGGGATTCTCGAAGCAGACGACCCGGATAATCATATTATGAGCGTATTAAACCCTCGAATCCGCCTCCTTCCATCAAGTATGGACAGAGTCACCGAACCCATCCCCGAACTCCCGATGGAAACTATCTAACTATTTGGATCCATAAATCCTCTCAATAACAGATCCTTCAAAAAAGGCTGGTCTATCAAAAAACCATCCGAAGGATTTTTTTTCTTCTTCTAGCCTCGTACCTTGTCAACTCGTGATCGACCGCACACGACTTGACAACTTCCAGCCTCAGTTTTCCCAGATGTCCGTGCAAGTCTTCACAAGGACAGTCCTTGTGAAGTTAATCATCTCATTCACGAGATTGACTTCACATTTTTATCAGCCTACAATCCGCACTATAGGGTGGCACATTATCAAAGAAATATCGTCTATCCACTGGCCAAAGAGCAGACACGAGGTCAGATTCCGTATTCTATCCGTGAAAGGAATT
>JBBTTM010000098.1:0-2141 GCA_038064255.1 Patescibacteria group bacterium | reverse complement strand
CTGGCCAAAGAGCAGACACGAGGTCAGATTCCGTATTCTATCCGTGAAAGGAATTCTTCCCATGAGAGCACAAAATCGTTTCATCTCATTTGTAAACAAAAACGTCACGATCATTGCTACAGTCATCATCACCGGATTTATCATTGCCTACATCAAGATTGACAGCAAGGGCGGATGGGCAGCAACAAATGGCATACGCATGATGACTGAGCAAGAGGTGCGCTTACATAAAGACGAAGCTGCGACCCTCTGGACAATCAATACGGTCATTGTGAATATTTCCAATCAACCGGTCAAACTCAAATCGAACTTCACACGGGTTGTGCTGTATATCCTGAAAGACCGCCCGACTGAAACTGTATCTCTCGGATACACGGAAACTGAATTCAACCTCCTGACGAACTTTTCGTTCATCGTCTCTAATACAGATGAACGGTCGATCCTCGTCAATAGCAATAAACCTTTCCGCGGCACTATCGCTGCGTTGTATTTCATCCATTACCGCTTTGGCTTAGGCTATGACCTGCTCGATTCAAAGATCTTCGCGGAACGCGAAGCGCTCATCTGGGAGGCTGCACAAAAAGGTCTCACCTATGTTGAATACGTAAAAACTACGGGCCTTCTCCAGCCGCTCGCGATAGATGAAAGTTCGTACAATGAAGTGAAGGCAGTTCTTCGTGGAATTCCGTTTGTGGAGTAAAAATCTGCCACTCAACTTGCCCTCGTCCCCCGGACACACGCGTCCGAAAGGGACAAAACAAACAGTTTCATATCCGCCCTTATGGGTTTTCTTGTAAAGAAATTTAAGAAATCCATGAGGGCGTTTGTTTTTTATAAAATCTTGACAATCTTTGGCAAAGCTTGTTATAGTATGCATACTATGAGTACTATCAATATCTCTCTCCCACTTGAAAACGTCCGCATGATCGATACATTTATCGCTCGCTACGGCTTTGCCAATAGAAGCGAGCTTTTCCGTTCTCTGATCCGCCTCGTTTCCCATAAACCAGCATTGCTTCAGGATGCTGCGACATTTCCTTTTTCGTCGCCACAAACAAGATCAAAATCAACGATTCTTAAGGAATTTGCACAAACAAAAAAATACTCAAAGTCTTTTCTCAAAGACTTGGAAACAGGACTTTCCGAAAGTTCCTATTTTTCGAAATAACCTATGTTTACTATCCTGCCGCTTTCCCCCAGGCAGATTATTATCCTTTCAAAACATGGATTATTGAAAAAATGGGAAAAACAAATTGCTTTTCTTCGAACAAATCCCCGGCATCCGAGCCTCAATACCGAAATCCTAGAACCTAAAGAGCATGGCATCTATAGTTTTCGCATTGATCTCAAATTCCGCGCGATCTTCTTTTTCCATGAAGACCACAAGACTATTGAAATTCTCACCATTACGAACCACTATCACTAATTACAAATCATACAATACAAGTAATGACTGTCCTTTCGCTTCTTTAACTGTGTCCATTGACTGTAACGCCCTCAACGGGTCTTTTCTAAAAGATACCAGGGGGCGTTTTGTTTTTTATCCGAGCTAGGACTATCCGCGCACGACCAGCACTAAAGTAAAATATTTTTTAGTATTGCGTCAAAAAAAGAATTCAAAGATACTTTTGCAAACCGACGACGCCTGGTGGCAGAGTGCCATTGTAATTGGCACTGTCATACCGTACATAGACTTCCAATGTGCCTTTTCCTACCCCAACTAGTTGACAGTGATCATCTTCGAGCCAAGTAACGACACCTTCCTCTGCTTTTAGTTCTTCTGCTATCGCTTTGTCGCAAACCAATGCAGTACCAGGACAATCGGAGAGAAGCTTTTCTGCGATGACCTTTATGGGAATTCCATCTCTCAAAATGGAGATGGCAGTTCTTGTAGATATAAATCGTCCAGTTCCATCGTCTAAATATTCAATTCCTACAAATGATCCAATTTTTAAGCCTGTGACATCATCTTTTACGAGTACATGTATTTGCTCAGGCAATCTATGTTGTGCACCAACATTTGATGCAGTATCCATAATCAACTAGTGAATTCTTTTTTCCTGATCTGATGCTGTTTCTGAAACTGACATAATGTATGGAATATAACATCCTATAGCATTCAAGTCAATCTTCGTATCACA